>PATB01000020.1 GCA_002712255.1 Alphaproteobacteria bacterium
AAAAAATTGATCTAAAAAACCCAAAATTTATTGAAGCTAGTTCACAGTTAGAGTGGAACACAAGAGTCTTCGATCAAAGAACTCGATTAACAGAGTATATTTGCGAGGAACCTGTGTTCAATACTCAAAGATTAGGTTACCAGGCCCGTAAAATTTTTGATTATATCAAATAGTTTTGCATTTTAGATCCATTCAAAAAAATGAATTTAATATGAATATTTAGATCATTGTGCCTTAATTTTTCATTTGTATATATGTATTAACTCACAATTATGTGAGTTTCCAAACTATAAAAGGAGTAAATTATGGCTTGGACTAAACCAATGATTTCTGAGATCTCTGTAGGTCTAGAAATCAATTCATACGCTTGCGCTGAGAAGTAATCTTAGCATAAGCTGAACTAGCCCCTTAAGGCTAATTAGACTTAAGGGGCTTTTTGCTTATGCTAAAAATTACTTCTCAGCGCAAGCGTATGAATTGATTTCAAGACCTACAGAGATCTCTGAAATCATTGGTTTAGTCCAAGCCATAATTTACTCCTTGTTATAGTTTGGATTATACTCACCAAAAGTGAGTGCATAATATATATAGTAATTGAAAATTAAAAAATCCTGATTTAATTATTCATTTAACGTTCATAATTAGAATAAATCTAAATTATTTTAAATAGGTCATAATTTTTCTTGACTGGTATCCTAATCTTTGAGTATTAAAAACAGGTTCCTCACAAATATACTCTGTAAGTCTAGTTCTTTGATCAAACACCCTTGTATTCCATTCTAATTGTGAATTAGCATCAATAAATTTTTTATCTTTTTGATCAACTTTTTCTTTTCTCAACTTTCTTAATTGTTTTGAAGCACTGCCAATTGCTTTTCTCAGAGACTCTTGCCTGTCAACAAACTTAATTATACCCTCATATTGTCTGTTTCTTCTGTCCTTAGCTTTTTGATATAAGCCAGCAAATAAAAAAGTAAGTTTTTCTTTTTGCTCAGCCTTTTTTATTAAACCGAAATAAGTGTACTTCTTTGCAAAATCCTCAATTATAAGTACGCCTTCATCTTCCTTTAAGACAGGGTTTGCTAATTGGTTTACATATTCTATTACATCATCATCTTTCCACCAATCTTTTAAAGCTTTATCTATTGAGGGGCCTTGCCAAATTGAACTAATATTCAGCTTAGGATTATAAACTTGATCACAAGGCCATTTTTTGGGTGGCTTTTCGGGTGGTGCTGCTTGAACAAAAAACGAAAAAAAAACAAAATTTAAAATTATTAACAAGTGCATTTTTGATAGCATAATATTCTCCTTACCTAATTATTTAACAATAAATTCGCCAAACATACCTTTACTTTTCAAACCTTCAATTTCAAAATCATAATTTCCAGGCCTGATTGGAACAAATTTAATTTCAATTTCACCCTCTCTCTCAAATTCTATTTCATTAAGAATAGATGTATCAATTTCAATTCCCTCGACCTCAATATTTCTTATCCAAACATTTCTAAAAAACTCTTCCGCTTCAAACTCATATTCTTTGAATCCCATACTCGAAATCTCTAACCTATATGCCTTTCCAGTCTCAAGCTCAAAAACTTTCTGAGACATATCATAGTCACTTTTATCGGATCCCAACTTTAATTCTAATTTTTTGGCTCTTATTGCAAGGTCTCCTTTTGCAAAGATGGAGGAGCTAAAAAAAACTATTAATAAAAAAGTTAAGGCTTTGAACATTATTTTCCTCCCTTTTTTTGAAGATTACCTCTTCCCGGATCGTATCCGATAATTGATAGGAACAAGAATATTAATGTAAAAATAATAATTCCTAATCCATATTCAACATTAATCTGAGAATATAATGAAAATCTTATTGTTTCAACAGCATAAGTAAAAGGGTTATAAAAACAAACATAATAAAGCCACTCACTTGTTTCCTCTATCTTCCACAATGGATAAAGAGCTGACGAGGCGAAAAACATGGGAAATATTACAAAGTTCATTACACCTGCAAAATTTTCGAGTTGTTTGATTGCTGATGATAAAAACATCCCAAGTGCTCCTAACATAAGTCCTGAAATCACTAGCGCTGGGAGAATTGTAATATATCCTGAAATGGGGGGGATAATATCCCATAATGATGCGATTATTAGAAATGCATAAACTTGAAGTATTGAAACAAAGACACCAGCGAGCAACTTTGAGCATAACAAAAACCATCTTGGAATAGGGCTAACCAGCATGGTTTTCATACTTCCCATTTCTCTATCATAAACCATTGATAATGAACTTTGCATTCCATTAAACAGTTGTATCATAGCGATGAGGCCTGGAGCTATGTAAACCTCATATGGAATATAAGTTTCATATGGAGGAATTATTGCTACACCTAAAACTGATCTAAAGCCGGCTGCAAATATTCCTAACCAAACCAATGGCCTAACTAAAGCTGAAAAAAAACGTTCTTTTTGATGAACAAATCTTAGCGCCTCTCTAAGAACAATTCCTTTGAAACATCTTAAAAAAATAATCAGATTCATAACTTTATTCCTACGAGTTTATTAAATGCTTCTCTTATATTTTTTTGTTTTGTCTTTTTTGTAATTTTAGTTACATCACCTGATTCGATTATTTGCCCATTATGTATAATAACTACTTTTTCCCCTTTATCTATTTCATCGATTAAATGTGTTGCCCATAAAACAGCCAACTCACCTCTTTTACATAGCAACTTGACATGTTTAAGAATCATTTGTCTAGACCCTATATCCAGCCCAACAGTAGGTTCGTCAAGTAATAGTAACTTCGGTTTATGAAGAAGCGCCCTCGCAATCTCAACCCTTCTTCTCTGACCTCCAGAGAGAGAACGCACTTTGCTTTTTAGTTTATCATTTAAGTCTATTCTTTCTATTTCCTCTTTTATTCTTAATTTTGCGTCAGTTGTACTTATTCCATGTAAAGACGAATGGTAATGTAAGTTTTCTTCAACACTCAAGTCTAGGTCTAGCGTGGGTTGTTGAAAAACAACACCAATGTTTTTTAGAGCATTCGAAGAATCTTCTCTAACATTGAAGTTATGGATTTTAATTGAGCCTGTATTATTGCTATAGAGCCTAGTTATGAGGGAATAGAGTGTCGTCTTTCCTGCTCCGTTGAGCCCAAGTAAAACGGCAAAGTCTCCTGGACTTATTTGTATGCTTACATTGTCTAAAGCTTTAAACTCTCCAAATTTATGTGTCACATTTTTTATTTCAAGAGCAGAATGCATATTCTTTATGGTAATAAATTTGAATTTAGGATTCTGGACTTATTACAACGCCCCAAGGAAAACGACCAACCTTCACTGATTTTTTAACCTTAAGTTTGTCAACATCAATTATAGAAACATCGTTACTTACTCCATTAGTACTAAGTAAAGTTTTTTGATCAGGGGTTAACGCCAATTGCCAAACTCTTTGACCAACCAATAAATATTTAATTATTTTTTTTGTTTTCTGATCAATTACAGCAATCCTATTAGCAGGACCTAATGCTACAAAAGTGTATTTACCATCATTTGTGTGTCTTATTCCGACAGGCTGAACACTCTCTTCATTAACACCAGCAATTTCAAAACCAATTGTATGAGTAACCTTTTTTGTGGAAGGATTTATGACTTTAACTGTACCTCCTATTTCAGCTGATACCCAAACTTCTTTATCATTGGGGGTAAACATAGCAACTCTCGGTCTTGCATCTACTAAAACATTCTCAAGAATTTCTAAATTGCTGGTGTTAATGAAGTGGGCCATATTTGTAGTTTCTGAGGTATTTACCAGTAAAGAACCATCGTTGGTTAAACCCATTCCTTCAGGCTCAACTCCAACAGGAATATCATCGATTATCATTTTGTCATTCATATCAACAACAGTTACCATAGCGTCATCTTCATTTGCAATGTAAAGAGTATCATCTTCTGGAGACAGAATAAATAACTCAGGATCTGGTCCTGAGGGTAAATAATATTTTAATTTAAGTGTTTTGGCCTCTCGAACTTCAACTCTGTCATCATCTGAAGCGCAGATAAGGACTAAGTTCCCATCTTTAGACATTATGATACCTCTGGGTCTTTGACCAACTTCTACAGTTTTAATAACCTTTTTCTTTTCTATATCGATTATACTAACTGTGTTATCTTTTTCATTTGTAATATAGGCAAGGTTAGAAAAAGTTACATTTGCATAAAATACAAAAATAAAACTTAAAATAATTTTAAACATAATCATAATGTATTTAAATTTTTAAAATTTACAAGTAGATTCAGGTTGATCTTTTCCCATTGTATCCAATTCACTATGGGGATGAATATAGCCTTCCTGAGGAGAAACTGAAACCATTGACCGAGGGGCTGCCAAAAGAATTGGCTGCCTCATTTGACCATTCCATGATCTAAACGATACTTTAACACCTTTATAAGCCCCAAGACCAAATTTTTCACCAGAAAGATATTTTTTTATTTTATTTATATCATCACTATTATTTCTAGTTATTGCTTCACCTATTGCACGTACTGCTGTCCAGGCATGATAGTCT
Organism: Alphaproteobacteria bacterium; assembly: GCA_002712255.1. GTDB lineage: Bacteria > Pseudomonadota > Alphaproteobacteria > Methylaequorales > Methylaequoraceae > MED-G10. The sequence goes on from PATB01000020.1 coordinate 4,573, forward strand.
ACTTCTGTCATCCATCTTCCACTTTCCCTTCTAAACCTATTCTGCATTTGAGTTGCACCCCATTGTTCGTGAGTCCTGTGCCAAGATGTCGGTTTTAATCCCTGAGTTCCTACGATTGGTCGAGGATCCCATGTTCTGTATGACAGGTATTCTCCAAATTCACCTTTCTCATCAGCAACAACCAAAACATCATATTTTTCACCTTTTGTAAAAATTGGAACTTCTTTTCCCGCTGTTCTCCTCAAATCTGCGCTAAAATCCCAAATTTTTTCGTTTTTTATTTTTACATTGAATTTTTTAGCTGAATCTTTGAGTGCCTTGGCATATGATTTATCATTGTAATCTGGTCCTGTTACCAGAAGCCATTTTTTCCATTTTTTTTTTACCAAGTATTGAGTTAAAGCATCAGATAACATTGAATAACTCGGCGGGATATGAAAAAGATTTTTTTTACATTTTTCGTTTCGAAGTAAATCTGATTTTGACCTCACATTGAATACTATAACATCTTCTGAACTAGAGATTTCAAAAAGTGACTCTATTTCTTTTTCATTCAAATCAACAATAAAAAACTTATTACCAGCATTGATTAGTTTTTCATACTCCTCCATGAGGTCCTCATCAAGTAGCACTCTATGAAATTCTGCTTTATAATCGTGTCCTACAAATCTACCCGTTGTTAAATTATCTTCAATGGCCAACTTTACTCCATAAAACCCTTCGTCATCTAAAATAGGATCAAGATTAGATAAAACTGGCGGTGTTTTCCTTTCTTTACTTAAAAAAACAAGATTAGTAGAAACTGTTATTTCCTTAGAAAATTTTTTTTTTCCTCTTTTTTCTCTTTCTTTAAGTCTTTCAAGGTCAGCTTTTTTTCTTTCCTCCAACTGCTTAATTGAAAGTTCACGTGACTCCGGAATATTAAAAAAAAATAAAGATTGTACAAAAAAAATAATTAAAAAAAACTTTGCTCTCATATCCTTTACTACTATAAATAAATTTTACAAAATGTTAATCTAAAAAGTCTAGATGAAAAATAAAAATAATTTAACAAATTTAATTAGAGGCGGGATTCAAAGGTCTAACTTCTCAGAAACAAGTGAATCACTTTTCTTGACTTCCGGTTTTGTTTACAAAACAGCAGAGGAAGCTGAAAAAAGCTTTAAAGAAGAAAAAGAAAGATTCATGTATTCTAGATTTGGTAACCCTACAGTAGATACTTTTCAAAAAAGAATGGCATTACTTGAGGGAGCAGAAGCTTGTTGGGCCACATCATCAGGTATGTCAGCATTATTTACTATTCTAATGTCTTATTTAAAGAAAGGAGATAGAGTTGTTTCTAGTAGAGCTTTATTTGGTAGTTGTCACTTTGTAATAACAGAAATTTTACCAAGATTTGGAATCGAGATAAAATTAGTTGACGGTACAAATATAAATCAATGGGAAAGCGCTCTGAAAAAAAAAACTAAAATTGTTTTTTTTGAGACTCCATCAAACCCTTGCCTTGAAATAGTTGACATCAAAAATGTTTCAAAATTAGCACACAAGTCAGGAGCTAAAGTAGTTGTTGACAATGTTTTTGCCACGCCAATTCTTCAAAGACCTCTTGAGTTTGGGGCTGATATTATCATGTATTCAGCTACCAAACATATTGACGGACAAGGAAGGGTCTTAGGAGGAACAATTTTAAGTGATGAAAAATTTTGTAAAAATGTAATTAAACCTTTCATTAGAAATACTGGACCATCAATAAGTCCATTCAATGCTTGGGTATTACTAAAAGGTCTCGAGACATTAGATTTAAGAATTAAAAAACAAGTAGAAAATACAAAGGAAATTTTGAAATTCCTAAAGAAAAACGAATATGTAGATAAAATTTATTATCCATTTGATGAAAATTTTCCTCAATATGAATTAGCAAAAAAACAAATGAAAGATGGGGGTACAATAATAAGTTTTGAATTAACCTCCAAAAAAAAATTGGAGAAAAAAACTTCTTTTAAATTTTTAAATAAACTTAAACTAATTGATATTTCTAATAATTTAGGTGATTCTAAAACATTGATTACTCATCCATGTACTACAACTCATCATAGATTATCAAATACTGAAAAAAAACAATTAGGAATAAACGAAAATATGGTGAGACTTTCTGTTGGATTAGAAGAAGTTAATGATATAATTGAGGATATAAATTCCTCAATAAAGAAGACTTTTACAAAATGATTAAAAAAAAAATTTTAATATTAGTTGAACCAATATACCTAGAAGATCATTCCGATCCTGCAGAGAATACTTACTTATGGGCCTATAAAGTCAAAATAAAGAATAATAGTAAGGAAAAGGTTAAGCTGGTAAGTAGACATTGGAAAATCTTTGATTCTAATGGTAACCACAAAGAGGTTAAGGGCAAGGGAGTCGTTGGAGAACAACCAATTATACAACCTGGCGATGAATTTGAGTATACAAGTGGAACACCTCTTAAAACTAGTTCAGGTATGATGCATGGTAGTTACCAAATGCAGGATTTTAAAGGAAGGATGTTTGAAGTTATGATTCCTCCATTCTCTCTTGATATCCCAGATAATGAAAAAAAATTAAACTAAAATTATGGATAATTTAAAATCTTCTTTATTCGTAATAGGAAACTTATTAGTTTTTTTCTCTATATATTCGCTTATTCCAGGACTTTATGACTATTACCTTAGTGGATCTGATTGGGTTGTTTTTTTTGTAATATCGATCGTTTGTTTATTTACAGGGCTAAATATTTCTTTCACTTTTAAAAATAAAAATAAAGATGTTGAAATTTTATCAGCATTTTTATTAACACTTTTATCTTGGTTGATTTTAACAGTTATTGGCGCTTTTCCATTTTATCTTGGAAGTCCAAGTTTAACGTTCATTAACTCCTTTTTTGAATCAATGTCAGGTTTAACTACTACAGGAGCTACTGTAATAAGAGATCTTGAAAGTACATCAAAATCTATTTTGTTATNGCGGGCTATGTTACAGTGGCTTGGAGGAATTGGAATAATTGTTATAGCAATTGCCATTTTTCCAATCCTTAAAATTGGAGGTATGCAACTTTTTCAAACTGAATTTAGTGCTAAAGAAGAAAAGGTTTTACCTAGAACTACAAAAATTGCTGGAGCAATTGGATTAATTTATATTGCTTTAACAATTTTATGTAGTTTTTTTCTTTACTCGAGTGGACTGGATGTTTTCGATAGTCTAGCGCATGGGATGACAATCATTGCAACTGGANGGTTTTCAACTAAAAATATGTCTATAGGGTTTTTTGACTCTTTATACACAGAAATGGTTACAATGACTTTTATGGTAATTTCTTCGTTACCTTTTATTTTAATTTTTCATTGTTTTAGAAATAACCTTTTAGATTTATTTAAAAATTCACAAGTTCAATTTTTTTTATTATTTGTTTTTTTAATTGTTCTAATCGTTACTTTGTGGCTAACAAAATATTATGAAGTTGACTATCTTCAAGCTTTAAGAATTTCGTCCTTTGCTGTGATATCGATAGCAACTGGTAGTGGATTCAGTACGTATGATTTTAGTACTTGGGGAACTTTCACAACTCTGCTTTTTTTATTTATTATGCTGATTGGGGGTTGTTCTGGGTCGTCAAGTTGTGGTTTAAAAATTTTCCGAATCCAAATTCTCATTAAATCATCGTCAAATCTAATAAAAAAAATAATCCAACCTAGAGGAATATTTATACCAACATATAATTCTACAGAAATAAATGAAGAAATTTTAAATTCTGTAACTGGATATTTTTTTCTTTATTTACTAATTTTTGGAGGGTTAACACTTATACTTTCATTCGATGGTCAGGATACTTTGACTGCGCTTTCAGGTGCTGCTGCTGCTATAGCTAATGTAGGTCCTGGATTAAACGAAGTAATTGGTCCAGCTAAAAACTATTATGAAATTTCAACTTTTTCAAAATTTTTTTTAAGTATTGGTATGCTAATTGGAAGGCTTGAGTTATTTCCAATATTAATTTTATTATCCCCTCAATTGTGGAAAAGATAATTTTAATTATTTGAGACACCAGAATAATATAGATTGATGTGCATAAAGTCTGTTTTGCGCTTCGTCCCAAACTAGAGAGTGCTCTCCATCAATTACATTATTTGTTATCTCGTTACCCCTATGTGCAGGCAAGCAATGAAGAACAAATGTTTCTTTGTTGGTTTTTTTTAATAAACTGGTGTTTATCTGAAATTCTTCAAATTTTTTTAAAGTAGCTTTTTTTTTCTTCATACCCATTGACTCCCAAGTATCTGTTATCAAAACATCAGCACCTTTAATAGCTTCCTCTGGGTCTTCATATAATTTTATTGTATTTTTTTTTACCTTATCTATCACTTTTTTTTTAGGAAAAAACCCTTTAGGAGAAGAAATATTCAAATTGAAATCATAGTGCTTACTAGCATGTATCCATGAATTACAAACATTATTTCCATCACCAAGCCAACAAAGGTTAATCTTGTTAATATTTTTAAAGTTCTCTTCCAAGGTCATTAAATCTGCAATTATCTGACATGGATGACTTTGATTGGTTAAACCATTTATAATAGGAACATTTGAGGATTTTGATATTTCATAAAGCTTTTTTTCATCAGAACCCCTGTACATTATAATATCAACATATCTGCTAAGTACCTTTATTGTATCACTCAAAGATTCACCTCGAGCAAGTTGGGTGTCATTTTGGTCAAGAATTACAACTTCTCCATTTATTTTTTTCATTCCAACCTCAAATGAAACTCTTGTTCTAGTTGAAGGTTTTTCAAAAATCATGGCCAGTATTTTTTTTCTTTTCAAACTGGTTTTTCCATAATTTTTTTTTAAAATATGACTCTTTGAAACAATTTCATGAATATCCTTTTTTGATAATTCATCAAGATTTAAAAAGTGTCTAATTTTCTTCATTTACTTTTTCGAAGGCTTTATCAATTTTTTTTATTGCTTCTTCAACGTGTTTTTTTTCAAGAATTAAAGGTGGTAACATTCTAATCACATTTTGCCCTGCTTTGACTACTAAAATTTTTTGTTTAATCATCTCTTTAATGAGAATTTCATTATTTTCTACCGCCTCAATTCCCAACATTAAGCCTTTTCCTCNTATGCCTTTAACAAGTTTGGGGAATTTTTTTATAATCTTTTCTGAAAATTGATCTTTTAAATATTCTCCNACCTCAACAACATTATTTAAAAATTCTTTATTTAAAATATGATCTAGAACTGATGAGGCTACTGCCATTCCAAGAGGATTCCCTCCGAAGGTAGAGCCATGAGAGCCGGGTTTCATTGCATCTGCAACTTTTTTTTCCATTAAACAAGCTCCAATTGGGAAACCACCACCAATCCCTTTTGCAATTGGCACTATATCTGGCTTTATTTTTGCCCATTCAAACGCAAATAATTTTCCAGTTCTTCCTAACCCACACTGAACCTCATCTAGGATCAAAAGGATTTTTTTTTCATTACAAAGTTTTCTTAAACCTTGTAAACACTCTACTGGAATTACTCTAATGCCACCTTCACCTAAAATAGTTTCTACCATTATAGCTGCTGTTTTATCGTTTATTGCGTTTTCAAGTGCTCTATGATCACCAAATGGAACTTGGTCAAATCCATCTACTTTTGGTTTAAATCCTTTAGTATGCATAGGGTTATTAGCAGCAAACAAGGAAGCAATAGTTCTCCCGTGAAATGCTCCTTCAAATGTTATTATTCTATTTTTATTTTTTAAACCTTTTTCAAAAAAAAATTTTCTTGCAGCCTTTATACTTGTCTCAGTAGCTTCCGAACCAGAGTTGCAAAAAAACACACTTGANGCAAATGAATTACTAACAAGTTTATCAGCAACAGTTTTTTGATTTGCAATCTTAAACAAATTTGAACAATGCCAAATTTTTTCTGCTTGTACTTTTAAGGCTCTAAGTAAAGCTGGATGACTATGACCTAAACTTGTAACTCCTATGCCACTTGTAAAGTCCAAGTATCTTGTTCCGTCAGATGAATAAATATAAACTCCGTCACCATGGTCAACATCTATATCTAATGGATTATAAACACCTAAAATACTCATTACTTAGTTCCTTAAACCAAAACCTTTTTTAAAAATATATATAGTTAATATTAAAAAAAAAAGATTTGCCATAGCTAAAATTATAATTCCTAGGATTACATTGCTATCCCCTGCACCTATAAAACCAAATCTAAATCCATCTATGATATAAAAAAAAGGATTCCAAAAAGCAAGAAATCTAAAATCTTCAGGAAGCTTTGCTACGGAGTAAAATGTTCCTGAAAGAAAGGTTAAAGGTAAAATAATAAAATTAGTAATCGAAGCCATATGGTCAAATTTTTTTGCCCAAACCCCGCATAAAACTCCTAGAAGTGATAACAACAAAGAGGAGAAGATAGCAAAATAAAAAATTATAAGAATATTATTTATTTGTAATGGAACAATTAAATAAATGACAATTGATACTGACAAACCAACTAATAACCCACGGGTTACCCCTCCCAATGAATATGACAGTGTTAATTCGTATTCTGATAATGGAGGCATTAAAACATCCACAATATTTCCTTGAACCTTTGAAATAAGAATGGATGATGAAGTATTAGCAAAAGCATTTTGCATAATGGCCATGCAAATAAGGCCAGGTGCTAGAAATTCAGAGAAAAGATAGGTATCAGAATTTAAGTAATTTCTGTCAACCGAGATTGTAAAAATTATGTAAAATAATAGAGTTGTAATTGCTGGTGCAAGAACAGTCTGAGCAAAAACGTTTAAAAACCTTCTGACTTCTTTTTGATATAAAGTCCAAAAGCCTAACCAATTAAATCCTTTAAAATTTCTTATTTTATACATAAACTAATAGTGAAATATAACACGCTTATACCAAGATAATTATATATGATTTCAAAATATTTTGAAAAATATTGTACCTTTTATCTTTCAAGATACTGGGTTAATAAAAAAAAATTTGAGAATATATTAAAATCCAAAATCTCTAAAGACTTTTTCCAAAAAAAAATTTCTTTAGACCAAAAAACTAAGTATCTCAAAGAAATCATTAATGTAATAGTGTTTTATGAAAAAAAAGGATTTTTTGAAGAAGAAAAATTGATTGAATTCAAAATTGAAAATTTCAAGAAAAAAGGTTATTCAATGGAAAAAATGAAAGTTTTTTTAAAAAAAAATCTTTTTGATGAAGAGCTTATTAATTTAAAAGTTGAAAATCTCAAACTAGATATTGAAATTGAAGATAAACTTATGGAAAAATATTTAACAAAAAGTGGTCTTTTAAAAGAAATTAATATAAACATGGACAAAGATAAAATTAATAAAATTTTTAGAAAACTATTATCTCAGGGATTTAAATATAATGAAATTGTTAAATACCTGAGGGAAAAACATAATCTCTATGATTTCAACTGATTCAATCTTAGAATTTTTTGCTTACGCTGGTGGAATCAAACTTATTGAAATAAGTTTGCTAAATTTTTTAGCATTTTTCGCTTCTTTTTTCTTAATTTTTTTAGCAAAAAATATATTTAGAAAAATGTTAAAAAAAAAATTGAATCTATTTTTTAAAAAAAAAAATAATGAAAACTTTTTTAATGTTATCGACAAACCTATAAACTTTTTAATTTTTTCAATTGCTTTCTTTGTTTCTACTATTTTCTTGAAAGACTCACTAACCATGAAAAATTTTATTGATAAAATAAATGCATCTTTATTTACAATAATTATTTTTTGGTCAATAGCTCAGTTTATTCAACCCTTATTTTTTAAAGTTAAAAATATAGAAAATATTCTTACTAAAGACCTTTTGGAGTGGATTATTAATGCTTTGAAAATAGTTTTTTTCATTTTGGGTTTTTCTGCAGTATTAGAAATTTGGGGAATCAGAGTTGCTCCAATTATTGCTGGATTAGGACTTTTTGGGGTCGCTGTTGCCTTGGGTGCACAAGATCTTTTTAAAAATCTTATATCAGGCATTCTTGTATTAGTTGAAAAAAGATTTAAAAAAGGTGATGTAATAATAATAGAGGGAATTATTGAGGGTGTTGTTGAAAAAATTGGTTTTCGATCGACCGCTATCAGAAAGTTTGATAAATCTCTTTGTTACATCCCTAATAATCAGTTTGCAGAAAATGCTGTAACTAATATTTCAAAAACATCCAATAGACGAATTAACTGGCTCATAGGATTAGAGTATAAAACTACTACAAAGCAACTTAAGTTAATTTGCAGTGATATACAAAAAAAAATAACGAATAATAAAAATGATTTTTTTGTAACTCCAGGCACACCAGTTATTGTCAAAATAAACGAATTTGCTGCTAGCTCTATTGATATATTAGTTAGATGTTTTGCAAATACAAATGATTATGAAAAATTTTTAGTCATAAAAGATAAATTGGCGATAGATATAAAAGAAATTGTTGAAAGAAGGGATTGNTCTTTTGCTTTTCCTTCTCAGTCATTATATATAGAAAAAAATTAGATGTCTGTTAAACAAATCTAAAAACTCATTATTTTTTGGTCAAAAGCAGCCCAAACTCCATTTTTGCCTTCCCAACTTCCCTTTGTAGCAACTTTTGAATATTCTGTTGCTCTTGCTTCAAAGAAATTTGCATGTTCAACACCATTTAATATTTCTCTAANCCAAGGAAGAGGATGCTCTTTTATATTGTAAACTGGATCTAAATTTAATTGATTTAATCTCCAGTCGGCAATATATCTGATATATTTTTTTATATCATTAGGTTCCATTCCCTCAACTGGACCAAGTTCAAAAGCAAGATCAATAAAATTGTCCTCTAAATCTACAACCTTTTCACAACACTCAATAATTTCACTCCTTAACTTTTTAGTCATACATTTTGTTTCTTTAACAAACTCGTGAAAAAGTTTTATCATTCCTTCGCAATGAAGGGACTCGTCTCTTACCGACCATGTAACAATTTGTCCCATNCCCCTCATTTTATTGTGTCTTGGAAAATTTAGGAGCATAGCAAAACTTGCAAAAAGTTGTAAGCCTTCAGTAAATCCTCCAAACATTGCAACTGTCTTTGCAATTTCATGATTTGAATCGACCGTGAATTGCTGCATGTAATCGTGCTTATCTGCCATTTCTTTGTATTTTAAAAACGCCGAGAACTCTGTATCAGGCATACCAATTGTTTCTAATAAAAGTGCGTATGCCGCTATATGAACAGTTTCAATATTTGAAAAAGCAGACATCATCATTTTAAC
>PATB01000021.1 GCA_002712255.1 Alphaproteobacteria bacterium
TTTCCAGAAGGGACTTCAAGTGACGGATCAAAGGTGCTGCCTTTTAAAAGCTCATTATTTAGCTTGGTGGAGTTGGAACAATTTGGGGACTTTAAAATCCAGCCCATTTCTATTTTTTACAGTAAAATAGACGGAATGCCAGTTGAAAAAAAATTTAGACCCTTTTTTGCGTGGTTTGGGAACATGGACCTTGTTTCTCATGCCTGGAAATTCCTTGGTTTAGGACTGAGCGAGGTAAATATTACATACCATAAACCTATTAAATTTAATAGTTTTAAAGATAGAAAAGAAGCATCAAACATTTGCCAAAAAATAATTTCAGAGCAAGTAAGTTTAAACTGTAAGAAAATGGAATGTGTAGATAAAATTAAACTTTATGAATTTAAGCTCTTGTAATAAACAAAAAATAATTTAATTTTTAACTTATGCATAGATCATTTTTTATAAAAACTTATGGTTGTCAAATGAACAGTTATGATTCAGAAAAAATTAATGACTTATTATTGTTTAATGGCTTTAGAAAAGCTGAAGACCTAGAAAAGACTGATGTAGCAATTTTAAATACATGTCATATAAGAGAGAAAGCTAGTGAAAAGCTTTATTCTGATTTAGGTAGGCTATCAATTTTTAAAAAAAATAAGGAAAAATTAGGAAAAAAATTTAGCATAGTTGTCATGGGCTGTGTGGCTCAGGCAGAAGGTAAGGAAATAATTAATAGAAATAATTCTGTTGATTATGTTGTTGGCCCGCAAAACATCCAAATAATCCCAAACCTCTTAAAAAAAGAAAATTTTGAAAAAGTCCATGTCAATTTTTTAAGTGAAGAAAAATTTCAATCCTTAACTTTTTCAAAAACTAATAAAACTGCAAGTATGATTTCAATACAAGAAGGTTGTGATAAATTTTGTTCCTTCTGTGTCGTACCTTATACAAGGGGTGCAGAGTTTTCAAGAACCGTTGAAGATATTTATGCTGAGATAAATCATGTAGTTCAAAAAGGAACTAAAGAGGTTACATTGTTAGGACAAAATGTTAGTTCATACGAGTCAACAATATATGAAGATAAAGAAAAAAAAATAAAATTAGCAAATCTCTGCAATATTATCTCAAAAATACCAAGGTTGAAAAGAATACGATATTTAACATCCCATCCCAACGATATAGACAACTATTTAATAAGTGAGCATGCCAAAAATGAAAAAATGATGCCATTTTTGCACCTTCCTATTCAATCTGGTTCAGACAAAATCCTAAAAAAAATGAATAGAAAACATACAAAAAAACAATATTTAGACTTGGTAAAAAAAATTAAACTTGTAGTCCCAAAAATGGCATTTTCTTCAGATTTTATAGTTGGGTATCCAGGTGAGACTGAAGAAGATTTTGAACAAACCGTTAGTGTTGTAAACGCTGTTAAATTTGCTAGTTCCTATTCGTTTGTTTATTCTTCAAGGCCAGGCACACCTGCATCCACTCAAGAAGATGTAATTAATCCAGAAGTAAAAAAAAAAAGATTAACTTACCTGCAAGAATTATTAATTAAGCATCAAAACAATTTTAATAATTTTTTTTTGGATAAAGAAGTTGAAGTATTAATTACAGATGTTGGAAAAAAGGACAATCAATATGTCGGAAGAACTCCTCATCTTCAACCTGTTCATGTATATTCAAAAAAAAATTTGATTGGGAAGATACTTAATATTAAGATTGAAAGATTGACCTCATTCTCATTTCATGGGAAAATTTTAAATTAGAAGTAATTTGACAAAAAAAATTAAAAACAACCCACAAATTTATTCAAAAATAATATCATTTGAAGATAATTTAGTTTTACCAATGATATTTGGTGACCAAGATAAAACCCTTAAGATGTTAGAAAATGAATTTAATGTTTCAATATTACCAAGAGGAAATTTTTTAAAAATTTCTGGTAAAGAAAAAAGCGTAAATACAACCGGAGTTGCTCTTGAAAAAATTTATGAAGAAGTTTTAAAGAATAAATTTATAAATGCCGGTGAAATAAATGGAATTATCAATATTATAAAAGATAGTAATATGAAAAAAAAAGAAGATGAAGTAGATTATGTAAACTCAATTGGTTTTACTGCTGGTAGAAGATTAATAAAACCAAGGTCAAAAAAACAGATAGAATATTTTAATTTAGTTAAGAAAAAGGAAATGGTTTTTTGTTGTGGACCAGCTGGTACAGGAAAAACATATCTTGCAGTTGCCTTTGCAGTATCAATGTTAAAATCTGGCGCAGTCGACAAAATTATTCTTACAAGACCTGCCGTGGAGGCTGGAGAGAGACTAGGTTTTTTACCTGGTGATTTGAAAGAAAAAATTGACCCATATTTGCGGCCTATTTATGATGCTTTAAACGATATGTTGTCATTCTCTGAAGTTATGAAAAAAATTGAGACTGGTTTTATAGAAATTGCGCCTTTAGCATTTATGAGAGGAAGAACCTTATCGAATGCATTTATCATTTTGGATGAAGCACAAAATACCACATCTGTTCAAATGAAAATGTTCATGACTAGATTAGGAGAAAATTCAAAAATGATTATTAATGGAGACTTATCTCAAGTAGATTTACCGTCAGGAACTAAATCTGGTCTAAGGGAATCAATTAAAATTTTAGGTGATATTGAGGATATCGGTTTTATTGAGTTTGGTAATAAAGATGTTGTTAGAAACCCACTTGTATCAAAAATTGTAAAAAACTATGAAAAATTTGAAAAAGCAGAAGGGGTTGGTAAAGAGTACTTTTTGAAATCAGTAAAAAAAAATGATTGACTTATTTTTCGATGATATCTCAAAGTTTAAAAAAACTGAGGTTACAAAGTTGATTAGAACATCAATAGATGTTGGTATTGAAGAAATGCAATTTAAAAAAAAATATTATCTTTCAATCTTCGTTACAAATGACATAAATATGAAAAAAATTAATTTTAAGTATAGAAAAAAAAATAAAACTACAAATGTATTGTCATTTCCCCAAAATGAAATAAGGCCTGTAGGAAAATCTTCACTTACAATTTTAGGTGATATAGTTATTTCTTTAGAAAAAATTTATGAAGAATCTCTTGACCAAGGAAAGCAATTTTATAATCATTTGTCACATATGATTATTCATAGTTTACTTCATCTATTAGGATATAATCATGATACCAAAAAAAACTTTGAGATTATGAAAAAAAAAGAAATTACCATTCTATCAAAAATGTCTATCTCCTCACCATATAAATAAATGCTCAAAAATATTTCTAATAAAATTAAATCTCTTTTGAAAATTAATGAAAGGGAAAATATTAAGGACGTTTTAGAGGATCTTATTGAAGATAATGCTAATGGTCATGATAAAATTGATGATGGAACAAAAAATATTTTTAAGAATGTAATTAATCTTAATAACAAGTGTATAGAAGATGTTATGATTCCAAGGGCTGATATTGATGCAGTTTCCGTTGATACAACATACACTGACCTTGTTAGTTTTATTGATAGAACAAAACACTCTAGAATTCCAGTTTTTGATGGTAATCTTGATAAGATACTAGGAATGATACATATCAGAGATTTGTTTGAAAAAATAAATAAAGCAAATAACAAAAAAAATACTAAAATTTCAAAAAAGATGATTAGAAAAATTTTATTTTCTTCACCATCAATGAAAGTTCTAGATCTTTTGCTCAAGATGAGGTCTGAGCAAATCCACATGTCAATTGTTGTTGATGAGTTCGGCGGGACAAATGGAATAGTAACTATAGAAGACTTAGTTGAAGAAATTGTTGGTGAAATAAAAGATGAACACGACTTTGAAGAAGTTGATGAAATAAAAAAAATTTCAAGAAAGAGTTTTGAAATTTCGGCAAGAATTCTTTTGAAGGAATTTGAAGAAAGACTAAACGTAAAATTAAATCTCGATGAAAAGAATGAGATTGATACTTTAGGTGGTTTTATATTTTTTCTTTTGGGAAGGATTCCAGGAAGAGGGGAAGTAATAAGTTATAAAAAAAAAATTGAATTTACAATTATTGAGGCAGATACAAGAAGAATAAAAAGAGTTTTAGTTACATTAAAATAATGAAAACCAAAATATTTTTTAATTTTTTATCACTTGGCTTAATACTAGGAATCTCTCAGTCCTTTATTTTTCTTTTGCCAATAACAATCCTTATTTATTTTTTATTTTTAAAAAAAATCTATAAAATGGAATCGTATTTAGAGGGGTCGCTTTGCAGCTGGACTTTAGGATTTGGCTTTTTCCTTGGTTCTATGCATTGGATGATTAATCCGTTTTTAATTTACGAAAAACATTTTTATTTAGTACCTTTGGGAGCATTGGTTTTTCCAATACTGATGGGACTTTTTTTTATAATCCCAGTAAACCTAATCATTTTTTTTGCGAAAAATTTTCAGTTACTTAAAAGAAGAATTTTTTTGAAGTCTTTAATAGTTAGTATTTTTTTTTTTTCTTCTGAAATATTAAGATCTAAATTGTTTGGGGGCCTTCCATTAAATTTGACAGGGCATTTTTGGGCATTTAATAGTGAATTTATTCAGATTACAAAATTTTTTGGGTTCTTTGGGTTGTCTTTTTTAACAATAATTTGGTTTGTATTAATTTCAAACTTGCTAATTGAAAAAAGGTTTAAAACATCTTGTTTAATTTTTTTTTTCTTCCCAGTTATATTCCTTAGTTTTAACTTTATAAATCAAGATAAAAAAAAAATAAAGAATGATGAGCTTTCTGTAAGAGTTGTTCAACCAAATATTCCTCAAAGTGAAAAATGGAACAGACTCTTTTTTGAAAAAAATATTGAAAAATTAATTAATCTTTCATTAAAGGATAACGATGTAAACATACCTAAAATAGTCATATGGCCAGAAGCAGCATTGACATTATACTTGAATGAAGAATTAGAATTTTTGAATTATTTAAAAAAAAAAATACCTTCTAATATAACACTTGTTACTGGTGCGTTAAGAAGGGTTTTGGAAAATGACGAGGTNAAAATTTTTAATTCTCTCTATGTTTTAGAGGGAAGTAAAATAGTGCATTATGACAAAAAAAAGTTGGTACCTTTTGGAGAATTTGTTCCATTAAGGAATTTTGTTGATTTTCTNAAAATAACNCCAGGCTCAACTGACTTTAGTGTAGGTAGAGGTTCGGGCATATTGGAAATAAAATTAAAAAATAAAAAAATTATTTTTGAGCCATCAATTTGTTATGAAGCTATATTTCAGACGTTTCACAAAATTGATTCTCAAATAATTATTAACATTACTAACGACGCTTGGTTCGGTAATACTCTAGGTCCAAAGCAACATCTCTCTGCTCAAATATTTAGGGCAGTTGAAAAATCTGTTCCTTTGATAAGATCAGCAAACTCTGGGATATCTGCAGTAACAAACGAAAACGGAAAATTGATAAAAAAAATTAATCTTAACAAGGAGGGTTTTGTTGAGGTAAAATTATTATTAAAAAAAAATCAAACATTTTTTGAAACAAATAAAAACTACTCAATAGTATTTTTAATTTTTTTTGTATTTTTTTTATTTTACTTGATAGATATTTTTTATCATTTAAAAGTAAGAGTTNAACCTGAAATCTAACTATGAAAAATTCTCAAGACAATTTTATTTTCACGAGTGAATCAGTTTCTGAAGGTCACCCAGATAAAGTTTGCGATCAGATTTCCGATGCAATTCTTGATTTGTTTATGCACCATGATAATAATTCTAGAGTTGCCTGTGAAACACTTGCTACGACAAATCGAGTTATTCTTGCAGGAGAAGTAAATTTAAAAAAAAACGAAAATAAGATAACTCGAGATTTAATAGAAAAAACGGTTAGAGAAAAGGTAAAAGAAATTGGATATGAGCAAGACGGTTTTCATTGGAATAACCTGGTTGTTGAAAATCATCTACACAAGCAATCACAAGATATTTCTATTGGAGTTGATCAAGATGAAGGAAATGAAATATATGGTGCAGGAGATCAAGGTATTATGTTTGGTTATGCATGCAATGAATCAAAGAATTTGATGCCAGCGCCTATAGACTTTTCGCACAAGATTTTAAAGGAACTATCAGATTATAGACACGCGAATGATTCTTTTTTTGGTCCTGACTCAAAAAGTCAGGTTAGCGTTTTATATGAAAATAACAAACCAAAGTCTATTTCTTCGATAATTGTTTCAAGTCAACATTCTGAATTAGCAAGTAATGAGGATGTAAGAAAAAAAATATTAGACTTAATTGAAAATGTTATCCCTTTAGAGATTCTTCCTGCTAAAGAGGATATTTTAGTAAACCCAACCGGTCGTTTTGTGGTAGGAGGTCCAGATGGTGATGCTGGTTTGACAGGGAGAAAAATAATTGTCGATACTTATGGAGGAGCCGCACCACATGGAGGTGGCGCTTTTTCAGGTAAAGATTATACNAAAGTTGATAGATCCGCAGCATATATGGCAAGATATCTGGCAAAAAACATTGTAGCTAGCGGAATTACAAAAAAATGTCTAATCCAGTTATCCTATGCAATTGGCGTTGTTGAGCCTATATCAATTTTTCTAAAGATTGATGAAAATTTGGATGCTGATCAAAACAAAATAATCGATATAATCAAGGGAAACTTTGATCTTTCACCGGCAGGTATTAAAAAATTCTTAAATTTAGATAAGCCTATTTATCAAATGACAGCATCTTATGGGCATTTTGGTAGAAATTTTGAAAAGAAAACAGGTTTATTTTCTTGGGAATCATTAGAAAGTGTAGATATTTTTAAAAAAATTTAATGCTTAATTTTTATGGAAGAAAATCTCCCANAAGAGTTAACAAAAAAGACAAAGCAAACTTATTTGCAGATAATTTTTTTTTTTTCCATCATAAAAATATTAATGATTNTCATAAACTTCATTTAAATCGCCNAAAACTTAATTTGGAAATAGGATTTGGTTCAGGTGAGAATATTTTAAANAATGCAGCAAAAAAAAATGATGAGTTTTTNATAGGATGTGACCCATATTTAAAAGGAGCACTAATTTTAAAAAAAAAGATTGAATTATTGAAGCTTAACAACGTGGTATTAACAAACTTAAGTTTTCAAGAATTTTTTGAATATATAAAAAAACTTACTTTTTCAAAAATTTATATACTTTTTCCAGATCCTTGGCCTAAAAAAAAACATAGAAAAAGAAGGTTAATAAATAAATATTTTTTAAAGTCAATTCATCGAATTTGTAATAAAAATTCAAAAATAATTA
Source organism: Alphaproteobacteria bacterium (assembly GCA_002712255.1). Lineage (GTDB taxonomy): Bacteria > Pseudomonadota > Alphaproteobacteria > Methylaequorales > Methylaequoraceae > MED-G10. The sequence goes on from PATB01000021.1 coordinate 7,275, forward strand.
TTTCTTCTGATGATGAAAATTATGTAAATGAAATTTTGTATAAATTTTATCTCGATAAAAGCTTTACTTTATCAACAACAATTTTTGGTGAAAAATTAATTAAATTTTTTGATATAAAAGAAACAAAATATTATAAGAAGGCAAAAAATAATAAAAAAAAGACATATTTTTTTCTTTATAATATAAAGAAATAAATTCAAAGAAATTTAATTATGTTATTTAAGTTTTATGAAAGTATTGGTATGAATTTAATATAATTAAAAGAATAACACAAAAAATTTTTTTAAGGATAAAAAAAATTGGAAAATAAAGAGACGATCACAAGCAGTAATTTCGACATTATAGATGTGGCCAAGAGTATTGCTAAAGAAAAGGGGATTACTTCCGAAGAAGTTTTGGAAGCTATGGAAACAGCTATTGCCAAAGCTGGGAGAACTAAATATGGTTACGAGCTTGATATTAGGGCTCAAGTTAACAGAGACAATGGGTATATTGGTTTATTTAGATATCAAGAAGTTGTCACAGACCTTGAGAGTCTTCCTTCAGAGGAAAGAGTAAATAAAATAAATGTCAAAGATTTACCCAAAGACCATAAAGCTTTAAAAGTTGGTGAATTTCTTATAGACGAATTACCTCCATTAGACTTTGGTAGAATAGCGGTACAAACCGCAAAACAGGTTATTTACCAAAAAGTAAAAGAGGCTGAAAAGGTTGTCCAATTCAACGAATTTAAGGACAAAATAGGTGAAATTGTGAATGGGGTGGTTAAGAGGGTTGAGTACGGAAACTTGATTGTAGATTTGGGAAAAGGAGAAGCAATACTCCGCAGAGAAGAATTACTAAATAGGGAGATTTTTAGAAGGTCTGATAGAATTAGAGCTTATATAACTGAAGTAAAATTTGACTTAAAAGGCCCTCAGATATTTTTGTCTAGAGCGCACAATAATTTTTTGGTGCAGCTTTTTAAACAAGAAGTTCCAGAAATTTATGATGGTATTATTGAAGTAAAGTCAGTAGCTAGAGACCCTGGAAGCAGAGCAAAAATAGCGGTTTTTACAAAAGAAAAAAGTATTGATCCGGTGGGAGCATGTGTGGGAATGAGAGGTAGCCGCGTGCAGGCAGTTGTGAATGAGTTACAAGGTGAAAAAATTGACATTGTACTTTGGTCAGAAGATATAGCCACTTTTGTTGTCAATGCTTTAGGTCCGGCTGAAGTAGACAAAGTGATAATTGAGGAAGATTTGAAGAAGATTGATGTTATTGTCCCTGATGAACAATTAAGTCTTGCAATTGGAAGAAAAGGTCAAAACGTAAGACTAGCAAGCGCACTATCTGGTTGGAGTATTGATATTTTAACAACAAGTCAAGAATCAGAAAGACGAAGCGAAGAGTTTAAAAACTTGTCTCAAAAATTTATTGAGGTACTTGATGTTGATGAGGTGATTGCCCATCTACTTGTAACTGAAGGATTTTCATCAATTAATGAAATCGCCATGGTTATTCCATCTGACCTTGCCTCAATCGAGGGTTTTGATAATGATCTTTCAGAGGAGTTAATAAATAGGGCAAAAAACTTTTTGGAAAAAGAAAAAGTTAAAAATTTAGAAATGTTAAAAAAAGACGGCATGGAAGACTATTTATTATCTAATGATACGTTTACCACAGATCAACTCATAACACTAAAAAATAATAACATTAAAACTAGAGACCAATTAGCTGATTTATCCAGTTTTGAATTGATGGAATTTCTAAATGATATCGATAATAAAAAAGCTGACGAGGTTATCCTAGAGTCTAGAAAACATTGGTTTGAGAAATAAAATGGAAGAAAATAAAGATAAAAAAACTTCTTATTCCGGAAAACTACAATTAAAGAAAACCTTTAATGCTGGACAAATTAAACAAAGTTTTTCTCACGGCAGAAGTAGATCCGTATCAGTAGAAGTTAAAAGAAAAAGAACATTAAGTAGTTTTAAAAGTGATGAGAATAATTTAAATGAAGTACCACAATCTGATCAATCAGAAAAAAACCTAATTAATACAGATAAACAAAAAAGAGATGAACCGCATGATATTAAAGAACAGGAAGAAAGTACCCTAGAAAATAAGGAAAAGAATGAAATTAAAAAAGATGTGATGGAAAAAAAACCATCGCAAAAAAATTTTTCAAAACAAACTGACACTAAATCAGAGTTAGATGAAAAGAATTTAGAAAAAGAAAAAAAAGTAAAGACCCCAAAATTTATTAAATCACCAAAAAGTTTTGAAAATAGAAGGCAAGGAAAACTCACGATTTCTCAAGCTTTAAACGACGATAACGAAAAGGTTAGGTCTTTGGCTGCTGTAAAAAGAGCCAGAGAAAAAGCTAAACTAAGGAGTTTAACAAACATTGATTCAAAGGACTCTGCCGAAAAAAAAGAAAAAAAAAAGAAAGAAATTATAATACCTGATTTTATTGCAGTAAATGAGTTGTCTGCAAGGATGGCTGAAAAATCCTCAGAATTAATAAAAATTTTGATGAAGTTAGGTGTTATGGCGACTATCAATCAGACAATCGATGGAGATACAGCAGAACTTGTTGTTATTGAACTTGGACACACACCTAAAAGAGTTAGTGATTCTGATGTTGAGTTGGGGCTAGGTGGAAAGAATGATAATGATTCAGATCTGCAATCAAGACCACCAGTTGTTACAATAATGGGGCATGTTGATCATGGAAAAACCTCTATTCTTGATGCCATTAGAGAAAAAAAAGTTGCAGCTTCCGAAGCCGGAGGTATTACGCAGCACATTGGGTCTTACATAGTTGAGACTGCTAATAAACAAAAAATAACATTTATTGATACCCCTGGGCATGCAGCTTTCAGTCAAATGAGAGCGAGAGGGTCAAATATTACGGATATTATAGTTTTAGTTGTAGCAGGTGATGACAGTGTTAATGAGCAAACGATTGAGGCTATTAGCCATGCGAAAGCTTCAGGTTGTCCTATTGTAGTTGCGATAAATAAAATAGATCTAGAATCGGCGAACCCACAAAAAGTTGAAAGTGATCTGATGAAACATGAAATCATAAGTGAAAAAATGGGAGGAGAAAGTCCACTGGTCAATGTTTCTGCAAAAACAAAAGAAGGGCTTGATGCACTTCTTGAAACAATTTTGTTACAAGCAGAAATACTTGAGTTAAAAGCAAATCCAAACAGAAATGCTGAGGGAAGTGTAATAGAATCAAAAATAGAAAAGGGAAAAGGAACTGTGGTTTCAATACTGATCCAGAAAGGAACACTAAATGTAGGTGATGTTGTGGTAGTTGGAAAAGAATGGGGTAAAGTGCGTGCACTTTACAATGATGAAGGGGTCCGTTTAAATAAAGCATTGCCAAGTTACCCAGTCGAACTAATTGGTCTTTCTGGTGCACCAGAATCTGGGGATAAACTAGTCGTAGTTGATACCGAATCACGCGCAAGAGAAGTTACGCAATATAGATCTAGACGTAAAAGGATAGAAGAAAACTCTTCCCTTAAAAGATCTACAATAGACCAAATGATAAAGGATGCATCTTTAGACCAGAAAAAGTTGGTGTCTATTATTATTAAAGCTGATGTTCATGGCTCAAAAGAAGCGATAGAACAAAGTTTGAAAAAAATGAACTCCGATCTTGTTGAAATAAAAATTATTCATACAGGTGTTGGTGAAATTAATGAATCAGATGTAACTCTAGCAATTGCTTCACAGGCGTTAATATTTGGTTTTAATGTTAAAGCAAATGTTCAGGCAAAAAATTTGTCAAAAAGAGAAAAAATTACTTTAAGATATTTTTCTATAATATATGAGGTTATTGATGAAGCAAATAAAATTATAGAAGGGATGTTTACACCAGACTCTATTGAATCTGTAATTGGAAAAGCCGTAATAAAAAAAGTTTTTGAGATTTCAGACTCTAGTAAAGTTGCAGGTTCATTAATTGAGGATGGAAAAGTTACTTCCAAGGCTTTTGCAAGAATAATTAGGGATGAAAAACAAATTGCAGAGGTTCAAATTCAAAGTCTTAGGAGGGAAAAAAATCAAGTCAAAGAGGTATTATCTGGACTTGAGTGCGGAATANCATTTCAAAAATTCAATGATTTACTGGAGAATGATAAAATAGAATTTTTTACCAGAGAAAATAATGAGAAAAAATAATGACCTTAATATTTTTAGATCTCAAAAAAATAACCCTCGAATTCTAAAAGTTACACAGTTAGTTAAAAAAACACTTGGTGAAGTATTTATAAACTTAGATTTTACAGATTCTAATGGAGAAACTGTAATGTTATTTATCAATGAAGTTGCGGTCTCTAAAGATGCGAAAATTGCTACAGTTTTTTTAACAAGCTTTCCTAATAAAAACTTTGAAGGTGATGAACATATTAGAATTTTAATTGATAAAAACCTAGCTAGAATCAAAAGGGAGTTTTCTTCAAAAATAGAGCTTAGATATACCCCAAAATTAAAGTTCAGATTAGATAGTGAAAAGCAGAAGCAATCAAATCTAAATAAGGCTTTGGACAATTTAAAAAAAAAAATTAAAAAATGAAAAAGAATAAGTTTAGTGGATGGATCTTTTTAGACAAACCCATAGGTCTATCATCAAATTTAGCACTTCAAAAGGTGAGAAAAATCTTTAATTTTTGTAAAGCTGGATATGTTGGAACATTAGATCCATTAGCATCAGGATTTTTNCCAATAGCTTTAGGAGATGCAACAAAGACAATAAAGTATTTAGAAAGTAAAAATAAAGAGTATGTTTTTGAGGTTCAGTGGGGCGTTAAAACCAATTCAGGTGATATTGAGGGAAGAATTGAAAAAACAAGTACATTGTATCCAACTGAAAAAACAGTATCTGACATTGTATCTAAATTTAAAGGAGAGTATTTTCAGGAACCACAAAAATTCTCTTCAAAAAAAATAAACGGAATAAGAGCCTACAAATTAGCAAGAAACAATACTAAATTTAAGTTAAGGAAAAAAAAAGTTTCGATCTTAGATTTAGATGTGATAGCTACCTTGTCAAAACAAAGAAGTGCATTCTATGTTAAATGTAGTTCTGGCACTTATGTTAGAAGCTTAACAGAGGATATTGCAAAGGCTATTGGAACCTATGCAACAGTCACTGCGTTGAGGAGAATTGGATTTGGTGATTTTAATAAAAAACTTATTTCACTAGATTATTTGTTGACTTTAGTGCATAGTGATGACCTTATAAATATAGTAAAGCCGGTGAATTTGGTTTTTGATAATGCTAATGAAATTATACTGGATGAAAATGCTATAGAACATATATTAAATGGTAGAAGTGTAAAAATGAGCAAAGTAAAGATTGCAGGAAAAAAAGAGTTTACATTGGCAAAGTTTAAAAATGAAATTATAGCAATTGGTTATCTTCACAATAATAGCTTTTATCCAAAAAGACTTTTGAATGTTTAGATAGATTGAAAGGACAAAAATGACAGTTAATAAAGAAGGCGTTGATTCTAAAAAGCAAAATTCAGGAACAAGTGAATTTCAAATATCAGTTTTTACTAATAGAATAAAAAATCTAACTGAGCATTTAAAGCTCAATAAAAAAGATCATAATACAAGAAGAGGATTGATGAGGCTCGTCGGAAAAAGAAAAAAACTTTTGAGTTACGTAAAAAGAAAAAGTAATGAAAGGTATGAATCTATAGTTAAGTCTCTTGGTCTAAGACGTTAAATTTTAATCAGGAGATACAAAATGTTTGACATTTCAACCGTTCAATTAGATTGGCAAGGCCTTAATCTAAAGCTAGAAACAGGACTAGTTGCAAGACAGGCAGATGGTGCAGTAATAGCAACTCTCGGCTCAACAAGTGTGCTTTGTACCGTGTGTGCATCAAAAACATCAGATTCAACAAATGATTTTTTTCCACTCTCAGTTCATTACATCGAAAAAGCCTATGCAGCTGGAAAAATACCAGGAGGTTTTTTTAAAAGAGAAGGTAGACCATCAGAGATAGAGGTACTTAATTCAAGGTTAATTGATAGGCCCATGAGACCTTTATTTCATAAAGATTTTAAAAATGAAACACAGATAGTTTGCACTGTATTAAATTACGACGGAGAGAACGATCCTGCGGTATGTGCAATGATTGGGGCATCTGCTGCAACGACAATTGCNGGATTACCTTTTCTAGGACCAATAGCTTGNTCTAGAGTGGGTTATAACGATGGCGAATATATTTTAAACCCAACTCGAGAAGAACTAATAGAGAGTGACTTAGACCTTGTTGTTGCTGGTACTAGAGACGGTGTACTTATGGTAGAATCAGAAGCAAGTGAGCTTCCAGAGGATATAATGCTTGGAGCAGTACAGTTTGGATTTAAAGAGTTTCAATGTGTTATAGATAAAATAATAGAGTTAGCAGAAAATTCTGCAAAAGATTCTTGGGAAATTGAACCTCCAAAGACTCCATCATATATTAAAGAATTGCAAAACGACGCTATTAAATTATTAAGTCCAATTTATAAAATAAAAGAAAAGAAGAAAAGGAATGAATCATTAAGTAAAGCGAGAAATGAAATAGTTGATAAATTTAATAATGACGACANAGAACCTAATGTTGTAAGTGATGCAGTCAAATCCGTTGAAAAAGACATCGTTAGATCTTCAATTTTAAAAACCGAAAAAAGAATTGATGGTAGAGATTTAGATACAGTACGCGATATAAATGTAAGAGTTGATTTTCTTGAGAATGTTCATGGAAGTGCCTTATTTACAAGAGGTGAAACCCAAGCTTTAGTTTCAACTACACTTGGAACAAGTAGTGATGAACAAATGTTAGATACGTTNGATGGAGATAAAAAAGAAAAATTTNTATTACACTACAATTTTCCTCCATTTTCTGTAAATGAGGTTGGAAGAATTGGTTCTACTGGTAGAAGAGAAGTAGGTCATGGAAAATTAGCATGGAGGGCGATTAACCCAATTTTGAAAAAAGTATCTGACTTCCCTTACACACTTAGAGTTGTATCAGAAATAACTGAATCCAATGGCTCATCTTCAATGGCCACAGTTTGTGGGGCCTCTCTGTCATTAATGGATGCAGGGGTACCTTTAAGCAAATCTGTAGCAGGAGTTGCAATGGGCCTTATAAAAGAAAAAGATAAATTTGTTGTTTTAACAGATATTCTTGGAGACGAAGATCATTTAGGTGATATGGATTTTAAAGTTGCTGGAACGGAGTCGGGCATCACTGCACTGCAAATGGATATAAAAGTAAACGGTATAACTGATGAAATTATGAAAGATGCACTTCAGAAAGCGCATAGTGCAAGAAAGCATATTTTACAAGAAATGCAAAAAGTTGTTAAAGAGCCTAGAAAGGGTACAAAACCTAATGCTCCTACGGTAATAAATATTCAAATAGATAAATCTAAAATCAGAGAAGTAATTGGATCTGGCGGAAAAGTGATTAAAGATATATGTGAAAAATCAAACGCTAAAGTTGAAATTGATGATTCTGGCTTAGTTTCAATATTTGCGTCAAAATCAGATGACGGTGAAATTGCTAGAGGTATGGTAAACGATATAGTCGCCGAACCTGAAATTGGAAAAATTTATAGTGGAAAGGTTGTAAAGACCACCGACTTTGGAGCGTTTGTAAATTTTCTAGGAAGTAGAGATGGGCTTGTTCATATAAGTCAATTAAAAGAAGAAAGAGTGGAAAAAACTACTGATGTTGTAAATGAAGGAGACTTGGTTAAAGTAAAAGTAATTGGAGTTGACGACAGAGGTAAGGTAAAGTTAAGTATTAAAGAAGTTTAATATGAAAAAAATAGACTCTATTGTTTTGTCAGGAAAAGAAACTCTACCCTTAATAGAGGGGGGTAAAGGAATAGCAATAAGTAGTGGGGAAAGTTCTGGTGCATGGGCAAAGGCAGGTGGCGTTGGAACATTCTCTGGAGTCAATGCTGACTCCTATGATAAAAATGGAAATTTGATACCCCAAATTTATAAAGAAAAAACTAGATCTGGTAGACATAGAGAGTTAATTGATTTTTCAGTTTCAGGAGCTATCGAGCAAGCAAGAATTGCAAGAGATATTGCTGGGAAAAAAGCTCCAATTCATATTAATATCTTATGGGAAATGGCGGCGGCTGAGGAAATATTGACAAGAACACTNGAAGAGGCAAGTGATATAATTGATGGAGTGACATGTGGCGCAGGAATGCCTTATAAGTTATCGGATATAGCAGCAAGTTTTGGTATTTATTACTATCCCATAGTTTCATCTGCAAGAGCTTTTAACGCTTTGTGGAAAAGGTCTTACAGAAAAACTTCAGAATTTCTTGGAGGTGTGGTTTATGAAGATCCATGGTTAGCTGGAGGGCACAATGGTCTGTCAAACAGTGAAGATCCTCTAAAACCTCAACCACCATACGAGCGAGTAAGAAATCTTCGTAGCTTAATGAATGAATTTAAACTTCAAGAAACGCCAATTATAATGGCTGGAGGAGTTTGGAATTTATCAGAATGGGAGGACTGGATTGATAACGATGAGATAGGAAAAATTGCTTTTCAATTNGGAACAAGGCCACTTCTTACAAAAGAAAGCCCNATACCAGAGGCCTGGAAAAAAAAACTTATGACAATTAAAAAAGGTGAAGTAAGTCTACATAAATTCAGTCCAACGGGATTTTATTCTTCAGCCGTTAAAAATAATTTTTTACTTGAACTTGAAGAGAGGTCTCAAAGACAAACTCCTTTTCTTAAGGAACAGACTAATGAGTTTAACGAAAAAATAGAAATTGGACCTAGAAAAAGGACCTTTTATGTCAAAAATTCTGATAAACCAAGAATTGTAGAGTGGATTAAAAAGGGCTTTTCAAAACCTATGACCACACCTAATAACACATTAATATGGGTTACTATCAAAAAAGCTAGCCAAATTGTAAAGGATCAAATTGATTGTATGGGTTGCTTATCTCAATGTTTATTTAGTAATTGGTCTCAAGAAGAGGGAGGAACCACTGGAAAAAAAGCTGACCCAAGATCTTTTTGTATACAAAAAACTCTTCAGAAAATTAGTCATGGTCTTTCGAATCTTGAAAACGAATTGATGTTTGCTGGTCATTCTGTCTATCGATTTGCAATGGATCCTTTTTATAAAGGTGGCTTTGTGCCAAAGGTAAAAGAACTTGTTGAACGTATAACGAAGGGATTGTAATTTTTTTTTTTTTATTTATTATGACAACTATGAAAATAAATAGTCACATTGAAAATGCTCTAGAGTCATTAAAAAGCTCGCCACTTAAAATTACAAAGCAGAGAGTTGATATCATTAAAATTTTGTTCAAAGATGGAAATAACCATTTTACCGCAGAGGATGTGCAAAAAAAAATTGAAAAGTTGGGTTTAAATATTTCACTTGCAACTATTTATAATTGCCTTAATCAATTTACCGACCACAATATCATTAAATCAGTAAAAACCTCTTGTAATAAAATTTATTTTGATACTAACATTACCTCACATCATCACTTCTTTTGTAAAAGTTCATCAAATTTAATTGATATTGATTCTAATGATATAAAAATATCTAAAATGCCTAAAATACCTGGTGGAAAAAAATTACATTCNGTAGAAATAGTTGTAAACCTNTCTGATTGATATTGATTATCATTATCGTAAATTAGAATTATTCTAATTTAGTATTGATACTTCAATTTATATAATCTATATTAATTTAAACTAATCTTGGAGGTAAATATGTCATTAAAAGGTAGTAAAACTGAAGAAAACTTAAAAGCCGCATTTGCGGGAGAATCGCAAGCAAACAGACGTTACTTGTATTTTGCTCAAAAAGCNGACGTTGAAGGTCACAACGATGTAGCCGCCGTTTTTAGGTCAACTGCAGAAGGCGAAACAGGTCATGCTCACGGTCACTTAGAATTTCTTGAAGAAGTAGGTGATCCAGCAACAGGTGAACCAATTGGAAATACATCAGATAATTTAAAAGCAGCAATTGCTGGAGAAACACATGAATACACCGATATGTATCCGGGAATGGCTAAAACTGCTAGAGACGAAGGTTTTGAAGANATTGCTGATTGGTTTGAGACCCTGGCTAAGGCTGAAAAGTCACATGCTGGTAAATTTCAAAGAACACTGGACGAAATGGCTTAATCTAAAGTTAGGGGAGTTTACTCCCCTAAACATGTGATANTTAATATGGCAATCAAAGAAGGTAGTCTTGGGGCGCCCACGCGGCATCCAGTAGATTGGGAAAATCCTGAGTTCGTAGACGAAAGTTTACTCGATGGTGAAATGAGGAGAGTTTTCGACATTTGCCATGGTTGTAGAAGATGCTTTAATCTGTGTGAGAGTTTTCCTAAGTTGTTTGATTTAATTGACGATTCAAAATCAGGTGAACTTGACACAGTTGAAAGTAAGGATTTCAAAGGTGTTGTAGACGCCTGTACATTATGCGACATGTGCTTCCTCACAAAATGTCCTTACGTTCCCCCTCATGAATTCAATCTAGACTTCCCACACCTAATGTTAAGATACAGAGTACTAGAGAGAAAAAAAAAACAAAACAGTGTTGTTGACGATCAGTTAACAAAAACAGATCGTAATGGTAAATTCTTTTCTAAATTTTCTAATTTAGCAAATTGGTCAACTAAAACTTCTAATAAAATCACAAGGTCAGTTATGGAAACGCTTCTTAAAATTGATAAAGAGGCAGACCTGCCAAAATTTTATAAAGATACATTAATGAAAATGATTCAAAATGATGAAGGAAATTCTACAGAAAAGGGTAAAGACAAGGTTGTTGTGTTTCCCACATGTTTCGTTAATTACAATAACCCAAAATTGGGCTTGGTTGCTAAAGAAATATTTCAAAAACTCGAAATTGACTATCAATTCTTTTACGACACATGTTGCGGAATGCCTCAATTAGAGGGAGGGGATGTTAAATCAGTAACGGAAAAGGCAAAAAGCACTAGCGCCAAATTAAAAAAATTTATCGATGACGGTTACAAAATCTTATCAATTGTTCCATCTTGTAGTCTCATGATAAAATATGAATGGCCTTTGTTGATTCCTGACTCAAAAGAGGTAAAGTACTTATCCGAAAATACCTTTGACATTTGTGAGTATCTTGTCAAATTTTTAAATGACAATTCACTCTCAAATATTATTAAACCAATTGATGAAAGCGAAACAATTACCTTACATATTTCTTGTCACTCAAGAGCTCAAAATATAGGACAGAAGGCAACGGAATTACTAAGATTGATTCCAAAAATTAAGTTAGATGTNATAGAAAGGTGCTCGGGTCATGGGGGATCATGGGGAATAAAAAAAGATAATTTTAAAATGGCCTTAAAGGTTGGAAAGCCAGTTTCAAGAAAAGCAATTCAAAGTAATAACAAATACTTGGTTTCTGAATGTCCACTTGCTGGCCCTCATATAAAACAAGGAATGGATAAGATTGAGAAAAATAATACAGAGGTATTATGTCATCCTCTTGAAATCTTTATAAAATCTATTAATTAAATATAAAATGAAAAAATTTGAGATAAAAGAAGAAGATGTAATTGATATAGATCACTATATCAAAGAAAGAAATAATATAAAAAAAGAGATTTCTATAATCAAAAAAAACAGACGCATTCCAGTAGGCCCTCATGCAACTTTTTATTTTGAATGCTATCAGACAATGATTTATCAAGTGCAAGAAATGCTTTATATTGAAAGAGGTGGGAAGGAACAATTACAAGACGAAATCAAAGCATATAACCCGTTAGTCCCAAAAGGAAAAGAATTAGTTGCAACATTAATGTTTGAAATCGATAACGAAAAAAGAAGAAAAGATTTTTTAAATTCAGTTGGAGGTATTGAACATAATGCCTTTATTAGAATAGGAGATAGAAAAGTTTTAGCTAAACCAGAAGATGATACAGAGAGAACTTCTGATGATGGAAAAGCATCTTCTGTTCACTTTCTTCATTTTGAGTTTGATGAAAAGCTTTTAGAACTTTTTACTAAAGCAAATACGGACGTCATATTAGGATTCGATCANCCTAACTATAAACACTTTAGCGAAATTTCTGAAAACTCCAAAAAGGAATTATCAAACGATTTTGATACTAATCATTAACAAATCCCCAAAGATATTTCTTTAAAATCCATCCCTTCACTTTTTTGTCCTCAACCTTACACCACTCATCCTTACATTTTATAACCTTAAGTATATATTCCGACTTAACAACTGCNAGTTGCTTAGAACTTATATTAGGAAATTTATATAGTTTTTGGCTATCACTTGTTAAAATACCGTAGCTTATATTTGAAAGTTGTGATTTTGAAACCCACCCAACTCTTTTTTTGTAATCTGTTACTTTGTACCAATTTTCATATTCCTCTTTAATTTCTAAAGGGTAACCTTTTATTAATATTTTATACAAAACAAGTTGATTTAAGCCTGGACCATTTCTTAAATTTACTTCATCATATTTAGTGGACAAATATTTATTTTTTTTAAGTCCTAAGGAAATATTTGGTGTTATACTGAAAATTAAGATGAATGATAAAAATTTTAAAAAAGTCATTATTCTCATTACTAGAAAACTTCCAGAAAAGATAGAGAAAAAGTTAGAAAATAGTTTTTCAGTAATTTTAAATAAAAACGATAAAAAATATTCTTATAAAGAATTAAAAAAAAAAATTCAAAACGTAGATATTCTAGTTCCCTGTGTATCAGATACTGTAGACGCTTCAATAATTAAATCAGGAAACAAACTCAAATTGATAGCAAACTTTGGTAATGGCGTAGACAATATTGATTTAACTACAGCAAATGAAAAGAAGTTAATGGTTACAAATACTCCTGATGTACTTACTGATGATACTGCTGACCTTGTTTTAACATTGATACTCATGATTTGCAGAAAGATTAACNTAGCNCAGCAAAAGATAATGAATAGAGTATGGACAGGATGGGGGCCAAGTGAAACTCTTGGAGAAAAATTACAAGGAAAAAAAGTTGGTATAATAGGAATGGGAAGAATCGGAAAAGCTGTTGCAAAAAGGCTTAGTATTATTGGCATGGAAATTAACTATCACAATAGAAACAAACATAAATCTCAAATTGAAAATAAATACAATGCAAAATATTGGAGTGATCTTGACCAAATGATTTCAAAAATGGATATCATTTCAATACACTGCCCCTTTACTGCAGAAACATTTCATCTTTTGTCCAAAAATAGAATAAGATTGCTAAAAAAAAATTGTGTAATTATAAACACCTCAAGAGGTGAAATAATTGATGAACAAGCTCTTGCAGACTCACTGTTTAAAAAAAAAATAGGAGGTGCCNGTCTTGATGTTTTTGAGCATGAACCACAAATTACCCAAAAATTATTTGAGTCGGAAAATGTTGTGCTTTTACCTCATATAAGTTCTGCTACTAAAGAAAGTAGGATTGCAATGGGAGAAAGGGTATTTAAAAATATTGATTCATATCTCAGAGGCAAAACACCACCAGATTTAATTAAAACTAAAGAGATCGATTAACACTTACAAATCTTACATCGAATATTTTTTTTTACTTTTATTTTTTTTAAATCTCTAGCAAAACAATCAAAAATTAATAGTTCCCTAAAAATATTATTATTACACCCAAGAATAATATTTATAACACTTATTGCCTGCATTATTCCACCAAACCCAGCAACAGGAGAAATTATACCCATCTGGTCACAATTCAAAACATTAGATCCTGAAAATCGAGGAAAAATACATTCATAACAAGGGTTGTTTTTATTTGCCCATGCCTTGAAAGTAGATATTTGTACATCAAAATTTTGNAGAGCAGCAGTTACTAGAATTTTTTTTTTTTTAAAGCAGTATTCATTTATTAAAAATCTTGTTTTAAAATTGTCTGAGCAATCTATTACAAATTTAGAATTATCAATAAAAGAATGAATATTTTTACTATTCAATTTCTTTTTAAAAATAACTACATCTGACTCAGGGTTAATTTTTTCTACATTTTTTTTTAAAACTTCAGCTTTATTTCTTCCAATATCTTTTTCTAAAAAAGATAGTTGTCTATTTAAATTGCTCATCTCAATTTTATCAAAATCTATTAAAACCATTTTTCCTACACCTGTCATTGCAAGGTATTGGGCCACAGAAGTTCCTAATCCCCCACAACCAATGATACAAATTGAAGCATTCATAATTTTTTTTTGACCACTAATACCAATTTTATTCATAATGAGTTGTCGAGAGTATTTCTCAAAATTTTTTTTATCGAGATTTATCATTCTAAAATTCATTAAATAATTGTGTAGATAAATATCTTTCAGCAAATGAAGGAATTACAATAACACTATTTTTTTTATACATATTCTTATTTTCATGTACTTCTACAGCCGCCGCCAAAACAGCACCTGTTGATATTCCGCCAGCAATACCCTCATATTTAGCTAGAATCTTAGAATATTGAAAGGCCGACGTATTACTTATAGGTAAGACTTGATCAATTACATTTAAATCAAGATTTTTAGGAATAAAACCTGCACCAATACCTTGGATTGAGTGAGAACCTGGCTCTCCCCCACTTATTACTGCTGAATCTTCAGGCTCGACTGCAATAACCTTAATACTTTTATTTTTTTCTTTTAAGTATCTGCCCACACCGCTAATTGTTCCGCCAGTCCCAACACCAGCAAAAAAAAAATCTATTTTTCCTTGAGTATCATTCCAAATCTCTTGTGCTGTGGTTTTAAAATGAATANTTGGATTAGCTTCATTTTTAAATTGATCCAAAATAATACTTTTTTTTGTTTTTTTGGATATTTTTTTTGCTTCCTCAATTGCACCATCCATGCCTAACTCCTTAGGTGTTAGAACAATTTTTGCTCCAAGAAAATTAAGCATTTTCCTTCGTTCAACTGACATACTACTTGGCATAGTAAGAATGAGATTATAACCTCTAGCAGCACAGACAAAGGCAAGAGCTATTCCTGTATTACCAGAGGTAGCTTCTACAAACACTGTNTCTGTATCAATCTGATTTTTTTTTTCAGCTTCATTTATCATCGCTAAACCAATCCTATCCTTCACTGAGCCTAAAGGATTAAAAAATTCAAGTTTGGCAATTATATTTCCTGATAGTTTTAATTTTTTAGAAATATTATTTAATTTTACCATTGGAGTGTTTCCAATTGTCTGATCAATGGAGTCAAATATTTTTTTTTTAGATGACAAAATCTACTTTCTTCTTTTTCCAATGCTGATTTTTGTTGTTAATTGCTAATTTGTAAACATCATCTATTGAAATGCTATTTAGTAATTCATAAGTTTTCTTCGTAACCTTTGTTATCATTGGTTCAATTAAAAATTTAGAAATTTCAGTATTATATAGATCTTTTAATTCTGAGTTATTTGATTTGGATACAGATAAAATAATGTCAGAGATCATAATTTTCCTTCTTTCTTTGGCTAACCTATAACCACCATTTGGACCTCTTAATGCAACTAAGATATTATTTTTAACAAGTGTCTGAAGAGTTTGTTCTAGATATCTTTTTGGTATACCTTGTCTTTTGGCTATTGAAATATTTTGAACCGGATTAATTCCAGAGTTTAGTGCTATATCAATGACAGCCTCTATTGCATAGATGATTCTTTTTTGTATTTTAAACAATTTTTCTCCGACTATGTTCCTGTTGAACCAAAACCACCTTTACCCCTCTTGGTTTTTGAAAGTGCTTGCCGTTTTTCTAATTTTATTTTTGGTAATTCCATAAAAACTATTTGGGCTATTCTCATCCCTTTGATTATTTCAAATTTTTTTTTCCCATGGTTAATTAATATAACACAAACCTCTCCCCTGTAATCAGCATCAATTGTACCTGGAGTATTTAAAACAGTAATTGAATTTTTTAACGCCAGCCCAGATCTTGGTCGTACTTGAGCTTCAAAACCTTTTGGTAATTGAATCGAAAACCCAGTTGGTATAAGTGTCGTTGAATTTGGTTTTAGGATAATTTTTTTATTTATGGCAGCCACAAGGTCAAATCCTGCACTATCTGTTGTTGCCTTTTTTAAATTATATAGCTCAACGCCATTTTCTAAAATTTTATAATAAATTTTTTTCATATTTTAATAATTTATTATTTTTAAAAAAAGAAACAATTTTTTTTGTAAGTTTTAATGCAACCATTTTTTTTTTCATCTTTGGCCATTCATCTATTTTTTTTTTGTTAAAAAAGAAAATTTTGTTCGTATCAGATGAAAAAGCATTATTTTCTGCAACTTGATTAGCTAGAATCCAATCACATCCTTTATCTTCAAGCTTCCTTTTGGTATTTTTTAATAAGTTATGCGTTTCAGCTGAAAACCCAATAACTAGTCTTGGTTTTTTTTTGTGAAAAGAAATATTTTTTAAAACATCATCATTTAAAATGAATTGAAAATCTTTTTTAATTTTTTTCTTTATTTTTTCTTTTGAAATTTTTTTAGTACACCAATCTGAAATTGCTGCAACCGATATAAAAATATCACATGGAAGATTTTCCAATGATTTTTTTAAAAATTCCTTTCCACTATGAACATTTATTAATTCAACATTTTTTGCAGCTTCTATATTTGTTGGACCAGATATCAAAATAGTTTTAGCTCCAAAGTTAGCTAATGAGTTCGCTATCTCATACCCTTGATGACCTGTCGAAAAATTACTAATGAATCTTACTGGATCAATTTTTTCAAGAGAAGGCCCCGCTGTTACAATTGCTTTAAGACCGTTAAGGATTTTTGGGGCAAATATAAAATTTAATTTATTGATTATTTCCGCTACTTCCATTAATTTCCCTGAACCTTTTGTTCCACAAGCCAATTTTCCAGCTTGAGGAGATAAGATATGGGTACCCAATTTTTTTAAATCTCTAATATTTTTTTTTACAATTTTATTTGACCACATTAATGTGTTCATGGCTGGGGCAATTATTTTTTCTTTATTAGATGCAAGTAAAACGTTGGTTGCTAAATCATCAGCAGACCCATTAACCATTTTGGACAAAAAGTTTGCTGTACAAGGAGCAATTAGTACAGCATCACAAGTGTTTGCTAATTTTATATGATTCATATTATTTTCTTGATCTAGTGAAAATAGATTGGAATGCGTTTTTTTTCCTAACAAGCTTTCAAAAGATAAAACATTTACAAATTTTTCAGCATTTTTTGTGAGTATACATTCAATTATTACATCATTGTCCTGCAATCTTCTTATCAAATCTAACGATTTGTATGATGCAATGCCTCCAGT
>PATB01000022.1 GCA_002712255.1 Alphaproteobacteria bacterium
TAATATTGACAAAGTAAAAGTTATACCTGATGGAAATGGTGAATTTACAAGAAAAATGGGTATGCTTGTTGAGAAAAAAAATCTTGGTTTTGGAAGCAGATCATGGAGATATGCAGTTATAATTGATGATTCTAGGATTGTCGAATCTTTTGTGGAACCAGGTTTTGATGACAATTATAATGACGACCCATATGAAATGTCCTCTCCACAAAACATACTTAAGTATTTAAATCAAAATTCAAAGGTGGCTAGTTAGTCTATCTTGAATAATACTCAATAACTAGATTTGGTTCCATAATTACTGGATATGGAACCTCGTCTGGTTTAGGTCCTTTAAGAAAAGTTCCCTTCATTTTATCAAAATCTACAGATAAATATTCAGGTATATCTCTTTCAGTAGAACTTATTGCTTCTAAGACTATTGGAACTTCTTTACTCTTTTCTTTAACTTCAATTATATCTCCATCTTTAAGAGAGTAAGATGGTATTGTAACTTTTCTCCCATTAACCAATATATGTCCGTGGCTCACAAATTGTCNTGCAGCAAATATTGTGGTAACAAACTTCATTCTATAAACTGCGGCATCTAATCTTCTTTCTAATAATTCAATTAGATTTTCACTAGTATTACCTTTNATTTTGGATGCTTTAAAAAAAAGATTTCTAAACTGTTTTTCAGTTATATAACCGTAGTGACATTTTAACTTTTGTTTTGCCATCAACTGATTTCCAAAATCAGATGGTTTTTTTCTTTTGTTTTGACCGTTTAGACCTGGAGGATAATCTCTTCTGTTAAACGGACTTTTTGGACGGCCCCATAAGTTACATCTTAACCGCCTATCAATTTTATATTTAGATTTTAATATTCTTGTCATAACTTATGGAAATATACTTTTAAATCTCATTATGTCAATTCCAATTACACAAATTACTTTTTAACATTTTTTATTATTGATATTAAAGTTTTAACCTCAACTGTTGTTAATTCAGTTTTAGAAAAAATATTTTTAATTTTTTGAAAAATCACCTTTTTTCTTTCTTTAACTTTAAAAAAATTTGACTCATCCAAACTTTTTTCTAAAATATTGTAAAATAAAATTAAGTCATTCTTTTTAGCAATTTTATTATTTGCTAAGTTAATTTTAACTTTAGATTTTTTAAAAATACCATGAATTTTGTTGCAAATAATTGTTACAGCATGAGATAAATTTAAAGAAGAAAATTTTGGATTAGTATCTATCTTATAAACATAATCGCACAGTGAAATATGTTCATTATCTAAACCAGACTTTTCTGGTCCAAAAACAAGCGCTACAAAATTTGTTTGACTAGATATCAATTTAACTATTCCCTCAAGTGAAATTTGTTTTTTTTTTATTGCCCTAATTCTATTTGTAGTACCAATAACATAGTGAAAATCTTTGATTGCATTTGGAAAAGAGTTAAAAATTTTTGTTTTTTTTAATACAATATCAGCGCCAGCACTAACAGGAATAATTTTTTCGTTTTTTAGAGAAAATTTTGGGTTAACAATTCGTAGTTTTTTAAAATTAAAATTAAGCATGCCTCTTGCTACCGAACCCAAGTTTTCTGGTAGTTGAGTATTAACTAAAATAATTTCTGGGGTTTTTTTCATTTAAAGTTTTGGATTATTAGGACTTAAGTAAATGATATGTAATGCTGTCATGTAAGGCAATATATGATGCATCAACAACATTATGAGAAACGCCAATGGTTGACCATTGATGTTTAGAATTTGAAGACTCAATTCTCACCCTTACAAGGGCTTTTGTTCCATCTTTTGGATTTAAAATTCTTACTTTATAATCAACTAAATTTAAGCTTTTAAGTGAAGGATAATACTTTAAAAGTGCATTCCTTAGAGCATTATCTAAAGCATGGATTGGTCCATTTCCTTCGGATGCACTGTAAAATTCTTTTTTGCCAACAAAAATTTTTACTCTTGCTTCTGAGAAAGGTTTAAATTCACCCTTGCTATTTTTAATTTTTTCATCTGAAACTTTAAAGGTTTCCAAACTATAAAATTCTTTAAAATTTTGGAAAGTCCTTCTAGAAAGTAACTCAAAACTTGCCTCGGCACCATCATATGCGTAACCCAATGACTCTTGGTTTTTTATTAAATCTAAAAATCTATCAATTTGTTTTTCTTTTCCTTTAATATCAATTTTGAATTTTTTTAACTTGTTAACAACATTACTTTTTCCTGATTGGTTTGAAACAACAAGTAGTCTTTCGTTACCAACAGATGAGGGGTCTATATGCTCGTAAGACTTTGGGTCCTTCTCAACAGCTGAAATGTGTAATCCACCTTTATGTGCAAATGCGGCATTACCTACAAATGGGAGATTTCTTGAAGACTGTCTATTTAATATTTCATCAATCAATCGGCTTGCTGAAGTTATTTTGTTTAATTTTTTTTTGAGTTTACAATTATAACCCATTTTCAAAATTAAGTTTGCCGTAACATTTATCAAATTTGAATTACCACATCTTTCTCCTAGTCCATTGAATGTACCTTGAACTTGTTTAATTCCTAATCTTACAGACTCAATTGAATTGTATGTTGCATTGTCTGTATCATTATGAAAATGTACTCCTACATTTTCTAATGGAATAACTTTTTTCACTGCTTCAATAATATTACATAACTCAAAGGGAAGAGTGCCGCCATTTGTATCACATAAAACTATCCACTTTGCTCCTGCATTATAAGCAGTTTTGATTACTTCAAGGGAGTATTTTGAATTAGCTTTGTAACCGTCAAAAAAGTGTTCAGCGTCAAACATTACCTCGTCTAACCTTTTAGAAGCATAATTTATGGAATCATTTATCATTTCTAGGTTTTCAGAATTACTGATTCTTAAAGCCGATTTAACATGNAAATCCCAACTCTTTCCAACAAGACAAGTAGTTGGTACACCTGAATTTAAAACAGCATTTAATCCGGGATCATTGCTAGCACTTTTACCTTTTTTTCTCATCATTCCAAACGCTACCACTATTGACTTAAATTTTTGTGGAAGAGTTTTAAAAAATTTATCATCAGTAGGGTTGGCGCCTGGCCAACCTGCCTCAACATAATCAACACCGATATCAGTTAGTATATCTAATATCCTATATTTATCATCAATGCTAAAGTTTACACCTTTAGTTTGTGCACCGTCTCTTAAAGTACTATCATATATCTTTATGGTTTTATTTTTCACTGTTTGCTTCAATTCTTTTTAAAATTTCTTTTTTAGTAAATAAGGTTAGCAATTCATTCATACTTGGTCCAAATTTTTTTCCAGTTAATAACATTCTTATTGTAATAAACAAATCCTTGGGTTTAATTTCAATCTTTTCAAGAACACTCTTTGTCCAAATTTGCCAAGATTTCAAATCAATTCTTTCTGGTATATTTATTTTTATTAGGTGAAGTAATTTTTCATCAACCTTTATATTTACTGAGATTCCCTTAGAAACAATATCATACCACTCTTGAATCTCGTCAAATTGCTCAATATTACCTCTAATAATCTTCCAGAATTTTTCATCAAAAGTAAACTTAAAGTAAAAATTAAGATCTTCAAATGATAATTCTTTTAAATTTTTTGAATTAATTCTGACTAAATCTTCATCATTAAATAGAACTGAATTTTTTGAAAATAAATTTACATCAAAGTTTTTTATTAATCCTTCAAGGTTTTCGGAATTATCAATCGATAAACTTGATCCAATTTTGGTCAAATAATTTACAATTGTAAACGGAAGAATTTTTTTTTCTTTTAATTCTTTTAAAGAAAATGAATTAAACCTTTTTGAAAGACCAGAGCCTGACTTTGTTCTCATCAATGGAAAATGAGCAAAATTTGGGATTGAAGAACCCAAATATTGAAAAAGTTTTATTTGGGCNGCTGTATTAGTAATATGATCATCACCTCTTAAAATATGTGTAACTTTCAAATCAACATCATCAACAACAGAAGTAATCGTAAAAAGTGGCATTTCATCTGATCTAAAAAGGACAGGATCCGAAATTGATAGATTGTCGAATTTTACTAATCCATGTATCTCGTCATTCCAGGAAATTGGTTTTTCATCTAATTTTAATCTCCAATGTGGCGAATTTCCATTTGAAATTAAGTCACTTATATCTTTTTTATTTAATTTAAGTGAGGATCTATCATAAATAGGAGGCTTTCCTTGCTTTAACTGAATTTTCCTTTTTAAACTTAATTCCTCTTGAGTCTCAAAACATGGATAAATTAATTTTTTTTTTTTAAGTTCATTAAAAACATCATTATACACACTAAGTCTTTCCGATTGTCTTATTACTTTTGAAAAATTTATACCTAACCAAGAAAGATCACCAATTATAGACTCTACATATTTTTCATCAGACCTTTCACTGTCTGTATCATCAATCCTCAAAAAAAAATCTAATTCTTTATTTTTTGCATAAAGAAAATTAAGCACTGCAATTCGCGCATTTCCAATGTGAAGATTTCCTGTAGGGCTCGGAGCAAATCTTAACATACTAAATTGTAAACTTATTAGTGATTGGGAAGCGTCTATCTTTATCAAAAGACATGCTTGAAACTTTAGGACCGATTGCGCTTTGATATCTTTTAAACTCGGAATTCTTTACCATATTCCATATTCTTTTTATCATACCTTCTTTGAATCCAAATGTTTTAATTTTTTTTATATCATAATTTCTATCTATCAAAAATTCTAAAATTTTATCCAAAATTTCATAATCTGGAAGGGAATCAGTATCTTTTTGGTTAACTTTTAACTCTGCTGTTGGTTGTTTAAAAATAATATTAATTGGAATTAAGTCTAATTTTTTTAAGTTTGTATTTTCTGGAAAATATTCATTTCTCCATTTTACTAGTTCAATTACTTGAGTTTTGTAAATATCTTTTATTAACGAAAAGCCTCCGCACATATCACCGTACAAAGTTGAATATCCAACAGATAACTCAGATTTATTACCTGTAGCAATGAGCAGTGAATTAAATTTATTTGATAATGCCATTAACAAAAGACCTCTAATTCTAGATTGGATATTTTCTTCTGTAATATCGGCAGGAAGATTTTTAAATAAAAAATTTAAATTTGAGAGAATTTTTTTTCTTAATAGCTCAATGGGGATTTTAATCATTTCTAAATTTAAGTTTTTAGATAATTCAACTGAATCAACTTCGCTCTCAGTGGATGTAAANATGGTTGGCATGAATACTGGTCTTACATTTTTTGGTCCAACAGCATCAGCCGCAATTATTGTACATAGCGCAGAATCAATACCGCCAGATAAACCAACCGTTACATCCTTAAAGGAATTGTTTCTCATATAGGTTTTTAGACTATAAACCAAAGCATTATACA
This sequence comes from Alphaproteobacteria bacterium, assembly GCA_002712255.1. Taxonomy (GTDB): domain Bacteria; phylum Pseudomonadota; class Alphaproteobacteria; order Methylaequorales; family Methylaequoraceae; genus MED-G10. Next base: position 5,395 of record PATB01000022.1, read on the forward strand.
ACAAACTTGTTTTATTTTTAATGATGTAAAACTTACTTTCTGTAAAAATTTCATTTAAGTCTAATATTTTTTCACATTCATAAAAAAATTTTTCCTGATAGATTATTTTTTGAGATTTATCCATAAAGAAAGACCCACCGTCAAAAATCAATTCATCTTGACAACCAATATGATTTAGATAAATCAAGTCTGATTTATATGCTTTAACATTTTTTTTTGCTATTTTTTTTCGCTCTGAAAATTTATCAATCTCATAAGGAGAAGCATTAATAACAACTAGTAAATCTGGTTTAATGAATTTATTTTTTTTAATAAACTCATCTGACCACATTTCTTCACAAATAAGAAATTTGATTTTCTTTTTTTTATACTGAAAAAAAGTTGAATCTATTTTTTCTGTAGAAAAATATCTTTTTTCATCAAATACCCCATAGTTTGGAAGTATTGATTTATTCTTTTTATAAACAACTGAACCTTTTTTTAATAAAAGTAAAACATTAAATATTTTTCCTTTTTCCTTTTGGGGAATATTTAACATAAGAATTGTTTTATTTTTTTTTGTAAGTTTTAATAATTTTTCCTTAAAAATATTAATTTTTTTGTGGAAATCACCTCTATTGATTAAATCTTGTGGAGGATAACCCGTAAGAAATAGTTCACTTGTAAGAAAAAAATCACAGTCATTCAAACATGCTTTTTTATAAGCACTTTCGATTACTTTAAAATTTTTATCAAAGTTACCAACAATTGAGTTTTTTTGTAATAAAAAAAATTTTATTGTTTATCTCCTTGAAACTCATTAGTTTTTTTTTAAATTAGAGGCCATTAGAAAAGCTAATTCTATAGATTGAGAAGCATTAAGTCTTGGATCACAATGAGTATGATACCTGCTACTAAGATCNTTATCAGAGATTTTTTGGAGACCACCTATACACTCAGTTACATTTTGGCCAGTCATTTCTAAATGAATACCTCCAGCATATGTTCCGACATCTTTGTGTATTTTAAAAAAAGATTTGACCTCACTTAGTATGTTTTTAAAGTTCCTCGTTTTATAACCACTTTTAGATTTTTCAATATTTGCATGCATTGGGTCGCATGACCACACAACATTTAAATCTGATTTTTTTACCTGTTTTAACAAGGTTGGCAAAAGTTGATGTATTTTTTCTGCTCCCATTCTAACAATTAAAACAATTTTTCCTTTTTCATTTTTTGGATTTATAGTTTTTAGAAGATCTATAATTTCTGATGGTTTAGCAGTTGGACCAACTTTTATTCCAATTGGATTGCTTATACCTTTACAAAATTCAACATGTGCTCCATTTAATTGTCTTGTTCTATCACCTATCCAAACCATGTGGGTTGAAACATCATACCATTTTCCAGTTGTACTATCTATTCTTGTAAAAGCAGATTCATAAGGTAACAACAAAGCTTCGTGAGAAATAAAAAAATTTGTTTCGTATAATTGTCTGGCGTTTTTATTGTTGATACCGCAGGCATTAATAAAATTTAAACATTCAGATATTCTATCGGCAAGAATTTTAAAGTTAGACCCTTGTTTTGATTTTTTAACAAAATCAAGATTCCAATTTTGAATTGTTGACAAATCTGCATACCCCCCATACGCAAATGCTCTGAGTAAATTTTGGGTTGATGCTGCCTGATTGTATGCTTGTATCATTCTTTCAGGATCATGTACTCTAGATTTTTCATCAAAATTAATAGCATTTATCATATCACCAAGATAGCTAGGGAGTTTTTGTCCATTTTTTTCTTCTGTTGGAGATGATCTAGGTTTTGCAAACTGACCTGCAAGTCTTCCAACTTTCACAACAGGGACGCCAGCTGCAAATGAAAGTATTACAGCCATCTGCATAATAACTCTAAAAGTATCTCTAATGTAATTAGGATGAAATTCTGCAAAACTCTCTGCACAATCNCCNNCNTGNAGTAAAAAACCCTTACCATCAACACATTTTGCAAGCTCTTTTTTTAAATTTCTAACTTCTCCAGCAAAAACAAGTGGAGGAAGTTTTTTCATTTTTTGTAAAGTTTTTTTTAATTTTTTTTCATCAAGATAATTTGGTTGGTGAAGAGCTGTCTTATCTTTCCAACTATCGGGTGTCCACTTTTGGTTCATAATACCTAATTTATAATGTTTATAATTTAAAATACAAACTTATTTCTTTCAGTTTTTACTTTTCATTGTAACTATCTCTTCAGCACTAGTTGGATGTATGCCTATTGTCTCGTCTAAATCAGATTTTTTTAATCCCTTAACAACAGCTACGGCAAAACCTTGAATTATCTCTGCAGCATTTTCACCAAGATAATGCAAGCCAACAATTCTGTCATTTAGTGAATTAACTATTAGTTTGATATAAACTTTTTCATTTAATTTAGATAAACTGTATCTTAATGGTTTAAAAAAACTAGTAAAAATATGAATTTTTTTGAATTTTTTCCTTGCTTCTTTCTCTGTTAAACCAACACATGCAAAATTTGGATTAGAAAAAACCGCTGTTGGAATATTTTCGTAATTAAAGTGTTTTTTTGTTTTTTTAAAAATATTATCGACGATATACATTGCTTCAGCAATAGCAACAGGAGTTAACTGCACTCTATCAATTACATCACCTATAGCATATACATTCTTGTTTGAGGTTTTAAAAAACCTATTAACAATGATGGAACCATTCTCTGAAGTTTTAATTCGAGCAAGCTTTAAATTTAAACTTTTCACATTTGGCTCTCTTCCCAATGCTTCCATGACTAAATCAAAATTTTCAATTTTTTTTTTTCCAAAATTGACATTAAACTTTTTATTTTTAAGAACAATATCTTTTGGAAATAAGCCTGTTATAAATTTAATACCTTTTTCCTCCATTTGAATTGATAGATTCTTAATAACATCATCATCAAACCCTTTAAGGATTTTATTACCTCTGACGCATATTGTAACGTCAACTCCTAACCCATTAAATATTGAAGCAAATTCTACTGCAATATATCCACCGCCAAGGATTAAAATTTTTTTTGGTAATTTTTTTAAATCAAATGCTTCATCGGAAGTAATAATCTGATTAGATGCTTCAAATGATAACTTTCTTGGCTTGGTTCCAACTGCTACTAAAAATGATTTAGAATTAATAAGGTTTTTACCAACCTTTAGTGTTTGTTTATCCTCAAAACAAGCAAAATCATTAAATATCTCAACTCCAGAATTAACTAGAAGATTTTTGTAAATGGAATTTAATCTTTTGATCTCTCTTTTTTTGTTATCTACAAGTTTTCTCCAAGAAAATTTAGGCATCGAAATTTTCCAACCAAATGAATTCATTAAATTGAAATCATCACTGAAATGTGATGAATAAGAATATAATTTTTTTGGAACACATCCTCTATTAACACATGTTCCTCCAAGGTCCCAACCCTCGGCTAAGCCAACTTTCATTCCCTTAGATGCAGCTACTCTTGCAGCACGAACTCCACCTGAACCACCTCCAATAACAAAAAGATCGAATTTTTTTTTAATCATTATAACTCCATGATACAAATTTTGTTTCTAAAAATGGCTCTAAACATTGAAGTGAACCTTCTCTACCTAAACCAGACTCTTTAAATCCTCCGAATGGATTTAAATATGTTGAAATTTTCCCAGAATTAATTCCTAACATCCCATAATCTAAATTCTCTATAACTTTCCAAATTCTTGAAGTTTTTTTTGTATAAAAGTAAGCTGCCAAGCCATATTCTGTTTGATTAGCCAATCTTATTAATTCTTCATCACTTTCAAACTTTATAATTGGAATTATAGGTCCAAAGTTTTCTTTACTAAAAATCTTCATTTTTGTATTAACATTACTTATTATAGTTGGCTCAAAAAATAACTTTCCAACCTTGCTTTTCTTTCCACCAATTAATATTTTTCCTCCTTTTGATAAAGCATCATCTACATGATTCTTAATTTTTTTAATAGCCTTTTCTGATATTAAAGGACCAACGTCATTATTTTCAAAGCCATTTCCAACTTTAAGTTTTTTAAATCGAAGAACAAGCTTTTTTACAAATTTGTTAAAAATTTTTTTCTCTACAAATAATCTATTTGCTGAAATACAAGTTTGCCCAGCATTTCTAAATTTTGCAGCAATAAAGCCCTCAATAGCTTTATCAAGATTTGCATCTGAAAAAATAGCAAAGGGTGCATTTCCTCCCAATTCAAGTGAAATATTTTTTACGGTAGATGAGGAATCTTTCATCAAAAGTTTACCAACTTCAGTTGAACCGGTAAAAGTAATTTTTTTTACCATAGAGTTTGTTGAAAGTATTTCTCCAATTAATTTAGGGTTACCATTAATTATATTAAAAACTCCTTTGGGTAACCCAGCTTTTATTGCCAGTTCACCAAACTTTAAGGCGGTTAGTGGAGTTAATTCAGATGGTTTAAGAATTACTGAGCAGCCTGCTGCTATAGCTGCTGAAACTTTCCTAGTTACCATGGCTAATGGGAAGTTCCACGGTGTAATTGCTACTACTACTCCAATAGGTTGTTTTATATAAAACATCTTTTTATCATTTTCAGGAGACTCAAATAGCTTGCCCTCTGATCTCAAGGCTTGTTCAGCTGCCCATTCTATAAATGATGCTCCATATTCAACCTCAACTTTTGATTCTTCAAGTGGCTTACCAGACTCTAATGTAATAATTTCTGACAGGATATCTTTGCTTTCTTTTGTTAATTTAAAGAGCTTTTTTAAAATTTCAGACCTATATTTAGCGCTAGTTTTTGACCAACTTTGAAAAGCTAAATGAGCTGATTTTATCGAATTAATTGTTTGTTTTGAGTCCGCAATAGATACAGCAGAGATTTTTTTCCCGTCAAAAGGGTTGTAAACGTTAATAGTTTTTTTATTTTTTAACCATTTGCCATCTATAAGCAATCCAAAATTTTTATTCATAGATATATATATATACGGATAATTTAAAAAAAAAAGGGGTGTAAACACCCCTTTTTTGCAGTTAATGGAAAGCAAGCTTGCATAAACTTAAACGACTTGTTACTGCAATTATTTAAATTTAATTAATAATATTATAAAATTGATTCAAAATGCCTTCAAATTCCGGTTTTTCGAGATTTTTTTTTTTAGTTTTAATAATAGATTTCTCCATTACCTTTGAACCTAGATATGAAAGTTGGATAGTAAAACCTTTAACAAAATTAGTTCCATTTCCACCAGATGAGCTACAAACAAGAGAATGTTTATCCTTAAACCCCTCTCTCCAATCATCAGTTGCTCTACTTATCCAAGCAATAACATTTGTAAGTATTGGAGATATACCACCATTGTATTCTGGACTACACCAAATCAATGCATCAGAAGAAATTAAGAAATCCTTAACTTTGGTTATATCATCAGGAAAAAGTGATTTATTTTTAAATTCTTCCTCTAATTCAGGCCTATACAGTGGTAAATCAAATTGTTCTAATGATATAATTGAACAATTAATATCATCTTTTCCATCAAAAAATTTTTTTATATCTTTTGATAGTTCAAAGTTTGAGTTTTGGGTAGAAGAAATTATCAGAAGATTTTTCATTTTTTTGAATATAAATTTAGTTTAAATCCAATGCAAACTTTTTTAGAATTTTAATTTCTATTTTCTTGATTACGCTTTGACTGGTTGCCTCAAGAATGATTTTAGGTGCACATCCATCCAAATACGCTTCTATCCATCTATCAACACAAACACACCACTTATCTCCGGCTTTAAGTCCTGGAAATGAAAATTCTTGCCTTGGGGTTATTAGATCGTTGCCCTTATTTTTTGAGAAATCAAGGAATTTATCATTTATAACTACACAAATATTGTGTAACCCCTTATCTTGCACACTTGTTTTACAACAACCATCTCTAAAAAAACCTGTTACAGGGTCAAGTGAACATGGTATTAATTCTTTTCCGAATACATTAAGTTGTTTTTTCATACTCACCTCTTAAAAATAAGTTTTTTATGTAATCCAATATTTTTAATTAAGAAAAAATTACCTTTTTCAACAAATCCATTTTTTTTATAAAAATTTACAGCTTTTATTCTCGAATTACACCAGAAAATTAAATCATTTGATTTTATCACTTCATCTTTAGCATAATTTATCAAAATAGAGCCATAGCCTCGATTTAAAAATTTTGTTTTTGTAAACATTCCTCTTACCTGAAAAGAAGGAGGATCTGAGTCTTTTATTTTTTTTTTTATTAGAGTAAGTCCTGAGACTATATTACCGTCTAAATAAAGACCTAAGTGAATAGTAGTTCTATCCTTATCTTCATTATATTTTGATGAACTTTCAGGAAGATTTTTATACAATTCATTTTTTCTCTCAATCTGCATAATTTTTGATGATATTTTTTTTATCAATGGGACTTCTGCCTGATCAAGTGGTTTAAATCCGTATGACCCGAATGGATGACAACTTAAAAGTCTTTTAGAACTTAAGATAATTCCCTTTAAAAACCCATATTTTTTTAGTGCTTCTATTGAATAAACTGAGCAAGTTGGATAAAAACGACAATTTACTCCCAATAAAGGTGAAAAAAAAATTTGATAAAATTTTATAAAAAGAATTATTAAGGATGAAAAAAACTTACTTATCATTGCTTGTCCATTTTGTTCCATCGGATGTATCATCTATTAAAATATTCATTTTTTTTAATTTTTCCCTAATTTCGTCTGCTTTTTTAAAGTCTTTTTTTTGTCTTGCAATTCTTCTATCTTCAATCATTTTTTCAATTTCTTTTTTTTTATTTTCATCAATTAGGTTCTCGGAAATCTTTATTTCTTCTAGATTCAAACCTAAAATATTCAATGCCTTTATTATTTGTTGGATCAACAAACCATTTGGTAAGTCTTTTTTTTTTAATTTATCAAACCATCCATTCAAAATAGCAAGAGCTTTAGGAGTATTTAAATCATCATAAAGTGCTTTCAAAAAATCTAACATGTTTTCATTTTTCATTAAATTCTGTTCATTTTTTCTTATATCATATTCGCTCAAAGCCTTATGAAATCTAATTAAAGTTTTTTTTGATTGTTCCAAAATCTTTTCAGACCAATCCATTGGTTGTCTATAATGCGAAGAAAGTAAACTCAGTCTAATCACATTTCCAGAGTATTTTTTTAGAATATCATTTACCAACTTAATATTACCCAATGATTTAGACATTTTTTCTCCACTTACAGTTACAAATCCATTGTGGAACCAATATTTTGAAAAATTATCAGGTTTGCAATCACTTCCAATTAGTGAACATGATTGTGCTATTTCATTTTCATGATGTGGAAATGTCAAATCAATACCACCACAATGAATATCAAAAGGAAAATTTAAACATTTTTTAGACATTGCACTACATTCAATATGCCATCCTGGTCTACCTTCTCCCCATGGTGAACTCCAACTAGGTTCATTATCTTTACTTGGTTTCCAAAGAATGAAATCTTCGGGATTTTTCTTGTAACTCGCGACCTCTACTCTACTTCCTGCTATTTGCTCTTCTCTTGTTCTTCGGGATAGCTTTCCATAATATTTATATTTTTGAACATTAAATAGAACATGCTTATTTTCAATATATGCAACATTTTTTTTAATAAGAGATTCAATCATTTCTATCATTTCTTTGATATGTTCTGTTGCTTTTGGTTGTAAATCAGGTTTATTTACACCTAAATTTTTCATATCACTATTATAACTTTTGTGAAATTTTTCTGTTATATCTTGAATTTTTTTTCCACTTACTTTTGAAGCTTCAATAATTTTATCATCAATATCTGTAATATTAGAAACAAACTTTACATTCTTATAAATAGTCTTTAATACTCTTACTAATAAATCTGTAACAACCGACATTCTTGCATTGCCAATATGTGCATAGTTATACACTGTCGGACCACACGCATATATTCTTACATCGTCTGAATTAATTGGTTCAAATTTTTTTTTTTCCCTTGAGAAACTATCATAAATATAAAATGTCATTTTTTAATTAATCTGATTTTTTAATTTTGAAGAGATTGTCTCTAAATTTTTGGTCAATTCTAAAAACAAAACCATTTTCTTCATGAATTGAAGAACCATTTCCATGAAACTCTGTAATATGTTTTTTAAATTTATTAAAATCTTGAACGTAATAATTTCTATTATAAAGATCTTTAAGTATAATTTTTTTATGCATTTTTTTTAAAAATGTACCTAAATTTACAACTTTTTCCATCTTTATTAGTATTATTATCACCCATGTCAATTATAGAAATTAATTCATAACCTCGATCACCAAAATTTTCATTTAAGTTTTTTTCAACATCTGTGTAAGAATGATGTTCGATATTTACGTAATCAAAAACTTTATACTTTATTTTATTTTTCATTATTTATAACTTTACCTATTTTTTATTTAAGTGAAACAAAAATAATTATATTCAGTTATCTGTTTTAATTTTGCATTTTCCAAAAATAGAATGAAGCGTATCACTTTTTTTTTTGTTTTTTTTTCCTAAATTTGAGAAATCAAAAGATGAGGATAAAGAAAAATTTCCAGAATATTCTAAACTAAACAAATCTCTTTTACTTTTTTGTTCAACACACTCAAAAGGATTTTCATTTATTTTATTTAATTTGAGATTAAATCTCCAGGAGCAATGAAAAACCAGAGGATATCCATTTGATTTCAAAATAACTATTTCAGAAAAATGAACATTCTTTAATTTTAAGTGGCTACGTTCTAATTTATCTAAAGAAATTTGATTTTTAATTATTTCTTCTCTTGACCTTGAAAGTTTAATTGAGAAATTTTTTAAACCTAAAAAAGTTATTATTTGTTGATGATCTTTTCCAATGAAATCTAGACCACTTTGTTTTTCTGTTTTACATTGCATTAATTGAGAACCAAAAAGATTACTCATAAAAAATTGGTAAATTATAATTATAAAAAAAATGAATCTCATTCAATATTTTTTATTCAATTAGATGTTTAATTTTTTCTACTTAAGTATACAATAATTACTTTATGAAGAAGAGTTTAATATTTTTTTTATTTTTTTTATTAACTTGTCCGTCTATAGGTCTTAGCGCTTGGTTCAAGCTTTTTTCTTCACAGACTGCTGACTTGTATTTAGACACTAGTTCAATTAAAAGAGAAGACAATAGCCTTTTTTTTTCTCAGCTTGTTAACTATAAAGTAAAACAATCGAATGGTATGTTGTCTCTTATAACCTTCTCAGAAGTTAACTGCAGAAATCTGAGTATAAGAGATATTAAATACTTTACATATAAGAATAAGATGGGAAAGGGAAAAAATTTCTACAGTGGTAAACCTAAAAAAAATTGGAAAAACACTAAAAAGGGCACAAGCGTGTATTTTTTAAACGAAGTGCTTTGTGATAGAGTACTTAAATAACTATTCTAAATATTTTTCATAAATGAAAGTTCCATTTTCATATATCTTCACACGTTCCTTTTCACCGTTTTTATCAAAATAAACCCAATTAGTAATAGGTTTTCCGTTACCATATGTTACTTCCGACTCGACTGTTCCATCAGGATAATACATTCTAAAGACACCATCCTCAGTAACACCATTAATGTATTTTAAATTCCAATATAAAGAGCCATCCATGTGGTACTCTGTCCAGACTCCATGCTGTCTTCCATTTTCAAAGTTTCCTTTAAGGAGAATCTTTCCATTAGGATGATAACTTACATATTCTCCATGTTGTTTTCCGTTTTTAAAGTTATCAATTAATGAAATTTGACCATTCGGATAAAAGTTTTTCAAAATACCAGTGAAAGGCTCATTTGTTTTTTTTACAAAGAAAGTATCTCCACGCCTTTCAAGCTCGGACCATGATTTCAAAATTTCAAGAGAATTTATTAGAGAAAACTTTAGTGTTAAAAAAAAAAAAAAAATAATTTCATTAGTAGAAACTAATTTTAAAAAAATAAATAACAAGTATTATTTTAAAATAAAAATTAATTAAATATCAAAATGAATATTGTTTTTTTCATTTATAGTAAAAAAATATGTCCAACCATAAATAGAAATAAGCTCATAGTTATTTTTAACAAAGTACTTGTATACTTTATTTTCCAAAGGCGGACATTTTTTGTCATGAATTTCAATTGAAACTAATTCAGGTTTAAACTTTGATATTTTAAAACCATTTAGCACCTCTGATTCATTTCCTTCAACATCAATATTTAAGTAGTTAATTTTTGAAATGTTATTATTTTTTAATATGCTATCCAGTTTTTTTTGTGTGATTTTATTTACAGTAGGTTTTTTTTTTACACTTTTTTCAGTATATTTTCTGAATTCTTTATTGACTGTATTCATTGAACAGTTATCGTAAAAAATGAAAGAATCGACAACTTTTTCATCTTTTCCAACAGAAAGATTCAAATTAATATCTCTTTTTCTGTAAATCTTATTAAGTTCAATTGACCTTTTTGAAATATCTACTTTTATACCACTCCAACCTTTTTTGTAAAGCATGTAAGTCAAAGAACCACTTTTAGGCAAATTGCAACCAATATCTACATAAAACCCTTTTTTTAAGTCTTTAAAAAAATAATTAACGAAAAGATCCTCACCATATGTCTCTGAAAAAGACTTATTAACTTTTGGGAAATAATTTTTCAGAACCTCGTATAAAAAACTAGACTTTATAGCTTTTCTTATTTTTTTAAAAAAATTCATATTAAAAAAAGTATTTATTTTAAATAATTTAAGAAGTTAGGATTTCTTTCTATTTTTTTTTTATAACTAGAAAAAATTCCGTAAAGAATTAAACATGATAGTATTATTAAAGGTAAAAATTTTTTCATAGTTAATTTTTTTTACATATTCCTCTGACTTCACTTGAAAAAAAAAGTTGATTCTTGTAATCAAAATATTTTTTTGGAAAAGTCATTAATCCAGTTAATTCATCAAAATTAATTTGATAGGATAATTCAATATTTATTTTTTTTTCAGAATAATATCTTTTATAAAAAAATTTATAAGTTTTTTTTTTTTTTTAAAAAATTAGTTTTAATTCTATCTAAATTATCCTTTTCAATTTCAAGCCATTTACTTTTTGGAAGGTCATTTACCCATTTATTTTCAGGGTCCAAAAAAAATTCAAGTTGGTTGATTTCATATTTTTTTTTTTTTTTGCTGGTTTATCATTTTCTAATTCATGTAAAATTTTACAGGAAAATTTTTTTTTTGAAAAAACAGGATTATATAAATTAAAAAAAATAAGTATAAATATTAATTTAAATAAAAAATTATCCATTTTATATTTTACAAAATATTTTTTTTAGCTTTGGATTTTTTTATATCTTCAATTTTACTCTTTAATAAATATAATGGATCGACATTTGTTATTTTACATTTTTTATTTCCAAATCTAAGAGTTTCTCTGTTTATTAAAAAATCAATATCTTTTCCATTATAGATTTTAATATTTCTTAAGTCTGTTTTATATGATCTTTTATGTTCATAAATTTCAAAAATAAACTTGTCTAATGAATATAGAACAACTCTTTTGTTAGAAAGAAATTTAATACCCCAATCCTCAATACTGTCTGAATCCGTAAAACAAATTAATTTTTTACCAGCTAGATTGTTATCATAAGGTTCATTGGCTTCTAGAGATAGAGAACTTCCAAGAAGAAAAATTAGAGCTAATAAAAAAAAAGATTTCATATTAAATAATATACTTAATTTTAAAAAAAAATTGTATGTTAAATTTAATTAATTAACTCTCAAAAAAACTTTAAGCATTATCATTATTTTCTTTTTTTTCTGGTTGATTTTTTTCCCATTNAAACTCTTCAANGTCTTTTTCTATTTCCTGAAAAATTTTTTGTACTTCATTAAAACTATCAAAAATAAAATTTAAAAAATTTAAAACAGGTATTAAAAAACTTATCAAATAAAAAAAAAAGAAAAGAACAAAAGAATAGAAAACAAACTTAAAAAAGTTTCTACCCAACCAATCTACAATTGTCCCAAATCTAAACATTACTTTTTCAATAATTGTTTAAATTTTAAACTACAAAGATCCATTCAAAATATATTTAAGAATTCTGACAACTTGATTTTGGTCATTTGCCACTGCAGAAGCAGAGGCATCAACTTCTTTTAAAGCGTGTTGATCTTGATCATTATGAATTACTATAATTGATTTGTTTAATGCAGACGCATAACCCGCATCAAAAGCTGCATTCCATTGTTTATATTTTTCTCCAAATTTAACTATGACTACATCTGAGTCTTTGATAGATTTCTTTGTTCTAATAGAATTGATTTTTGCGCCTTTATTATCTTTCCAAAAATTTTTTTCCTCATCTCCAAGTATTTCGACCCCACAATTATCAGAATTATCATGATCAGTGGCTGGTGAGGAAAATTCAATATTTAATTTTTCTTTATTGCAGAGATCAATAATCTCTTCTCTCCAATTTGTATGAATTTCCCCTGACAAATATACATTAAGCATTAAAATCTCCTATTTTAAATTTAATATAAATAATAATGTTAATTTTAAATTTAAACACTTTATTTTGCAGAAAATATTAACATATTTATATAATGCTATTAACAAGATTTTATAATATCAGACTATTTTTAGTTGCTATTTGTTTTTTTTATATCGTACGTCCAATTGGTTTATTTTCTGAGAACATTAAAGACGTAGAAATATTAAAAGGTGAAAATATCGAAAAATTATGCTTTAACTCCTTGGAATGGTATGATCGTCATCCCGGTTATAAAGGTGAATATAGACGTGTTTATGAATATTGTAAAACTTACGCAAAAGATGTTAGTCCCGAAGGTTTTATAGTTAACCCAATTTTGTCAGATTTTGGTGTAATGAGTGGAGTAAATACACGTCCAAGGGATAATATACACCAAGGTATAGATATTATAGGTTCTAAAAATGAATCANTAATCGCTATAGCCGAGGGAAAAGTTTTGGAGACCACTGTTGAAGATTGTTGGGGTTCTACAGTAGTTATTGATCATGGTGAATCAGCCGAAGGAAAAAAACTTATAACTATATATGCTCATGTTGGGGAATTTAACGTTAAAGAAAATGATTATGTAAAAAGAGGTGATGTTATAGCAAAACTGCCTCAAAAAGTAGAATTTATGTGTATGGCAAGAGTAAGGCATCTTCATCTTCAAATTGGACAAAAATATTGTAAAAAAGAGGANAAANANAATTGGGGATGTAAGTATTTTATAAAAGATTTTTATAATTCCCTAAATCCTCATACCTTATGGGCAGACGGTCCCAATAAGGTATCGTGTTTCGAAAAAAATAAAAAATATACAAAGGGAACTATAACATATCCTTTTGAATGCAAAAAATTAAGTGAAAATTTGGATAAATAAATTTTCATTAAAATAAGTCCCTCTTTTTTTAGTAGTTTCAATTTCCTAAACATAAAATTTATTAAGAATCTAAATGATTATTTCTCAATTTTCTTTTCAATATCATGAATATCATTATCAATATCTTCTAATAAACTTTTTATAATAATTAAATCTTCTTGTAATACTTCATTTTTTGAATTCAAATTTGATATAGAAACCAATATTAAAATGATTAATACAACAATTCCTAACAACCCAATATTTACTTTCATCATTTTTACTTCCTTATTTCTTACATATTATTTGTGGATATGCATTTACNTGAGAATGTAATGTTAATTCTTGGAAGATCAAGGCTTTCTTTGATTTCTAAATTATTTATATCTAATTTTATATAACTATAATTATAGCCCTCTGAATTATATAGTTTAACTATATAATCTGATTGTGTTACTTCGTACTTATTTTTATCCAAATGGTCGGGAAAAGTTTTTTGATATTCTAAAAAAGGTTTTTCAGATATTATTTTTTTTTTTTTGCAGAAAAAATATTTTTTTTCTTTATCGTATTTAATTTTTTCTTTTGTAATTTTGTTGAAGTTATAATAGTTTCCCGAACAAATTAATACTTTTTCATTTTCACAAGTTTGGAAAACAATTTCTTCACAATTACCATATTTTCTAGTTGATTGTACCTTACCGAAATTAGGATTAATATTTATAAATTCATCAATTATTTTTCCACTACCTCGATCATATTTAGTAGTAAAATAATGTGTAAGTTTTCCATCCGACAAGTCTGATAATTTGAAAAAAATATTATTTTTGAATTCAAAAACATCGTGTTTATTAAATTCATTATCGGGGTCACTTAAAGTTCCATAATTTTTTGATTTTCCAAAGAATTTAAAGTTACTATTAATATAAAAAAACTCTTTTTCTGAAACTTTTTCTTTTTTTATCATAATTTTATTTTCGTTAAAATAAATTTTCTCATTCCACGAGCATGATATTGTTAGTTCCATTGATCTAGCTCCTGAATATGCAATCAAAAAAGTTATAATAAATAATATTTTCTTCATTTAAAATTTGTTTGTATTGTCAATTTAAATTACTCATGANCAACTTAGTTTAATTGTTTGTTGCTNTAATTTATAATTTTTTATTAAATTTTTTCTTTAAAAACTGTAAATATAAATCTATCCATTCTTCTTCAGTTAAACCATTCAANTTTACATTTCCTTCTTCTTCAGATTCCCAGTCCTCTAAAATGAAATCTGTAAAATCCATATTGATTTTTGAGAGATAATCGCAAAATTTGTCCAATCCAATTTTTTCTTTCATTTTTACTATTAACGAGTTAACTCTTTTAGAGTTATTATATTTTTCATACAATTTCCAAAGTATTACAACCAAAACTGAAGCGTAAATATTCAATTCTAAATAAATCACAATTTGTAAATTTGATCAATATTTCTCTCTTTCAAAATACTCATAAGTAGCAAATTGTTTTTTAATTGATATTTATTGTATTTATAGATTATGATAATGTTAACAAATAAAAAGGAGGGACTATGATGTCAGAACATATAGATATTGTAGAGACTTGTTGTAAGTTTACTTGTTGTGCAGATGGTTGTTGCAGTGATGGTTGCAAAACTGGAGAGTGCAGTAGCAGTTGTTGCAGTGACGGATGTTGCATTGATTCAGATAACTGCTGCTAGGAGAAAGAATCTTTTCGTTTCATATCTGAATTGAGCAAAAGATATACCAATTAAAAATTTTTTGAATTATTTTTTTTTCACAACTAGAAACTACTCCACAGTGACTGATTTAGCTAAATTTCTAGGCTGATCTACATCTGTACCTTTTTTAATTGCAACAAAATATGCTATCAACTGAACTGGTATTGAATATAAAATAGGCTGTACAAACTCATTTACATTAGGTAGTACAATTTTCTTAACTAATATATCAGCAGTTTTCTTTTCTCCATTTTTGTCAGTAATTAATAAAACTTTTCCACCTCTAGCCATGATTTCTTGCATATTAGAAATATTTTTTTCAAATAAAAAATCTTTGGGTGAAATTACAACTACAGGAACTTTGTCATCAACTAATGCAATTGGACCATGTTTCATTTCACCTGACGCATAGCCTTCAGCGTGAATATACGAAATTTCTTTAAGTTTAAGTGCACCTTCCATTGCAATTGGAAAAGAAGAACCCCTTCCTAAAAAAAGGGCACTTTTTGCATTTACAATACTATTACTTTTGATTTTAATTTTTTCACTCATTTCTAAAACATAAAGTATGCTTGATGGAAGCTCCAATAAACTTTCTGTCAAAATTAATTCATCTGATTTTGATAAAACTTTTCTTTCTCTTGCCATTACTAAGCATAAAGAAGCAAGAACGCATAACTGAGCTGAAAATGCTTTTGTTGAAGCTACACCAATCTCAGGGCCAGCTGCTATTGATAAAATAAAATCAGAATCTCTGGCAATACTGCTTTCAGTTACGTTTACAAGACTTAATATTTTACATTTATTTTTTTTAACAAACTTAAGAGCTGCGAGAGTATCTGCAGTTTCTCCAGATTGCGAAATAAAAATAGCCAGAGTTTCATTAGGACGGTCAACAAAAGATTTATACCTAAATTCAGATGCAAGATGAGCTGAAGCATTAATTTTTGCATACTTTTCAATCCAATACGTTGCTACTTGGGATGCGTAAAATGAAGTGCCACAAGCTATCAAATTTATTTTTTTAATTTTTTTCCAATTTATTTTTACGTCTGGAATATTTATTTTTTTATTTATCGGATCTAAGAATCTTGTTAAGGAGTCACCTATAACATGGGGTTGTTCATAAATTTCTTTTTGCATAAAATGATTAAAATTACCTTTGTCTAAATTTTTATTTGAATGGCTTGATAAAGTAATTTGTCTTTTAACTTTTTTGAATTTTTCGTTAAAAATCTGATATGAGTTTTCTGTTACAAAAACACTATCCCCTTCTTCCAAAAAAATAATTTTTTTTGTAAATGGTGCTAAGGCAACAGAATCAGATCCGATATAAATGGAATTATCTGAAATGCCTAAGGCTAAAGGACTCCCTTTGCGAGCGCCGGCCAGTAAATTAAGATTTTTGAAGATTATAGCAACGGCAAAAGCACCCTCGAGTTGTTTTAGCATATTCTTGATAGCTACATTAGGCTCTTGTTTTTTTAATTCAAAATCAAGTAAATGTGCAATAACCTCACTATCAGTTTCAGAATTAAATTTATACCCAAGCTTTATTAGCTTTTTTTTTAAAAAAGAATAGTTTTCAATGATTCCGTTATGAACTATAGATACATTTTTTGATGAATGTGGATGAGCATTCGTTGTAGAGGGGACACCATGAGTTGCCCACCGAGTATGACCAATGCCAATGTTACCATTGATAGTATTTTTTTTTAATTTTTTTTTTAAGTTTTCAAGCTTTCCCTTGGCTCTAAGAGTATGAATTCTTCTATTATTATCCAAAATTGAAATTCCAGAAGAATCGTAACCTCTATATTCTAGTTTAGAAAGACCATCTAAAATTGGACTAACAACAAGACTATTTGAGTAAACTCCAAAAATTCCACACATTATTTTTTATTACTTTTTTTTATTAGTTCTGATTTTCTATAAACAGTTGTTCCTTCAGGAATATTTTTATCAATGACAGTACTTGCTCCAATTATTGAGTTTTTCGAAATTTTTATTGGAGCTATTAGTGAAGTATTGGAACCAATAAAACAGTTTGCTCCAATAAAAGTTTTATTCTTTTTAAAACCATCATAATTACATGTGATCATTCCCGCACCAATATTAGAGTTTTTCTCTATATTTGCATCGCCAATATAAGATAGATGTGAAATTTTAACATTTGTTTTAATATTAGATTTTTTAACCTCAACAAAATTACCAATTTTTGCCTCTTTATCAATTTTAGTTTCATCTCTTAATCGAGCGAATGGACCAATTGATGCTTTATCTTGAATTAAAGAATTTTCAATATGGCAAAAACCTTTAATTTCAACTTCATTTCCAACTTGAACATTTGGACCAAAATAAACATTTGGATGAACCACGACATCTTTGCCAATTTTAGTATCACTACTAAAAAAAACTGAACTAGGGTCAATCAAAGTAACACCCTGTCTTAAAAATTTTTTTCTAATATTTTTTTGAAACTGAGTCTCAACAACTGCTTGATCATTTTTATCATTTACACCCAAAAACTCAAAATAAGGAAATTGCATATGGATAACTTTACGACCTTCATTACTCAGAATCTCAACAATGTCAGTCAAATAAAATTCTTTTTTATTGTTTTTATTTTTTATTGTCTTTAGTTTTTCTTTTAAATGTTTTGTTTTGACAAACATAATTCCTGTATTACATAAATTTTCATGGTTTTGATTATCTTTCAACTCAGACTTTTCAATAATTTTTTCTACCCTATCTTTTTTTAAGAATAGTCTACCATAAGAATGATTAGTATGAGGTGGTGTCATGGATAACACACATAAGTCAGATTTTGTTTTTTTAAAATTTTCTAAAGATTTCTTGAGAGACTTATATGATATGAGTGGAGTATCTCCATATAAAATCAACGAAATATCAGAATTAGCAAATAAATTGTTGTGCAGAGCAGATCTAACAGCATCAGCAGTTCCAAGTTGTTTTTCCTGTAAAATAAATTTGATATTATTATATTTGTTTTTTATTTCGTTAACATATTTACCTAATTCACTAGATACAACCATACAAACGTTTTTTGGTTTCATTTGTTTACTGGTGTTTAAAACATGAAAAATCATTGGAAGATTTCCAATTTTATGGAAAACTTTAGGGATTTTTGAATTCATCCTTGTGCCTTTTCCAGCTGCTAAGATTATTATCGAAAATGACATTATATAAAAATTGATCTAATATTAAATATCATACTAACTTTTCTAACAGAGATTGATTGAATAATGAATAAAAAATTTAAATGTGTTGTTTTTGATTTAGACGGAACTTTAATTGATAGTGGTCCAGATCTTCTTGATTCATTAAATTTTGTTTTAAAAAAAAAAAAACTAAAAACAATAGACAAGAAAGTTTTAGGCAACTTAGTTGGTGGTGGAGCAGAAGCTATGATAAGAAGAGGATATAATTTTCTAAAAGTAAAACTTGAAAACAAAATTATCCCAGAGTTAATTGATATTTTTCTTAAATATTATGAGCTAAATTGTACAAATAAGTCACAACTCTATCCAAATATAAAAGAAATTCTTTCTTTTTTAAAAAAAAAACAAGTTAAAATTTGTATATGTACTAATAAAAAACAATTTTTAGCAGACAAAATTATTCAGAATCTAGATTTAAGCGATTATTTTGATTTAATCATAGGTTCTCAAAAATCATTAAAATTAAAACCTCATACTGATATGCTGAAAAAATGTATAGAAAATCTTGGAGTAAAATTTAGCGAAACAGTCTTTGTTGGCGATAGTGTTAATGACGTTATTCCAGCAAAAGAACTGGGCATAATTTCTGCTTTTGTAACATATGGTTATGGAAAGCTAGAAAATTCAATCGAACCAGACATAAAAATTTCAAATATATTGAAACTTAAAAAATTTTTTTAAATTTTTATCCTTTCTGTGAAAAATAAATTTATTGCATTTAGAACTTCATAAATAGTTAAAATTGCAATTAATAAAGCCAAAAAGGCAATCAAATACATTAGTTTATGAAATTTAGGGTCCATTTGTAACAATTATATTAGAAAAAAAGAACAAGTTCTAATATTCATTAATTTAATAAACTTAATTTTTTTAATAAATTTGATAAATATTTTTTTAATTTGAGATTTTATTAAATTTAAAAGGAGAATCTTGATGAAAGTTATATTTTTTTCATTATTACTTTTTTTGTCAACAATTGGTAGAACCCATGCAGATTGTTTGAAAAAACTTTATATCGACTTAACATCCACTCAAAAACTATTACAAAAGCATGTATGTGTAAAAAGCATAAAAATTAAAGATGCACCATTTTGTAAAAAAAATGAACCTGAGGGATTGACTAAAAATTACAAAAAAGAAATAAAGAAAATTGAACAAAAAATTCTAAATTGTTTAGGCTAAATGAGAGCCCTGAATTCAGGGCTTTAAAGTTTTTCTATTTTTTCATATATTATGATAAGTGAAAAATATTTTAAAAGAATCCGTATATGCAATAAATAAAGCGGTAAGACTTCTAAATGAAAATAAGTTAGTATCACTTAAAACAGAAACTGTTTATGGTCTTGCATGTAATCCAAGTTCAATTGAATCTATAAAAAAATTATATGATTTAAAAAAAAGACCAATTGCTAATCCACTTATTATTCATGTTTCTTCAATACAAATGTTAAATACAATTTGCTACACAAATGAACTAACAGAAGAAATTATTAATCATTTTTGGCCGGGCCCTTTGACCATCATACTTCCTAGAAAATATAATAAAAGTATTCTTGACTTTGCAGTCTCAGGTTTGAATACAATTGCCGTAAGGATGCCAAAGTCCGATGTTTTTTTAAAAGTTATCAGAAAATTTGGAAGACCAATTGCAGCACCTAGTGCAAATGAAAGTGGATATATTTCCTCAACGAAAGCAAGCCATGTTTATGATTCATTTAAAGAAAAAATTGATTTTATAATTGANTCTGGTCAGTCTGATTATGGTTTAGAATCAACAATAATCGACTTAACCTCGAAAAAAATTATATTAAGAAGGCCAGGAGTAATAGATATTAAATCACTTGAAATTGTAATTGGTAAAAAAATTTTTGAAACAAAGAACAAGATTAAAAAACCAAATTCTCCTGGTCAAATGTTAAAACATTATTCACCAAAAACACCATTAAAATTAAATGTTAAATTTCCAAAATCAGGTGATGCCTTTCTAGGTTTTGGAAATCATAATTTTAGTCACAAGCCCTCTTTGAACTTATCAAAAAAAGGAGATTTAAATGAAGCTGCTTTTAATTTATTTAATTTTTTAAGAAAACTAGATAAATTAAATAAAAATAAAATTTCTATTTACCCAATTCCACAAAAAGGAATTGGTAAGGCAATTAATGAAAGATTATTAAGGGCAGAATGTAAATGAAAAATATTTACAGTTATCTTCTAAAAGAACTCAAAAGTACTGAATTTAGTTTAGATCAGAATATTATAAGCAACCACTGCATTGACTGGAGAGAGAAATATAAAGGTTCTGCGGATATAATTTTTTTTCCAAAGTCCACATCTTCAGTAATTAAAATTGTCAAATTTTGTTATAGAAAAAATATTCCTATCGTTCCACAAGGTGGAAATACAAGCCTTGTNGGTGGTTCAGTTCCAAGNTTCAATAAAGGAGAAATAATNATAAATCTTCAAAAATTGAATAAAATAAGGGAAATAGACATAGTTAGTAATACCATTACCCTAGAGAGTGGATGTATTTTACAAGATGTAAACGAAACACTAGAATCTTATAATCTTCAAATGCCAATCTCTTTGGGTTCAAAAGGTAGTTGTCAAATAGGCGGAAATATTGCAACAAATGCCGGAGGATTAAATGTTATAAAATTTGGTTCTATCAGAAGTAATATTTTAGGAATTGAAGCGATCCTTNCTAATGGTGAATTTTATAACGATTTAAAAACTGTTAAGAAAAATAATACTGGGCTAGACCTAAAACAACTATTCATTGGCTCTGAAGGAACATTGGGAATAATAACAGCTGCAACTTTACAAATTGTTAAAAAAACTGACGATAGGATTGTTATAATAATTTGCCTTAAAAAATTTAGTCAGGTTCTAAAAGTATTTCAAAAATTTATGTTCACTTTCGGTGAATTTATTACAGCGTTTGAATTAATGAATAAGTTTTCAATTGATTTAACAGAAAAATTACATGGACCAACTAAGTTTCCATTTAAAGGAGATTATTATTGTTTAGTAGAACTAACAAATTTCATAGATATGAAAGACTTTAATAACTTTATTTATTCAAAGTTTGAAAAATTTAACTTTAATAATACCGATTTAGTTATAGCTAAATCAGAATATGAAAATAAAAACTTTTGGCAAATCAGAGAAGATATACCGCTTGCAGAAAAATTATTAAAAAATGTAATCCAGCACGATGTCTCCTTGCCTTTAAATAATATTGAAAATTTTATTAATGAAAGTTCAAAGTCACTGAAAAAATATAATCCAAATATTTCAATCATTAATTTTGGTCATCTAGGAGACAACAATCTGCATTATAACGTATCAATTGACAAAGAATTAGGTCATAAAGAATATGAAAGTTTCAAAAAAAATGTTAATGAAATTATCTTTTCTTACGTTACTAAGTTCAATGGTTCAATAAGTGCTGAACATGGAATTGGTCAACTCAGAAGAGATGAGCTAAAAAAATATAAGAGCTCTGAAGAAATAAAAAGAATGACAGAAATAAAAAAAATTTTCGATCCAAAAAACATAATGAATCCAGGAAAAATATTTTAGTCCAAAAAAGGCTTGTAAATTTCATTGGCTTGTCTGCAAACTTTTAAAGGTTGAATATTTATTCTTAATAATCCAATAAGATAAAGAAGAAAATACTTCATATATAATTTTTTTATCTTTTTATTTCTTGCAAATCTCCATGCTCTTGCTGTTAATCTTCTTTGGGCGTACAATTTAATTTTAGTTGGTAAATCATTATTTTCTTTTACGAATAATTCTAGCGCCTTTGAAACTCTAAAAATTTGATTGTTTTTCTTTTCAGATATTTGACCAGGTGCACTTAATGGTAGTATTGTAATAGGATAGTTTAGTCTCACAAAAGGGCCAACTTTGGCAAGCTTTAGTGTTAGAGAATATTCTTGGCTGAACTTAATTCTTTCATCACACCCACCAACTCTTTTGCATATTTTAGTTTTAACCAAAAATTGACTTGGATTAAACATTGAATTTCTCATTGCAAGCATTATGGGGTTTTCAATAAATTCAGTATCATAATTTTGAATCTTTTCATTTAAATCTACATTAAAAATGTTACTGACCTTTCTTTGAAGACCATAAGCAAGTACACAGTTAGAATTTTTTTCTAAAATATCCACTAAGAGTTTTGTAGAATCACCAAGAATAACATCATCTGCATCTAAAAATTTAATATATTTCATTTTGGCATATTTAATTCCTTTATTTGTCGCATTGGCAGAACCCTTATTTTCTTGCTTAAGTATTACGCAATTTTTTAAACTTTTAGTTTCCTTTTTAAGAATTTGATAAGATTGGTCTGTAGACCCGTCATCAACAAAAATATATTCTTTTTTAAAAGAACCGTTTTGATTCTTCAAAGAATTAATTACCGGTTTCAAAAACCTGGATTTATTAAAAACTGGAATTACGTAAGAGACTGAAGACATATTTAATTTTCAAAACTTAACAAATGTTTTTCGAGCGTCATATTTCCAAAAGCCGAAGCATTTGTTTTTTCTAACCTTTTTTGTTTAACAACACCAACCCCATCACAAATCCATTCAGTATTTGTAACCTCTACATTAATAGGTCCAGATCTTGTATCTCCAATAAAACTAGTATTGCCAATACCTTCTATCAGTAAACAAAATTTATAGTTTTGACCATTAAGTTTTAGATTATCAATTTTTTTTATTACTTTGTATCTCATATCAAATTTAGACCTTGGTTTTACATTTAGAAGTGGAGGTTGAAAACCCTGAATAAGAAATAGCTGTTCTTTTATAATCCATTCATTTTTTTTGAAATTTAAATCCGGATATATAATTTTTTTTATGGGTTCAACCATACCCTCACTGAAAGCCAAAATAACTGACGATCTGACGATTTGATTTTTTTTTTTGTTTATTTCATAAGTGTAATAGCTTCCATCTGAATGTAATTTTGAAACTTCAACAATATCGTTTGTTTTTTTAGAACTAACATTTGTAATCATCAATCTTTTTTCATATTCTTTTCCGGTGTATGAGGAACTAATTGTTATAGAATATAGCCATTTTGCTCCAACAGAGAAAGGGAAGTAATCCTTAGAATCAATTTCACACGACGATATTGTTAATAAAACAATAAAAAAATTTAATAAAATCATTTTCATAAAGTGGTGCCCAGGGGAGGAATTGAACCACCGACACAGCGATTTTCAGTCGCTTGCTCTACCAACTGAGCTACCTGGGCATTTGTTTCATAATACGTATTACAATAGGTTTAACAAAATTTCAATTTTTAAATCCTATACCTTTTAACATTTGATAAAGATCACTCAATGAAAGTCCAACTACGTTTGTATAAGAACCTTTTATTTTTTTCACAAATTTAGAAGCTAGTCCCTGAATAGCATAACCTCCAGCTTTTCCTAAACCTTCTTCAATTAGCATTGTATCATTAAGTTCCTTATTGGATATATTATTGAAAAAAACTTCAGTTTTTACCAATTTTTTTGAAATTCTTCCATTTGAACTAATTATCGTAATGCCTCCGTAAACAAAATGCTTTCTACCTGAAAGTTTGGAGAGATATTTTTTAACCTGAACTTTAGAATTTGTTTTAGAAAAAATTTCCTTACATCTATAAACTTCAGTATCACCTGAAATTATATATCCATCAAACTTTTTAAGTTTTTTGGATGCTGACTGAGCCTTATAATAAGATAGTGCGACTACTAGTTTCTGAATTGAGATATTTTTTTTTTCTATTTTTCTTTCATCAAATTCAGGATCTATAGGTTGAATATTCTTGAATCCTAACTGCTTAAGCAATTGCATTCTTCTAGGTGAAGTGGATGCTAAAAATATTTTGTTCGATGGATTCAATCTTACTTATGTCGAAAAGTTATTCTACCCTTTGTAAGATCATAGGGTGTCATTTCTACTGTAACACGATCGCCAGCCAAAACTCTAATCCTAAATTTTCTCATTTTTCCAGCTGTATGGGCAATTATTTCATGGTTGTTGTCAAGAAGAACCCTAAACATAGCATTTGGAAGCAATTCCTTAACCACACCATTAAACTCCATTAATTCTTCTTTAGC
>PATB01000023.1 GCA_002712255.1 Alphaproteobacteria bacterium
ATAACATTAGTTTAAGTTGGTCTTCATATTTTTTTTGATTTCTTTTTGTATGTTCAGTAAATGCTGATGCTAATATTCCGGATGGAAGAGCAACAGTTCCTATCCCTAGTATTATTATTATTGAACCAAAAAATTTACCCATTGATGTTACTGGATAGACATCCCCATAGCCTACTGTAGTTAAAGTAACAATTGACCACCACATCGACTGAGGAATACTCCCAAATTTATCTGGCTGGACATCTTTTTCAACTAAATACATCCCACTCGAGGAAATTATTAGAATGATAAATAATATAAAAAATGCTGCACCAAAAGATTTTCTTTGATCCCATAATACAACAAGTAAAGTATTTATTGAGCTAGAATATCTAGAAAACTTAAGTAATCTTATAATTCTCAATGCTCTAACAAATCTCAAGTCAACAGTTGGAAATAAAAAAGCCAATAAACTTGGAAGAATTGCAATAGCGTCTATGATTGCAGAAAAACTAAAAATATATTGAATTCTAGCTTTTCCATCTGATTGATTTTTACCCTTATTCTCGACACAAGACCATAACCTTCCAATATATTCTATTGTAAAAATAGTGACAGAAAACAATTCAAAATATTTAAAAAAGTCTTTATAATTTATAAATAGACTGTCAACGGTTTCTAATATCACCATTAAAATGTTAAAAAAAATAAGAGTGACTAAAAAAATATCGGTTATTTTTGATGCTTTGTCATTTTCATTTGCAGGTTCTAGCAAAGTCCAAACTCTCTTTCTATAAAAATTTGAACCTATTCTTTTTTTCATTACTTTTTTGGGCAAGTAATTTCTTTTTGACAAGTATTCCCGGGAGCGCCTAAATATATTTCTTTATTTTTATCCCCCCTTTTTTGTGATTGGTATTCGCAGATTACATCACCAGGTATATTTGTCTCTTTAACAAGACGACAAATTGGTTGAATAACTATTCTTTTTCTTCTATCGAAAGTGCCTTCCTCCGGTTCATACTTTCTTCCTACCGAAATTGCTATTTCTGGAATGAAGAATATAAAAATTAATATAAAACTAATCTTCTTTTTTATCCTCTTCATTTTTTTCTCCATTTTCATCATTTCCAGGAAGATAGGCAGTGCCTTGAATAGATTTTGCATAAAATTTATCCATCAAAGGCTTCGAACTTTTAACGTAATCTTCAAGAGTTTCTTGTAATTTTTTTTCCGCATCTTCTTTAGATTCAGCTTCAATCTCTGCTACACCATCAACTATCCAGTGAACTTTATAAATCATTATCTTCCCCTTTGTTTCCAAAATATTTATTTTTTGTGAAAATTTCGTTTGCTTCAGCTTGTAGTTCATTTATTTTTTTTTTATCAATAAGCTCTCCAACTCTATCTCTTAGTTTCATAGCCTTATAAACTCCAGCACTTACGGAAACAGAATACCATAAATATGATTTTTCAAAATCAATTTCTGGAGAAAATTTTTCAAACCAATATCCAAGTTTAAAAGCAGATATAATGTCATTATTTGTTAAAAAGTCTTTTTCAAGTTTTTCAGGTATCCCTTTTGAAATTTTAATAACTTCCTCTTCAGTTAGTTTCTTTTTCACCTTTTTCAGTTTTTTTATACATTTTTTGTTACCATTTAATGAACATAGCCAAGTATACTCTAATGATTTATTAAAATTTTGTGTAGTTCCAACTCCCTCAAAATACATATTAGAAAGATTGTAAATGGCATCCTTGTTACCCTTTTCTGATAAATTAAAAAAAACTATGAAAGATTCTTTGAAGTTTCCTTTATCATATAACTCCACACCTTGTTTATAGAAAATTTCATCATCAATTAGTTCCTGTGAAAATAACTGTGGTAAGTAAATAAGAAAAATAAATAAGATTTTGCTAAAAAAAATCACCTTCCAGCCATCATGACAAGTTGAAGATATAAAACACGTAACTTAAATTTTGATTTTGGTCTTTGTTCATAAACAACTATTCTTGGTCTGTCAGAATTTGGTTTCTGAAACTCAATTGACATGTCTTCAGGTAAATAAACTCCATTAAATTCTAGGGTTTTTTGAGGGTCGTTTGCAAATTCCTCTTTAAAGTTTGTATCAATCCAAATTCTTGCTAAAACTCTTCCCAAAATTTCTGGTAAATGTTTTCTAACTTCTGTTCTATTTTTTAAATGTTGTAGCTTCTGTGTTATATCTAACGGGTTAACTTTTTCTTGGTGTACAGTGATAAGTTCAGTAGACTTTGCTTTTGCCTTGACGGGAAGATTAGATTTTTTTTCCTTTTTTTTCATATAAATTCTATTTTATATAAACAAAAAAAGAAATTAAATAAATAATTTATTAAAATTAGTGATTATAAGTCGTTTATGGAATTATGAAAAAAAATCAAAATATTTTAAAATTTCCAGACCCAATTGAAACAAAAAAAAACAAATATATAAAAATACGTGATGAGATTGAAAAGATTCTTTTTAAACATGCTTTAAAAGAGAATGATCTTTGGGCAGTTTCTTTAGCTGCTGGGAGGTTTGCATCAATGAATTTAGAAAAAATTGACGGAACCGACAAAACGATTGAATTTTTTAAAAACTGTATAGAAACTCAAAAAAAATCTTATTAATTAACCTATTCTAGACACATTACCGGAAATTTGTGCTCCTGAATCGACAGATAATGAATTTGTTTTAAGCTTTCCGTCAATACTTCCAGTATTAGAGACTTCAAGATGATCTGCTGTAATATCTGCATCTGCCTTACCTTCAATTCTTACATGTTCTGCATTAATCTTACCACTGAAAAGACTTGTTTGCTCTATTATTAGAGATTTTGCAATAACATTTCCCTTAAAAGTCCCAGCAACAATGACCTGCCCATCTTTTGATTCTAGTGTGCCTTCCATCAGAAGATCTTTATTTATGTAAGTAATATCGCTCAATTAAATCTCCTTTATTATTTATCCTCAGCCGCGTCTTCGTCTGAATCACTTTCTAGATTTTTCTTATTTTTAAATTTTTTCTCATCCCAATTATGTATTATCTTACAATTTAAAGCAGCTCCTCTGTCCATTTGCAAAGATTTGTAATTGATTTCACCTGTAATAACTGATGTATCTGTTAACCAAACGGAATCTGCTTTAATTTTACCTTGATAGTTACCTGAGATTACAACTAGCTCAGATGAAATTGAACCTTCTAGGTTGGCATTTTTTCCAACTGTAACTTTTTCAGATTTAATATCTGCTTCAACTCTGCCGTTAATTTCAATCGTCGATGCATTAGATATTTTACCTTTGAAAATTGCTCCCTTACCAATTATTGATTGACTGTCTGCCATAAATTATACCTTTTTTGGTTTTTTTGATGATGAACTTTTCTCTTTTTTTTCTAAACCTTTAATGAGTTGAACATCAAGTTTTGCACCTGGTTGTGCCTTTAAGTTATTATAATATAAATTTCCTCTAATGCTGGCGGTTGACTCAATAGCAAGAGTATCTGCAAAAACATCACCAACAAAATTACCGCCTATTGTTGAATATAGAGATCTGATATTACCTTTTAATTCTCCTTCTGAGGAAATATTTATATGATCACACTCTATATTCCCCTTAACTTTACCTTTTAAAACTAAGTTTCCACTGCATTTTATGTTACCGTTGATCTGCATTTCGACCCCAATAACACTATTTGAAGTTTGCGTTCGCTGAATTTTATCTGTATCTCTAGAAAACATAGATTCTTAATAAACTTTATTGACTAACTTTGCAATTACCCTGCCAAACTAAAGATAACAAATGATTTTATTTGATATAATTAATTCTGCGATTTATAATGCTTAACACAAAAAAAATTAAAAAAAAAGATATTAAATATAATATTTGGCTTATGAAATGCATAGATATAAACAAATTAATTAAATTTAAAGATGTCAGAACAAGTAATAAATATTAAGGATAGAATAGAAAAAATGAGGACTCAAATGACCGGTCCAAATGAAGCTGTTGCTAGAGATAAAGTAAATTTGGAAAAAACGGCAAATAGCAATCTTCATAATAAAAAAAGTAAGTTTAATGAGAATCAAATGTCTTCTATTAAGAATATTGAAAATTCAAAAGTTGAGGATTTACCTTTAGCAAGAGAAAAAGTTGAAAAAATAGAAAAAAAGAGAAACGAACAGGAATTTGGAAAAAAGGCTAATGAATCAAAAAATTTTGAATATTCTAGTTTTGAATCAAAGCCAAAGCCAGCATCCGCTAACAAAACCTACAAAGATTATCACAATGACAACATATTTGATGAGAATAAAAAATCTGTCAGACTTGAAGATAACCAGGCTTTTCCTCAATTTAACTTAAATGTAAGTAACCCTATTTCTTGGAAATTGATGCTGTTAATTATGTTGATGCAACTGCTGACTAATATAATGTTAGTTGTTGTTTTATATCTGAAATAAAGATATGCACCAATATTTTAAAAGAATTTTTAATGAAAATTTAAAATCAAGTCCAAAATTTGGAAGAACTACTGACAAATCAAATGATTTCAGTGAGATTTTTAGAGAAAGAAGATTCCTCTACTTTACTAAGAAGGGTCCCATAGAAATTGTTTTCAATATAAAGCATTATATCTCAGCGTTTGTTTTATCTTTAGTTTTTTTATTCAAAATCTTACAATTTATTTTTTTTGGCGTATCTTCATTTTTTAATTACGTAACTTTTAAGAATAACCAAGTTATCAACCAAAAGTTTACAGAGTCAGAAATAGAAACTTTAAAGAATATAGCTAATGAGGTCATTAAGTCTGAAGAACCAGAGAGTTTTGATAAGGGAAATGAAATTTTTGTTCAAGAAAAAAAAAACTATGAGAATAAAATTCAGGAAGAGGGAAAAATTGATATTAAAGAAAAATTGGAAAATATAAAAACACTTTTTTCAAATTTTGGGAAAAGTTTTACTAACGAAATCAATAGACCGGATGAGGTAATTTTTGATCAATTTTCAAGTTTAGCGAATCCAGAAATGATTGCATTTGAACATACAATTTCAAATGTTGAGAAAAATGAAAATCCAAAAATAATAAAAAAAGAATCTTTCAGTTATAAAGATTTACCTGTAATACCATTTACAGCCCCAAGAACAAAAAAATTAAAAATCATTAATTTTACAAAAAAATTAGATTCAGAAATTTTTCAACTTGTAAATGTTTTTAAAACCTTGAAATTGAATCCTGATAATATTGACTTAGGAAAAATTGAAAATTACTTAAAGAAAAGCGATCTAAATGCTGATCATGAAGAACTGATTGAAGACACCTCATTGAGATTCCAATTTTTAGAGGAACTAAAAAATGCAATTATTTTTTTACCTCTTAAGCCTCCAATGCAGTACTACTATGTTTCAAGTCCCTATGGTTTTAGGATACACCCAAAATCTAAATTAAGACAAATGCACCATGGTATAGATATGGCTGGTACATGGCAGGAAGAGGTAAGAGCACCGGCTGATGGTTACATATCATTTTCAGGAAGAAACGGATCTTTTGGCAAGTCAATAAAAATTGTTCATAAACATGGAGTTACAACTTTGTATGGACATTTACACAGATTGAAAGTTAAAAAGGGCGATTTTGTAACAGAAGGTGAAATAATTGGAAAAATGGGTTCAACAGGAAGGGCTGTTGGAGCACATTTACATTACGAAATAAAAGTAAACAAAAAATCAGTAAATCCCTATAGTTTTATCTCAATAGGCAGAGAATTATTAAGTAGTTCAATTATTCGAAATTAGTTGGCATTAAAATTGCTCAAAAATTTGAATGATTATTAAACTTTTTTTAATATTTTTCGTATTTTTTTTTATTGATAAAAATACAAATGCATCCACGAATTGTAATCAGTACACAGAAAAAATTGGAAAAGAATATAAAATTCCAAATAAACTTCTTACTTCTATTTCATTAGTAGAGTCAGGCTTAAAAAAAGGAGAGAATTTTGTCTCATGGCCTTGGACACTAAATGTATCGGGAAAATCAAAGTTTTTCAAAAGTAAGGATGAAACGCTAATTTTTTTAAAAAAAAATTATGATAAAAAAAAAAATATTGATGTTGGTTGTATGCAAATTAGTTTAAAGTATCACGGACAAAATTTTAAAAATTTTAATCAAATATTAGATCCCAAAAATAATGTAGAATATGCTGCGAAATTCTTAAAATCACTTTATTCTAAGCATAAAACGTGGAATGAAGCCATCTCTAGATATCATTCCTCAATACCAAAAAGAAAAGTAAAATATTTAAAAAAAGTTCACAGTTATTGGTCTGATTTAAGACAGAAAAAAATTAAAATGGATGTAGTTGTTGAACTCGAAGAAATGAGTAAGAGAGAGAGAAAAATTAAATATTTTAGAAATGAATTTAAAAATCAAAAATTATTAGACAGCATTTAGTTTGGCAGGGAAATTGCAGAGATTGTTAAGTATAATTTATGGAGATAAAAATGAATTTAAAAAATTTTACAAATGAAAATAATGAGAATGCACTTAATAATAATTGTACATTTATTGAAATAAAACATTATGAAGATGATAAACTTCTAAAAACTGAGACTTATCCTTTAATACATTTCTTAGAGGGTTTTGAAAAAGAATTTAAAAGAGTTAGGTATAACTAAATCTTTTAATCAATTAAATAAGCTGTAAATTATATCTATTAAATCTTAACCCTTATAAATTTAAATTTTGAATTTTCATCATTCTTCTTCTTATTGATGAAGAAGGAATGTTAAGAAGTTCTCTATATTTAGCAACAGTTCTTCTTGCAAGACTTATTCCTTGAGATTCTAATTTATTTACTAATATTTCGTCGCTAAAAGGATTATTAATTGGTTCATCACTGATTAGTTTTTTGAGTGACTCCCTTACCGATGCAGCAGAGAAGCTTTCACCATCATTAGTTCCTCCGATTGATGCACTAAAGAAAATTTTCATTTCAAAAATACCTCTCGGCGTTAACATTAATTTTTCTGATGTTACTCTACTAACTGTGCTTTCATGCATATTAATTTTTTTTGCTACATCTTTTAAAATCATAGGCTTAAGATATTTTTTTCCCTTCTCAAAAAATAATTTTTGTTGATTAACTATTTCGGCACTTATCTTAAGTGTTGTCATATTTCTTTGTTGGATTGCTTTAATTAACCACTTAGCAGAATTTAAATTTTCTGTGATGTATTTTTTATCAGAATCAGAACAATTCAAACTTTCTATTTCATTCACATATTCTTGGTTAACAGTTACTTTTGGAAGTGTACTATCATTTAGTTCAACTTCCCAATTTTGATTATTTTTAGTTACAATTACATCAGGATTGAAAATATTGCCGTTTTCATCAGAATATTTTGTTCCAGGTTTTGGATTTAATAATCTAATTTCTTTTATGTTTTCTTTAAGTTCATCTTCACTTAAGTTAGTTGTTTTTTGTAATTCTTTTAAGTTTCCTTCACCCAATAGTTCAAGATTATCTATAATTTGCTTTTTACTATCAGTTAACTTTTCATCATTTTTTAGTTGTATAATTAAACATTCTTTTAAATTCCTAGCAAACACACCATTAGGCTCAAAATTTTGCATTTTAACTAAAACGTTTTCAATTTCTAACTTTTCAAAACCGCTAAATTTAGCTAATTCGTCTATATTTGTTATAATCCAACCATTTGGCTCAATATAATCAATTAATAATTCTGAAATTTTTTTTTCTGAATGAGTTTTAAATTCTAGATCAGCTTGATTTTTTAAAATTCCCTTTAAGGATATTTTTTCACTTAATGTTTGTTCTACCACCGAACCTGCATCTACTGAATCTCTATTATTAGATTTACTATACGATTGATGACTTAGATCAATATCCCATCTATTATCATAGTCATCAATTTTTGGTTCATCTGCTATTGATTCGCCAGATTCAAACGAATCACTCAAATCGTTTGTTTCTTCTTCAAATTTTTCAACATTTTCTTCATTAGACTCATTTTCTAAAAATGGATTTTCTTCTAATTCTTTGTTAACCAGGTCGGTAAGTTCAAGGTTATTAAGCTGAAGCAGCTTAATAGCTTGTTGAAGTTGTGGAGTCATCACTAGTGATTGACTTTGCTTTAATTTTAAATTTTGAGTGATTTGCATAGTAAATCTCCTTTCATAATAATAAAACAATTTTTGGAGACAAAATGCAAAATTTTAATTTGACATATTTTTTCTGTCAGAAAAGTGACTTGTACAATATTATAAGGCGTAGATTAATTTTTTTTTTGAAAGTTTAAGTAAATCTGGCTTTTTTGATTAAATTATTTATTATTTATTTAGATTATGAAAATTCTACCAATATTAATTACTCCATTATTTTTTTTAATTGTTTTTTTAGGTGTTAAAAACTTGACACAAAAAAAATCTGTGAATGACACTGAAGATACTCAAACTGAACAGCAATATTCTAAAAAAAACAAAAATAAAGCTGTTTCTGAAAATAAAAGTAATTTAATTAATCGTAACGAAAATAAATCTAATTTTGAGCAGGAAAATTATGTTCCTGCTGTAGAAAATAAAAACTCAAAATCACAGAAAAATGATGTAGTTGAGAAATCAAAAAAAATTGACAATCAAGAAAAAACTAATTCAATTAAAAAAGTAAAGTCTACCAAAAATCCAATCAATGAAATAGTGAATTTAAAACCAGTTTTAGTTCAATTTGGTGCTTTTTCCAGAAAGGATTATGCAGAAAATTCAAAAAAAGATATAGAAAATAAAATAAAAAAAAAATTTGAGAATATAACCTTAAATATTAATTTTGTGAAAGATAAAAAGCTTTATAAACTTGTATATACTGCTAAAGATGAAAATTTTGCTAAATCAATATGTGAATTTAGTAAAAATATCAAAATTAATTGTTTAATAAAAAAATAGATGAAAAATTGTAGATTATGTTCAATTATTAGGTATTTTATAGCTAGTGTTTTCTTTTTGATTATAATTTCTCTTACTATGGATGAAAATTTGCATTACCTTTCCTTTGTAACACCATGGAATGCAGTCTATCTAATAATTTCCTTGGGAGTAATTTTATTTTTATGGAAGTTATATCTTTATATTAAAACAAAAAATTAGCGATCCCTTAAAAAACGTACAAAAAGTTTTTTTTCTGGAACGAATCTTCCATAAGAATGTCCTGTGAAAAAATTTACTGACCAAATAAATTTTGGCGACCACCAATTTTTTTGAGAAGTCCAAAAGGGTTGTGCAGGAGTGTCAGGAAATAATTTTTGATTAATCTTTACCCCCTCGCAATGGCTACAAACTAAACTTTCTAATTCTTTTCTTGATGGAAGTCTCCATTCTCCTTCAATTTGCTCATTCAACTGTCTATTTGCTTCTTTAATTTCATTTTGATCGAGTTTGACAGGTTCTCCAAGGCATTTCTCTTTAGAATCACTCTATTGTTGACCGGCAGAGCACTTCAACCATTCAATCTTATTTTTTAAATCAATCACATAAAAACCCTTATCAATGTAGTCTGATGAGAGAAGAGGATTGGTTTTTAAACAAAATATTAATATAACAAAAAAAAACTTCATATTTTTATTTATATAATTACATAAAATTAATAAAATAGAAGAAAACTTTTTTATTTTGGTATCAAAGTTGCAGAATAGCAGTGATTATATTTAAATAAAGTTTTAACTTTAATGGATTTTTAGAATGGATTTAGCTACATTAATTGGTTTTTTAGGAACATTAGGAATGATTGCAGGTGCAATGATCTCTGCTGGTGGACTTGGTTCGTATATTGACGTACCATCAATATTAATTGTATTTGGAGGATCTTTTTTCGCTGTTATGTATACAGCTCCTTTACCGGTGTATTTTGGAGCATATGGAGCATTTGGTAAGGCTTTTAAACCACCTGTAAAAAAAATGGATGAACTCATCACAAGAATAGTAGAACTCGCAGGAATTGCCAGAAAAGATGGAATGATGGCTCTGGAGGGACAAGAGACTCCAGACGCTTTTTTTGACAATGGTTTGCAAATGCTAGTTGATGGTGCGGATGAAGAAAAGCTTACTGTACAACTAAAAAAAGAACTTAAAGCGATGGTAACNAGGCATGAAAAAAATATCGGTGTTGCACAATCTTGGGTTGATATTGCCCCAGCAATGGGAATGATCGGCACATTAGTAGGGTTAGTTGCCATGCTTGGTAATATGGCTGACCCAAAAGCAATTGGCCCAGCTATGGCTGTTGCACTTTTGACAACACTTTATGGGGCTATGATAGCTAATACTATATTTATGCCTCTTGTAATTAAACTAAAGGGTTATTCTGCTTATGAGGTAACTTATAGAGAAATGATAATAACAGGCTTACAATTTATTTCTAGAGGTGAAAGTCCTAGAAATATTCAAGACCAACTTGTTGCTAACCTTGCACCTAAAGAAAAGCAGAAGTTAATTGAGTCTGCAGCTGCATAATAGATAAAATGGCTGAAGAAAAAAAAGAGAAAAAAGATAATTCCAACGAGGAAGAGGAACACGAATGTGAAGAGTGCCCCCCAAAAGGTGCCCCAGCTTGGATGGCAACATTTGCTGATATGGCAACCTTGTTAATGGCCTTTTTTGTTCTAATACTTTCATTTGCTGAATTCAATGTTCCAAAATTTAAACAAATAAGNGGAAGTATGAAGAATGCTTTTGGTATCCANAGAATTATTCCTACAGTTGAACAACCTAAGGGTACAACAATTTTATCTCTAAATTTTAGCCCCAATCCAACACCTTCAGTGACTGATAATAATCAACAACAAACCACAGAAACTGATCAACCAAAGGTGGAATTAAAAACTAAAGATAATGATGCTACTAAAGATGATGGAGAATCAGAAGATGCAAAAGAATTAGCAGAAAATATAAAAGACGCAGTTTCTCAGGGTGATTCAGATATTCAGGTTGAAACAGTTGGTGATAAAGTTGTTGTCAATTTCAATCCAACAGAAACAGATGAAAAAGAGATGCAGGAAGCCNTTAAAGCAATAGAATCTGTAAAAGCTGCTTCTGGTAAATCAGAAACAGAGATTTTGTTTGGTGGTGTTGAAAAACAACTTGCTCAGCTTTCAACTGCATCAAAAAAAGAAGGAAAAGGGGAGGCAGATTCTGATCAAGGAGACAATCAAGGTTCATCTCCGGATACTGCTAAAGAAGAAGAAAGAAAAGCTAAAATTGCCGAAGATAAATTCAAAGTTGCATTAAAAGAAGAAATGGGCGAAGGCCTTATAAATATCGATAGACAAGAAGATAAAGTGATAATTACCGTTGGCTCAGGTGGTGCGTTTAAGTCAGGTTCTGCTGATTTAACAACAAAAGCAAAAAAAATTATGGCTAAAATTGCTGAAGTAAATGAAAAAGGAAGAAGCGAGATTCTAGTTTCTGGTCATACAGATAATAAACCGTTAACTTTTGGATCAATATATAGAGATAATTGGGATTTAGCGGCAGCTAGGTCCTCGTCTGTGGTTCAGGAACTTTCAAGCTCTGGAAAATTAAAGCCAGATAGAATGAAAGCAATTAGTTATGGAGAAACAAAACCTTTGGCTAGTAATAATGATTCCAAGGGTCGAGAAAAAAATAGAAGAATAGAAATTGAAATTAATTATTAATTAGGTTGTAAACTATGATAATACAAAAAAGTCCACATCATATTTCCAGTTCAAATAAAATTATAAATACTAATGTAAATGAAAAAAGTAGCCAACAATTAGATTTGGTTAAAGAAGAATCCGATAAATTTTCTTTTTGGAGCTGGTTTAAAGGACTTGTAAATCCATTACAAAACTTACCAATTATNAGNGGTATTTACTCAAGCGTNAANTCTGAAAATGAAGAATCAGATAGAGATTTAGTCCAAAATAGTCTTGGTGGTTTTTTGTATGGTGGTCCTATTGGTGCAATAGTTGGTTTTGGTAATTGGGCCTTTAATAAAATTTTTGATAAAACTCCGACAGAAATGGCCTTGGATGCATCAGGAATAAGTGAAATATGGAAAGATAATGGAGAAAATGAAAACAAACAGTTAGCAAATTCAAATAAACCAAGTATGGGTGATGATCTAAAACTTCATATTCAATACGCATCAGGTAATTCAATTGTTACTCCCTCAAAAAACATTAATTTAAAAACACTAAACCAACAAAAATTAGTCTTGTCCTCAGATTCAAATATAAAAGATAATAAAATAATCTTAGATGAAGGAAAGATAAATACGCCTGTAAAAAAAAGTGAAGAGAATATTACAAAAGGATTAAACCTAGTGTTTGAAGAAAGCTTCAATAAAGAACAAAAATTCGAAAAAAATTCCTCAAATATTGATAAAGAAAACACCACTAAATTTAGAGAAATAAATTTTTCATATCCAGCATGGAAACCTGAAAAAAAGATTATACCTGGAAAAAAAATAGAATATCTTAAGAAAGAATACGAAAAGTTAGGTAGGGATGGTCTAAAGAATGAATTAAGAGTTGATGCCTAATTAAGCAAAATCTAATTCTTCTTTTTTATATTTTTCAAAAAACTCTGGTCCAAGTATACTTTTGATTTTTTCTAGTGTCATTTCTGATACCTGATCACCATAATTTTGATAATACTCATCGCATTTTCTTGAGGCAGCACTCGCTACACCCTGCGTAATAAATTCATTCTCTACAGCCGTTCTTGCCCTTGTAGTAGCTTCTGATTTTGCTTTAGTTAATCTACCCATAGCAGAATTTTTTTTCCTATTAAGATCATCTACTACTTCCATAAGCTGTTTATATGTTGGGTCTGGTACTGTTATGTTTATAAATTGACCATCTATATCATACGAAAAGCTGTTTTCATCAAGTTGTTCTGTAAGAAGCTCAATGTGATCAGTATTAAAAACTAAAAGTTGAAGTTTATGAACATCCTCCGTTTTTTTTAGATCAGCAATATCAACTAACCTTCTTGGTTTACCTTGGATATTGACTCTAATATTTCTAATTATGGTAAGGTTTGCATCTGTTGCTTTTACTTCTTTAATTATTTCTTTATATTCCTCAACAGAAGATTTCATTAAATTTTCAGCTTGCATTGAGTATTGTTCAGCCATAGTTCTCCTCAGTGTAAAATATAAATTATATTACACTAAAGCTTCCTGCTTTTCATTAACAATGTTTTCATTTTTTTTTTCATCTTTATTTTCATCTTTATTTTCGTCTTCTGTTTGAGGTTCCTCAAGTTTTGAAAATAAAAACTTAGACTTTGGATCTAGATATCTGACTGTTTTGTGAGCTTCATCAATCGATTTAGCTGCAAATTTCAATGTAAAAACCTTACCTTCAAGCATTGAAAAACTAAATAATAAATTTAGTTGAGCCTGATAACAGTAAACAGATGTAAGAACCCAACCAAGAAGAAACATGAAAATGTTAATCGATATAAGCATGAACGACATTAAAATAAACAATAAAAGAACCCACCACTTGCGATTGTAAGCAAGCCATGCTGGTGGAAATATTCCTGCTAACAAAGAGTTTGAGTTATCAAAAACATCATACCTTCTAAAAATATCTCTCATTGCTACATATTCATTTAATTCTTCTAAATCATAGTTTTCTTTTTTAGCAAAATCTGTTTTTATTTTTTCTGTCTCTTCATTGTTCGTTGTTAAAAATTTACAACCCAGACTATTATTAACAACAATATCGAAAAAAACATTTTCTCTTAAAATAGTAAGTATAGCCTTTTCATTATTTTTTTTTATATCTTTTAGTTCTTCGGTAAGCTTTTTTTCACCAAAAGTGTAAAATTGATTGTTTAGGGCAACTACAATATCATCTTGCTTTAAAAGCATAAAACCCGCATAACTTCTTTTTCGAACTTTATCGATTTTAACTAAGAAGTTATTTTGCTTTTCTTCTGCCATTTGCGAATCTTATGGAAAAGTAATACTTTCATTTTTATCTTTTATTTCTCTGACAAGAAGCTTATTTTGACTAGAAATTGCATCTAAAGCAGCATTAAGAGAAGAAGTGCTGTTAGATAATTCTTTAAGTAATTTAGTATTTTGATTTTTCTTATTTTCTTTGATCATTTTATCTAATTCTTGATTTATTTTAGCTGAGGTCATCACGTTGGATTCAGCAATTGATTTTACAAGCTTATTAGATTCATCTTTAATGGACTTTGACAATCCGGATGATAGGTTTGATATTTCCTTTGATAGATTTATCATTAGTGTTTTATCATTAGCTTTAATAGCATCAGATAGGTTTTCAACCGAGGTTTTTAATTGAGAATTTGCACTTACAAGATCACTATGCCTTGCAAGGCTTGAATTCATATTTTCAACTGCTTTATTAACATTTTCAACATTCTCAGCGAAAACTACTAATGCTTCACGACTCGTACTTGTCATATCTTCTAATTCGGATAATGATTTAAAATATAGAAGTCCAGTTAATATTATTGCAATCACTGCTGTAGCAATTGAACTTGAAAAAACGATAGTTGTATATTTATGTATTTCTTTCACTTTTTGCTCCGCTTTCATATATTCATTTTTAATTCTTTTATATTCTGATGTTACGTCAGTTGCAGCATCAGCAGCATCTAAAGCAATTTTTATGCTTTCTTGCATAGCGTTAATTTGTTGATTCATGCAAGCAGTCCTTTTTTCTTTATATTAACATTTTTATTCTTTTTTGAAAATAGTGCACAATTTGTGCCAGAAATTGATAGAATTTCCAAATAAGGAATTTTTTTTGAAATTACACCAAATGCCCTGCAACCATAGGGAAAGTTCCTTTTATGAGTTATGTAAAAATGTTGACAGTTATTGCACAAATTATTAATCATTTTTTATTTAATTCCTTAATTTTTTCAACTAATTTTGCAATTTGAAATCTTAGGCCNCCCATAAAAGAGGTTATTGCACAAAACCACAAAAAAAAAGATAAAAATAAGTCTCCCTCATTGTACGTTTCAATAGCCTTAAAATGACAAACAATTGCACTATAAAAGAATGCAAATGTGATAATAAGTTGAGAAATTTTTCTGCTAAACATTCTTTTTTCCATTTTCATCGAAAATTAAGTCTTGAGGTATCTCAATTTCTGGTTTTTCAATTTCCTCTCCATTATTAATTTTATAGATATAAGCTAGCGCAATTGCTACGGCATTATAT
Source organism: Alphaproteobacteria bacterium (assembly GCA_002712255.1). Taxonomy (GTDB): domain Bacteria; phylum Pseudomonadota; class Alphaproteobacteria; order Methylaequorales; family Methylaequoraceae; genus MED-G10. The sequence continues at coordinate 15,246 of PATB01000023.1, forward strand.
AACTTACTGACAATTTCGTCACCAATTTCTGTAGTAAAATATAGAGCCCTTGCCAATATCGGGCTTTGCATCTTACCAATATTAAGTTTTTTTGCTTTTTCAATTATTAATTCAGCGTTTTTTCCCTTACCTTTTGCAATAACCACAGGAGCAGCTGAGTCTCCAACCTCATATTTTAGTGCAATTGCAAAATGTGTTGGGTTTGTAATTATAGCGGTTGCCTGATCAAGGTTATCAATAGATGCATTCTCTTGCCTAGTTTTCTTAGCAGCATTCATTTGTAATTTTCTGATTTTTTGTTTTACCTCTGGTTGTCCATCTGTATCTTTATATTCATCTTTAATGTCTTGGTGAGACATTCTTAACGATTTAATGTAATCATATTTTTGCCAGGTAAAGTCAATTGCTGCAATCACTGCCAAAGCGACTAATAAACAAATGACTAAAATAGGAAAAAAAGAAACTAGTCTTGACAGAGCCGAGAATAAATTTGCTTCACTTATATTTATTAAATCTGGTAAGTAAAAAATTAAAACTTGATATGAGATAATTCCTAAAAAGAATACTTTTAAAAGTGACTTTCCCAGTTCTACTAAACCTTTTGTTGAAAAAATCTTACCCAAACCTTTAATTGGATTCATTTTTTCAAATTTAAAATGAATAGATTTTAATGAAAAATTTATACCNCCAACTATAAATTGGGTTAATATGCAAATAATTACTAAAGGGATTGAAAAAATAATAACAACTTCAACAACAAAATATATTGCAGCTTTTATAGCTTCCAGCGGAGATTTTCCACTGTTTAATTCTGGTCCAAAATTGAAAAAAGAGGCGGTAATTTTTAAAAAATCATCTAATAAAGGAGGCATCAAATACATTAATAAAACTCCCATTGTTAAAATCGTAAAAACATGCATTTCCCTTGATTGAACAACCTTACCATCTTCCTTGGCCTTCTCCAATCTTCGGGATGTGGGGTCCTGGGTCTTTTCCTGACTTTCGTCTTTATCTTCAGCCATTTTATTTACTACCTATAAAAAGTATTTCAATTGATTCAAGTGCATTCTTTGTTAAATCAGCAAAAGCATTTCCTATTGTCCTTGATGACAGGTAAAGAATAAAAAATGCAAGAAGTAAAGTTACAGGAAATGCAAATGAAAACATATTTAGTTGTGGAGAGGATCTAGTTATTACACCAATTGCAATGTTGGCTAATAGTAATGATCCTACAACAGGTAACATTATCAATCCTCCAGTATAAAACATTGCACCAGCGGCCTCTATTCCCAAACCAACTAGGGAAATGGGTGGCAATTCTGCACTTAAATTGTAGATCTCAAAACTTTTAAATAAAAAATCTATAGCAATTAGATGTCCATTAAGAGATAAAAAAACTGTAATTAGAAAAAGGTCTAAAATGATACTTACTACAGGAGTCTGTCCGCCAGTTTCTGGGTCAACCATTTGAGAAAAACCAAGTCCAGTTGATGCNGCCATTTTTTCTCCTGCTAATGTTGCGGCGCTAAACCATATACTTAAAGTTAATCCTAAGGAAACACCTATAATCGCCTCAATAATTACAATCATAAATAAATTNTCNATTATATACTTATTAACTTCAGTCTCAGATATATAACCAAAATAAAAGAATGAAATNACCATTGAAAANACTATTTTAACATTTAATGGTATGTTCTTAGAACCGAGGAATGGGCTTGAAATTAAGAATGAAGACAATCTAATTGACGATAAAAAGAAGATAAATAGATAATCCATTAAGTCATTTAATTCTATTCCTGGAAGTGGGTCCATCGGAGAAAAAAATGGTAAAGGAATGAACATTATTTTATTCCGGCAACTGTTTCAAAGATGAATTGAAAATAATCTGTTAAACTAACTAAAAAGAAATTAGCTAAAAAACCCATTGCAAAAATAACTAGNACCATTTTTGGAACAAAACTAAGAGTCATTTCCTGTATAGAGGTTGCAGCTTGCAAAATACCAATCAGGAGACCAATGGCCAAAGCAGCACCTAGAAAAGGTCCACTTGATATCAAAACCTGATAAAAAGCCAGTCTAACCATTTCAATGTTTTCATCAAATCCCATGAGTTTTAATTCCTAAGAAAATGTTCCNACTAATGAGCCAACTGTCATTGACCAACCATCAACTAATACGAATAAAAGAAGCTTGAAAGGTAAGGCAATTAACATTGGTGATAACATCATCATACCCAATGACATTAAGACTGACGCGATGACCATATCAATTACTAGAAAAGGTAAAAATAACAAGAACCCTATCTGAAATGCAGTTTTTAACTCACTAGTCATATAAGCAGGTAAAATTATATAAAAAGGAATTTCTGAACTATCTATAAAATCGCCTTGCTTAGCCATGTCTGCGAACATAACAAGATCATTTTTTCTTGTGTTTTTAATCATAAANCCTTTGAGTTCGTTCCCCCCACTTTGAATGGCCTCACTTAAATTCATTTCTCCAGACTGATACGGCCCAGAAACAGTTGAATAAATTTTGTTAAAAGTAGGGGCCATTACAAAAAAAGTTAAGAATAGTGAGATAGCTATTATAATTTGGTTAGGGGGTGTCTGTTGTGTCCCTAGTGCTTGTCTTAGAATTGACATTACTATTATTATTCTAGTGAAGGCAGTCATACCCAAAACAAGAGAGGGCAGGATTGTTAGTGCTGTCATTAATGCTAAAATTTTCAGAGAAAGCGAATACGTTTTATCACCATTCGCCGACTCTGTAATAGTCAATGCTTCTAATCCTCCTGGTACTGCTTGAGGAAAACCTACAATAGGGAAAAAAATTATTATTAAAAGTAGAACGCTATACTTTTTCATTCATTAACCTTTTTTCAAAAACTTTTTCAAGAGTTGAAGTCTTATTTTTTGAATTTGTTTTAATTTCAGTCAAAAGAGCTCCTGAATTTTTTCCGGATATAAACAAATATTCTTTGTCATCGAGATTTAATATAAGTGCTCTGTCTCCTTGACCAAGAATGGTAACGTCGGATATTTTCATTCTTTTTTTTGAATTTAACTTTTGGGAAATGACATGCTTATTTTTTTTAAGATAATAAAAACCAATAAGCATCATTAGTAAAAATCCTAATACTAACAGATAGTTTGATAAACTGGGTCCTGTAAATTCTTGCATATTACCTCGCTTTTTATTTAGAGATGCAAGAATCTTGCCGTATATTTAATTTTTATCGTAAGTACTTGATTTTATTTATAAATATTTTAATTAAAAAATACGTGTCAAATTAATGGCATTAAAGATTTTCAATT
>PATB01000024.1 GCA_002712255.1 Alphaproteobacteria bacterium
GCAAAAATAAATTGCGGGTGTAGCTTAGTGGTAAAGCCTCAGCCTTCCAAGCTGGTTACGAGGGTTCGATTCCCTTCACCCGCTCCATTTAGGGGTGTAGCTCAGTTGGTAGAGCGACGGTCTCCAAAACCGTAGGTCGTGAGTTCGAGTCTCTCCGCCCCTGCCATTTTTATTAAATTCAAATTGAATTTACAAATGTACTCAATGTTTTGCTTGCAGGTCCGACAAAAGACTCAGTAAATAAATTACTTTTGTTTGTTTTTTCAATATTAAACTCATATAGATTTATATTTCTTTTTTTTTGAATTTAAATAATCTATAAAACCAGCTGCTGGGTAAACATTATTTGAAGTTCCAATAGATAGAAAAATATCAGTTTTATCAAGAAAACTGTATATTAAATCAAGTTCCTTAGGTTGCTCCCCAAACCATACAACATCTACTCTTACTTCACCTTTTAAATTACATTTTTTACAAACGAAGTCTACGCTCAACTCAAAGTTTAACCTATATCTTGCATAACAATTCATACAATATGCATAATCTAAAGTACCATGCATGTGGACTACTTTTTTTGAACCAGCTTTTTCATGAAGGTTATCTATATTTTGAGTTACTAGAAGAAATTCACCCTCCCACTTTTCTTCAAGCTTTGCAAGTTCTTTATGTGCCAAATTTGGTTTTATTTTTGAGTTATTCATTTTTTTTTTCTCTGATTGTAAAAATCGTTAACAAACTGCGGATTTTTTCTAAATGCATCAGTTGTGCAAACATCTTCGATTTTAAAATTATCCCAAAGCCCATCTTTTTCCCTAAAAGTTTGAATTCCACTTTCCTTAGAAATACCTGCACCAGTTAATAAAAAAATATTTTTTTTTGAGTCCATAAATGTTAATTATTTAGTTGAATTTAAATAGGTTTATGTTAACAATACAAAAAAAATAAACCAAATCAAAAATGCAAAAAATTAGAGACTTTTACAAAGAAGTAAAACAAGAAGCCTTGAAAATTACTTGGCCGACAAAACCAGAAGTGATTACAACAACTATCATGGTATTTATTTTTGTTTTTCTTGCCTCAGTTTTTTTTCTTTTAGTTGATAAAATAGTTTCGTTTTTGGTTGAATATATTTTATTTTAGAAAGTTAAAATGCATCAGTGGTATATTTTACAAGTCTATTCTGGGAATGAAAAAAAAATTGAAAAAGAGCTGCTTGCTCAATTAGAAAAAAAGGGCTTAAAAAAAAATATAGAGCAAATTTTAATTCCGTCAGAGGATGTGATTGAAATGAAAAAGGGCAAAAAAGTAAATACAGAGAGAAAATTTTTTCCAGGTTATATGATGATCAAAATGATAATGGACGACGAAATTTGGCACATAGTTGGAAGATTACCAAAAGTCTATGGTTTTTTAGGCGGAAAAAAAGGAGAACCACTACCAGTATCTCAACAAGAAATAGATTCTATTTTAAATCAAATGAAAGATGGTTTGGATAAACCAAAACCTTCAGTAAGTTTTGAAATTGGAGAACAAGTAAGGGTTTCAGATGGCCCATTCTCATCCTTTAATGGTATGGTTGAAGAAGTTGATGAAGAAAAGGCTAGATTAAAAGTTAGTGTCTCAATTTTTGGAAGATCTACTCCTGTGGATTTAGATTATTCTCAGGTTGAGAAAATTTAAAAAAAATGTATAAGGGTTCAAATGGCAAAAAAAATAGACGGATATATTAAGTTGCAAATTCCTGCAGGTCAGGCAAATCCCTCTCCTCCAGTGGGTCCAGCTCTAGGTCAAAAAGGAGTTAACATAATGGAATTTTGTAAAGCATTTAATGCAGCTACGCAAAAACTAGAGCAAGGCATGCCTATACCAGTTACAATTACTGTTTATCAAGACAAAAGCTTTCCCTACGAAACAAAATCCCCTCCTGTTTCTTTTTTTATTAAAAAAGCTTTAAAGTTAAAAAAGGCATCAAAAACACCTGGAAAAGAGGTTATTGCATCTATATCAAAAAGTGATATAAGAAAAATTGCGGAAGATAAAATTAAAGATTTAAACACTGATAATGTTGAATCGGCTGAGAGGATGGTATCCGGTACAGCAAGATCTATGGGTATAAAGGTTGAATGATGAGACTCACAANAAAAAAAAAATTACTTAATGATGATTTGAAAATTGGTACTGTCTATAAATTAGTAGATGCAATTAATTTCTTGAAAAAATATACTTCAAAAAAATTTGATGAGTCAATCGATGTTTCAGTTATATTAGGAATTGACGCAAAAAAATCTGATCAACAAATTAGAGGAGTTCTTAGTTTGCCAAAAATGCCTGAAAAAAAAATAAGAATTGCTGTTTTTGCTGAGGGTGATGATGCGGAAAAAGCAAAAAAAAATGGTGCAGATATTGTTGGCTCTGATGATCTTGTTGAGTCTATAAAAAAAGGTGACATAAAATTTGATAAATGTGTATCAACTCCAGAAATGATGGTTAAGGTAAGTTCAGTCGGTCAAATATTAGGTCCAAAAGGAATGATGCCAAATCCTAAACTTGGAACTGTGACTAAAAATATTGAAGAGGCAATTAAAAATATAAAAGCAGGTCAAATTGAATTTAAAACTGATAAAGCTGGCATAGTTCATACATCGATTGGTAAAGCAAGCTTCTCAGATGCCGATTTGCAAAAGAATGTTAATTATTTTTTTTCAGAGCTACAAAAGAAAAAGCCAACTTCTTCCAAGGGGATTTTTATAAAAAAACTTTATATTAACTCAACAATGGGTCCGGGCTTGCAAGTTGATCCAACAAGTGTTATGTAACTATAAAATTAATATCTGTCATAGACTTCAGGTGGATTTCCTTAATTTCCTGAATAGATGGGTTGATCATTGATTTGCTCAGACAGACTTAATGGAGAATTGAAATGCAACGTGCCGATAAACATGAATTTGTGAAAGATTTAAATTCAGTTTTGAAAAATACAGAATTTCTTATGGTAGCCCACTACAAAGGTTTAACTGTTTCAGAAATATCAAATCTAAGAATTCAGATTAAAGCTGCAAACTCCAATTTTAAAGTGACAAAAAATACTCTTACTAAAAGAGCTATTAAAGATACTAACTTTGAAATTTTGGATAAGCTTTTTGTCGGACCTACCTCGTTAGCTTACTCTGATGATCCAGTTTCAACCTCAAAAGTCATGGTTGACTTTGCTAAAGATAATGAGAATTTAAAAATTCTCGGTGGTGCAATGGGAGATAAGGAACTTTCAGTTGACGAAATTAAACAGCTTGCGTCTCTACCAAGTATGGATTCTCTAAGAGCAAAAATAATTGGGCTTTTATGTGCCCCTCAAAGAAATATTGTTTTGGCTCTTCAAGGAACTCAATCTAATATACTAAGATTGTTAAATGCTAATTTTAAAAACTAACTTAAAGGAGTAAATTATGGCTGACTTACAAAAAATTGCTGACGATTTATCAGGATTATCAGTATTAGAGGCTTCCGAGCTTTCTAAAATTCTTGAAGAAAAGTGGGGTGTGTCTGCTGCTGCACCTGTTGCTGTTGCTGCACCTGCTGGTGGACAAGCCGCAGGAGATACTGCTGCTGAAGAAAAAACAGAATTTACAATTCATCTTGCAGCTGCAGGTGATAAGAAGATTAACGTAATTAAGGAAGTAAGAACAATAACTGGCCTTGGTTTAAAAGAAGCCAAAGATTTAGTTGAAGGTGCACCAAGTAAATTAAAGGATGGTGTAGGTAAAGGGGATGCTGAAAAGTTCAAAAAACAGTTAGAAGAGGCAGGCGCAACTGTTGAACTTAAATAAGCTCCATAATGAAAAAATCTTTTACTTTAAATCATAACATAAGGAAAAGTTTTGGAAAAATTCCCGATTTAGTGGATATGCCAAACCTCCTTGAAATACAAAGAAATTCATATGATCTTTTTCTTCAGAAAAATGTAAAACCTGAGGATAGAGAAGACATAGGATTACAAGCGGTTTTTAACAAAGTTTTTCCAATCACAGATTTTTCAGGAATAGCTGAATTAAGATTTGTAAAATATGAATTAGAAAATCCGAGATATGATGTTGATGAATGTATTCAAAGAGGAGGTACATATGGATCTCTTCTTAAGGTAACATTAAATTTGATTGTAAGAGAGGTCGATGAGGAGACAGGAGTGTCATCTGTAAAAGATATTAAAGAGCAAGAGGTTTATCTTGGAGATATGCCTTTAATGACTACAAAGGGAACATTTGTNTTTAATGGAACAACCCGAGTNGTTGTCTCACAAATGCATAGATCTCCAGGTGTATTTTTTGATCACGATAAAGGAAAAAGTCATTCAACAGGTAAATTTTTATTTGCATCCAGGCTTATACCTTACAACGGTTCATGGATAGATTTTGAATTTGACGGTAAAGATTTGATCTACGTCAGAATTGATAAAAGAAGAAAGCTACTTGCCTCATCCTTATTGTTAGCTCTAGATGACGAAAAATCTGCTGCGTACAGAAATGAATGCGAAAAAAATGGTGAAGAAATAGATTATGCAAAAATGAATGGAATGACTCATGAAAAGTTATTTTCATTTTTCTATAAATCAAAAAATCTACTCAGAAAAAAAAATGGTTGGGAGTTTGATTACGTAGAACAAGACTACTTAGGTTCTAAACTCGATTATGACATTATTAACTCGAAATCCGGAAAAGTTTTAGCAAAGTGTGGAGAAAAGTTTAATTCGTTAATAGCTAAAAATATTAAAAAAGATGGAATAAAAAAAGTCTTTATTGAAAATGAATCATTAGTTGGAAAATATCTATCAAAAGATATATATGATGCAAATTCTGGAATAATTTACTTTGAGGCTGGAGATGAAATAACCGATAGCTTGATTTCTTTTTTAGACGAAAAAAATATTGATAATATTGATATCCTCAACATAAACTCAGATAAACAAGGTACTTATATTAGAGACACTTTTTTTGCGGATAAAAATAAAAATAGAAGTGATGCAATCACAGAAATATATAAAATTTTGAGACCTGGTGAGCCACCAACATTAGAGGCTGCAGATAAACTTTTTAGAAGTCTATTTTTTGACAGAGAAAGGTACGATTTATCTCCTGTTGGAAGATTGAAAATAAATACTCGTTTAGGACTTGAGGCCGACCTAGAAAAAAGAACGCTTGAAAATGATGATTTAATTCAGATTACCAAGTATTTATCTGGTCTCAAAGACGGTATTGGACATATTGATGACATAGATCATTTAGGTAATAGAAGNGTAAGATCAGTTGGTGAACTTTTGGAAAACCAATATACACTNGGTGTNATAAGAATGGAAAGAGCTATTAAAGAAAGAATGACTAATGCTCCTGATATTGAGACAGTTATGCCTAATGATCTGGTGAACCCAAAGCCAGCATCCGCGGCAATAAGAGAATTTTTTGGACAGAGTCAACTTTCTCAATTTATGGATCAAACAAATCCACTTTCAGAAATTACTCATAAAAGAAGACTTTCTGCGCTCGGACCTGGTGGACTATCTAGAGAAAGAGCTGGCTTTGAAGTTAGAGATGTTCATCCATCTCATTATGGAAGAATTTGTCCAATAGAGACCCCAGAGGGTCCAAATATTGGTTTAATAAATTCTCTTGCCACTTATTCTAAAGTTAATAATTATGGATTCATTGAGACTCCTTACAGAAAAGTAGTTGATTCAAAAGTTACATCAGAAATTGTTTATTTGTCTGCAATGGAAGAAGAAAAGTATACAATTTCGCAGGCAAACGAACCGCTTAATCCAGATGGCTCATTTCAAAGATCTCTAGTTTCGTGCAGAAAAAGTGGTGATTTTTTAATGATAGATCCAAAACTTGTTGATTTTATTGATGTTTCTCCAAAACAACTTGTTTCAGTCGCTGCTGCTTTAATTCCTTTTTTAGAAAATGATGATGCAAACCGAGCACTTATGGGTTCAAATATGATGCGTCAAGCTGTTCCTTTACTTAAAAGTCAATCACCGTTCGTCGGAACAGGAATGGAATCAGTTGTTGCCAGAGACTCAGGTGTTGTTCTTGTTGCCAAAAGAGCAGGTTTTGTAAATCAAGTCGATGCATCAAGAATAGTGATTAGTGCTATAGAAAAAAAGGATAATGACACTGGAGTCGATATATACAGATTAAGTAAATTTCAGAGATCAAATCAGGATACTTGTATTAATCAAACTCCTTTAGTTAGGGAAGGTGATTATGTGGAAAAAGGTGATATTATAGCTGATGGTCCAGCATCAAAAATTGGTGAGTTAGCACTAGGCAAGAATGTGACAGTAGCTTTTATGCCATGGAATGGATATAATTATGAAGATTCGATTTTGATTTCTGAAAACCTTGTAGTTAATGATGTATTTACATCGATTCATATACAAGAATTTGAGGTACTTGCTCGAGATACAAAGCTAGGTCAGGAAGAAATTACTAGGGACATTCCCAATGTTGGAGAAGAATCTTTAGTCAATTTGGATGAAGCTGGCATAGTTCACATTGGAGCTAAAGTAAATCCCGGAGATATTCTTGTCGGAAAAATTACTCCAAAGGGTGAGTCACCTATGACACCTGAAGAAAAGTTACTTAGAGCAATTTTTGGTGAAAAAGCTGCTGATGTTAAAGATACATCCCTAAGACTTCCGCCTGGGGTATCCGGAACAGTTGTTGAAGCAAGAGTTTTTTCAAGAAGGGGAGTAGATAAGGACGAAAGATCTTTATCTAATGAAAGGTTGCAAATAGAGCAACTGCATATTGATATGGAGGACGAGAGATTTATTTTGGAGACTAGCTTTAAAGAAAATTTAAAATCACTTTTTCATAACCAGAAATTTCAAAGTGGAAAAGTTAAACTAAAAAAGAACGAGAAATTATCTAATGATATTTTAGAAGATATCTCTTTGAATGATCTCAAAAGTATTTCAATCTCAGATGATTCAATTATGAAAAAAATTGAAATGTTAAACGAAGCCTTTGATAAAAGTTTAGATTTACTGAACAAAACCTTTCAAACAAAAGTTGATAAAGTTCAATCAGGTGATGAGTTGCTTCCAGGAGTCATGAAACTTGTTAAAGTTTTTGTTGCAGTTAAAAGACAGTTAGCACCTGGAGATAAAATGGCTGGTAGACATGGAAATAAGGGTGTAATTTCTAGAATTATTCCAGTTGAGGATATGCCTTATATGGAGGATGGCACCCCTGTGGATATTGTATTAAACCCCTTAGGTGTTCCGTCAAGAATGAATGTTGGGCAAATTTTAGAGACACATTTGGGTGCTGCTTCAGTAGATTTGGGAAAAAAATTTTTTGAAAACGCAACTTTGTCTGAGAAAAATCCTAAAGCGATTGAAAGTCTGAGAACTTTATTTGAAAAAGTTTATGGTAAGAAAATTTATGAGAATCGATTTTCAAAACTTAAAAATAATGAGCTTATTGAAAGAGCAAAAAATCTTAGAGATGGAGTTCCTTTTGCTACCCCTGTTTTTGATGGTGCAAAAGAGTTAGATATTAATCAATTCTTTAAGTTAGCAATAAGCGATACAAGTGGTCAAAAAAAATTAGTTGATGGAAGAACTGGTAATTATTTTGATCGTAAGATTACAGTTGGTCAAATTTACATGTTAAAATTGAATCATCTGGTTGATGATAAAATTCATGCAAGGTCGATTGGACCGTATAGTTTAGTAACTCAACAACCCCTTGGAGGTAAGGCTCAATTTGGTGGGCAAAGATTTGGAGAAATGGAAGTATGGGCCCTCGAAGCATATGGTGCATCTTATACGCTTCAAGAGATGTTGACTGTAAAGTCAGACGACGTCTCGGGAAGAACAAAAGCCTATGAAACAATTGTAAGAGGAGATGATAATATTGAATCAGGAATACCTGAGTCATTTAACGTTTTAATAATGGAGTTAAAATCTCTTGGATTAAATGTTGAATTACTCGAAAGAAATGTTAACTAAGGAATAGTCATGAATGATCTTATAAAATTGATAGAAAAACCTAATCTAGTAAACTTTGATCAAATAAGAATATCAATTGCTAGTCCCGAAGAAATATCATCATGGTCGCACGGTGAAATAAAAAAACCTGAAACAATCAATTATAGAACCTTTAAACCTGAAAGAAGTGGACTGTTTTGTGCTAGAATTTTTGGTCCAATAAAGGACTATGAATGTGTATGTGGTAAATACAAAAGAATGAAGTTCAAAGGTATTATTTGTGAAAAATGTGGCGTTGAAGTTACTTTAACAAAGGTTAGAAGAGAAAGAATGGGGCATATTCCATTAGCGGCACCAGTCGCACATATTTGGTTTTTAAAGTCACTTCCTAGCAGAATCGGCTTGCTTCTTGACCTTGCACTCAAAGACCTAGAAAAAGTGCTTTATTTTGAAAGCTTTATAGTAACTGAACCTGGAATGGTTAAATCATTAACAAAATATCAGATTCTCACGGATGAAGATAACTCTGCTCTTAAAGAAGAATATGGAGATAGTTTTCAAAGTATGATAGGTGCCGAAGCCATACAAAAGTTATTATCAGAGGTCGATCTTGCAAGTGAAAAAGTAAAAGTTAGAGAAGACCTTGCATCTACATCCTCTGAAACCAAGAAAAAAAAACTAGTAAAAAGACTTAAGTTAATAGAAGCTTTTTTAAGTTCGAAACTGAAGCCTGAGTGGATGATAATGAATGTAATACCAGTTATTCCACCTGAACTCCGCCCATTGGTTCCTCTTGATGGCGGAAGGTTCGCTACCTCAGATTTAAATGATTTATACAGGAGAGTTATCAATAGAAATAATAGACTTCAAAGATTACTCAATTTAAAGGCGCCTGACATAATCGTGAGGAATGAAAAAAGAATGCTACAAGAAGCTTGTGATGCCCTTTTTGATAATGGTAGAAGAGGAAGGGTAATTACTGGAACAAATAAAAGACCTTTGAAATCTCTCTCTGACATGTTGAAGGGGAAGCAAGGAAGATTTAGACAAAACTTGTTAGGTAAAAGGGTTGATTATTCAGGACGATCTGTAATTGTTGTGGGCCCTGAGTTAAAGTTACATCAATGCGGCATACCAAAAAAAATGGCAATAGAGCTTTTCAAACCTTTTATTTATTCAAAACTTGAGAAGTATAGTTTAGCAGCAACAATTAAGGCTGCAAAAAAGATGGTTGAAAAAGAAAGACCAGAGGTATGGGATATATTAGCAGAAGTAATAAGAGAGCACCCAGTTTTGCTAAACCGTGCTCCCACACTGCATAGGCTTGGTATTCAAGCGTTTGAACCAATTTTGATTGAAGGTAAAGCAATCCAACTTCATCCTCTTGTATGTACTGCCTTTAATGCAGATTTTGATGGTGACCAAATGGCAGTTCATGTTCCACTATCTTTGGAAGCACAACTCGAAGCAAGAGTTTTGATGATGTCTACAAATAATATTCTGTCACCAGCTAATGGTAAGCCTATAATTGTTCCATCCCAAGATATGATTCTTGGTCTTTACTACTTGAGTCTTGTTAGTCATAAAGGTAAAGGTGAGGACATGTGTTTTTCAAGCCTAGAAGAATTGAATATGGCTTTAGACCAGGGAGTCGTATCGCTTCACAGTAAAATAAAATCAAGGTATCACACTGTTGACGAAAATTTTGAGCCAAAAACTGTAACCGTATCAACTACACCAGGAAGAATGATGATTAGTGAAGTTTTACCAAAACATCCCAAAGTAAGTTTTGAAATAATAAATAAAGTCCTAACAAAAAAAGAGATTAGTAATGCAATAGATATTGTTTACAGGCATTGTGGTCAAAAAAAGACTGTTATTTTTGCTGACAAACTTATGGAAATAGGTTTTAAAGAAGCATGTAAAGCAGGCATTTCTTTTGGAAAAGATGATTTACTGATTCCAGAAAATAAATCTGACTTATTATTGGAAACTGAAAAAAAGGTCAAGTCCTATGAAAAACAATATTCTGAAGGTCTTATTACCAGAGGTGAAAAGTATAATAAAGTAGTCGACGCTTGGGCCAAATGTTCTGATACGGTAGCATCCGAAATGACTAAAATTATGGTACCAAAAGAAACTGACAATGTAGATGATTACAATTCGGTTTATATGATGGCTGACTCGGGGGCAAGAGGTTCTGCGGCTCAGTTAAAACAGTTATCTGGTATGAGAGGTTTAATGGCAAAACCTTCAGGAGAAATAATTGAAACACCAATTGTTTCAAACTTTAAAGAAGGCTTAACAGTTTTAGAATATTTTAATTCAAGCCATGGTGCAAGAAAAGGATTAGCGGATACAGCACTTAAAACTGCAAATTCTGGTTATTTAACCAGAAGATTAGTTGATGTTGCTCAAGACTGCATAATCACAATCGAAGATTGCTTTACAACTGAATATATAACTCTTACAGAACAAGTTGATGGAGGAGAAGTTGTCGACCCACTTTCTGAGAGAGTTTTGGGAAGAACACTTGCTGAAGATTTAATTGACAAGGTCAATAATATAAATATTGCTAGCGCAGGTGAAATAGTTTCAGAAGAACATTTAATCCTAATTGACAATGCTAATTTGGACTCGATAAAAGTAAGATCAGTGCTAACTTGCGAATCTGAATATGGTGTTTGTGCCAAATGTTATGGAAGAGACCTTGCACGAGGAACTCAAGTTAACATCGGAGAGGCAGTTGGTGTTATTGCTGCTCAGTCTATTGGTGAACCTGGCACACAATTAACAATGAGAACTTTTCATATCGGTGGTGCAGCTCAAAAAGGTACCGAGGTATCCAATATTGAATCAAAATTTAACGGAAAAATTAAGTATTTAAATATTAAACTTTCTACAGATAGCAGCAATAATTTAATTAATATGTCTAGAAACGCAACCCTATGTATTCTAGATGATAATAAAAAAGAAAAAGCAAGACATAGGTTACCTTTTGGTTCAAAAGTTAATTTTAAGGACGAATCTATTGTGAAAGTAGGGAATATATTAGCTGAATGGGATCCTTTCACGCTTCCTATAATTGCTCAAATTGATGGATTTATAGTGTTTAAGGATTTAGAGGAGGGCGTGACTACAAGAGAAATTATTGACGAGTCCACCGGTTTATCAAGCAATATAGTAATGGACTGGAAACAACAAGCAAAAAATCAAGATCTAGTCCCTCGTCTGGAGTTACACGATAAAAATAATAAGGGAAAGGTTTTAATACTTGAAAATGGAAGCCCAGCGTCCTACGAACTGACGGCAGACTCAATTATTGGTGTAAACAATGAAATGAAAGTTAAGGAAGGTGACGTCATAGCTAGAGTTCCAAAAGAATCATCAAAAACAAAAGATATAACAGGTGGATTGCCAAGGGTAGCAGAACTTTTTGAGGCAAGAAAACCTAAAGATCATGCAATAATTGCAGAAGTTTCAGGTAAAATTCAGTTTGGAAAAGATTATAAAATGAAAAGAAAGATTGAGATTGTTCCAGAAGATGCCTCTGTTGAACCAGTAGAATATGTTATCTCAAAATCAAAACACCTGACTGTTCAAGAAGGTGATTATGTAGAGGTGGGGGACGTTTTGGTTGATGGTAGTTCTGTTCCGCACGATATTTTGAGAATAAAGGGTGTTGAGGCACTGGCAAATTATTTAACAAAAGAAGTTCAGGACGTTTATAGACTTCAGGGAGTAAAAATTAACGATAAACATATTGAAGTTATAGTAAGGCAAATGATGCAAAAAGTTGAAATTACCAATCCGGGTCAAACTACTTTCTTAGCCGGAGAACAGGTTAGCAGAAAAGAATTCAGAGATGTTAACCAAAAAGTAATTTCAGATAAATTAAAACCTGCAACTGGGCACCAGATTCTTTTGGGTATAACTAAAGCTTCACTTCAAACAGATAGCTTTGTATCTGCAGCTTCATTTCAAGAAACTACCAGAGTTTTGACAGAAGCATCAGTATCGGGAAAAGTTGATACTTTGTTTGGTTTGAAAGAAAACGTTATTGTAGGAAGATTGGTTCCCTGCGGAACCGGTTCATTCATGTCGCGTGTAAAATTAGAAGCCAATAAAAAAGATAGAGAACTTTTAAGTAAAGCTTCTGATAATTCTGAAGAAGCTTCCAAATAAGTTTTTTTTTTCTAGTGTTGACAGTCATATAAGATGTATTAGTATGCAACAAATAATTGGTAGTGGTTAATAACCAAACACAATTTCTATTATAATTTTTTTTAATTTGAGGATTTTATGCCAACAATAAATCAACTCATTAGATCTCCAAGATCTAAGCAAATAAAAAGGAACAAGGTTCCTGCTTTAGAAAATTGTCCTCAAAAAAGAGGGGTATGCACTCGTGTTTACACAACAACTCCAAAAAAACCAAATTCAGCCTTAAGAAAAGTGGCTCGCGTTAAGTTAACTAATGGTTTTGAAGTAACTAGTTATATCCCAGGTGAAGGACACAATCTTCAGGAGCACTCTGTTGTATTAATAAGAGGGGGACGTGTTAAAGATTTACCGGGGGTAAGATATCACGTGCTGAGGGGAATATTAGATACAGAGGGAGTCAAAAATAGAAAACAAAGAAGATCTAAATATGGAGCAAAGAGGCCTAAGTAAATATGTCTAGAAGAAGAAAAGCTGAAAAAAGAGATGTTATCCCTGACCCAAGGTTTAATGATAGGGTTCTATCGCGATTTATAAATATTGTAATGAATGATGGAAAAAAATCTACGGCTGAGAAAATCGTCTATAATGCTTTAGACATAGCTTCATCTAAATTGAAAATCAAAAACCCAATAGATTTATTTAAAAATGCATTAAATAACGTAAAACCTGGNATAGAGGTTAGATCAAGAAGAGTTGGTGGAGCAACNTANCAAGTNCCNGTTGAAGTAAGAAGTGAGAGAGCTCAAGCCTTAGCAATTAGATGGATTGTTGATTCTTCCAGNAAAAGAAATGAAAAATCAATGGTAGATAGATTAGCTCAGGAATTTGTAGATGCNAATGAAAGTAAAGGTGCATCTATAAAAAAAAAGGAAGACACTCATAAAATGGCAGAGGCAAATAGGGCCTTTGCTCACTACAGGTGGTGATATGACAAGAACAACAAACCTTAATGATTACAGAAATATTGGAATTATGGCTCACATAGATGCCGGTAAAACTACTACTACTGAGAGGATACTTTACTATACTGGCGTTTCACACAAAATAGGTGAAGTGCATGATGGTGCTGCTACTATGGATTGGATGGAACAAGAGCAAGAGAGAGGTATAACTATTACATCCGCCGCAACCACTTGTTTTTGGAACGATAAAAGAATTAATATAATTGATACTCCAGGACATGTTGATTTTACAATTGAGGTTGAGAGATCATTAAGGGTACTTGATGGAAGTGTTTGTGTTTTTGATTCAGTTGCAGGAGTTGAACCACAATCTGAAACTGTTTGGAGACAAGCTGATAAATATGGTGTTCCAAGAATGTGTTTTATTAATAAAATGGATAGAGTTGGTGCAGACTTTTACAGGTGTGTTGATATGATAGTAGATAGACTTGGTGCAACCCCTNTAGTNCTCCAACTGCCACTGGGTTCTGAAGCNCAGTTTAAGGGAGTTATAGATTTAATAGAGATGAAAGCAATAGTTTGGCAAGAGGAAACTCTAGGAGCAAAGTTCACACACGAAGAAATTCCTGAAGAGTTAAAAGAAAAATCAGATAGTTACAGAGAAAAGTTGATAGAAACAGTCGTCGAGTTAGATGATGGAATAATGGAAAAATATTTAGAAGGAACTTCACCCTCTGTTGAAGAGATTAAATCTCTTATCAGAAAAGGAACAATCAATAGTAAATTTGTTCCGGTTCTTTGTGGAAGTGCGTTCAAAAATAAGGGTGTTCAACCAATGCTTGATGCCGTGGTTGACTTTTTACCTTCTCCAGTAGAGGTGCCTGATATAAAGGGTGTTAAATATAATAAAGAGGATGAAGCAATTACAAGAAAAAGTTCAGACAGTGAACCTTTCTCAGCATTAGCTTTTAAAATTATGAATGATCCGTTTGTTGGTTCGCTAACATTTATGCGTGTTTATTCTGGAAAGATNGAAGCTGGGTCTTCAGTTCTTAATTCGGTCAAAAATAAAAGGGAGAGATTCGGAAGAATGCTTCAAATGCATTCTAANTCTCGAGAAGATATAAAAATTGCATATGCTGGTGACATAATTGCTGTAGCAGGTTTAAAAGATACAACCACTGGAGATACTTTATGTGATTCTGAAAATGCTGTAATTTTGGAAAGAATGGAATTTCCAGACCCAGTAATTGAAGTTGCAGTAGAACCAAAAACAAAGGCGGATCAAGAAAAAATGGGAGTTGCTCTTCAAAGGTTGGCAGCAGAAGATCCTTCTTTTAAAGTAAGTATTGACCATGAATCTGGACAAACTGTTATGAAAGGTATGGGTGAGTTACACCTAGAAATTTTAGTAGACAGAATGTTAAGAGAATTTAAGGTAGATGCAACAGTNGGTGCACCTCAAGTAGCATATAGGGAAACTATAACCAAGCCAACAACAATTGATTATACCCATAAAAAACAATCCGGCGGAGCAGGCCAATTTGCAAAGGTTGTAATGGAATTTGAACCTCTTGAAAAAGGTGATGGCGTTATTTTTGAGAGTAAGATTGTCGGCGGTAGAGTTCCAAAAGAATATATTCCTGGTGTTGAGAAAGGTATAAAGCTCTCTACTGAAACAGGTTTTTTAGCTGGTTTTCCAGTTATTGATTTTAAATGTACACTTGTAGATGGTGCATTCCACGATGTTGATTCAAGTGTTATGGCTTTTGAAATTGCTGCTAGGGCGGCATTTAGAGAAGCTATGCCAAAAGCAAGCGCTGTTTTACTTGAACCAATGATGAAAGTTGAGGTTGTTACACCCGAAGAATATATGGGTGATATTATTGGTGATTTGAATTCTAGAAGAGGACAGGTTTCAGGTATGGAGCAAAGAGGTATTAATCATGTTGTAAATGGTATGGTTCCTCTTGCAAACATGTTTGGATATGTTAATAATTTACGCTCTATGAGCCAGGGTAGAGCAAGTTACACAATGACTTTTGATCATTATGANCANGTNCCTCATAATGTNGCTGANGAAGTNAANGAAAAAGTTTCTGGTTAACTTTATGTAAGGAGTAAATAAATGTCGAAAGAAAAATTTGATAGAAGTAAACCGCATTGTAATATTGGAACTATAGGACACGTTTATCATGGTAAAACAACATTAACTGCTGCTATTACTAAAATATTGTCTGAAACAGGGGGAGCTACTGAAATGGATTATGCTCAAATTGACAAAGCCCCTGAAGAAAAGGAAAGAGGTATCACAATTTCAACATCACATGTTGAATATCAGACAGAAAAAAGACACTATGCTCATGTTGATTGTCCTGGTCACGCTGATTATGTTAAAAATATGATTACCGGTGCGGCTCAAATGGATGGAGCTATTTTAGTGGTTTCTGCTGCAGATGGACCAATGCCTCAGACGAAGGAACATATTTTATTGGCAAGACAGGTTGGAGTTCCTTCAATAGTAGTATTTATGAATAAAGTTGATCAAGTTGACGACCCTGAACTTTTGGATCTGGTTGAAATGGAAGTTAGAGAATTGTTAACTAAATATGAATTTGATGGAGATAATATTCCGATTATTAAAGGTTCAGCTTTGGCTGCAATTGAGGGAAAAGACGAAGAAACTGGTAAAAAAGCTATTCTCGAATTGATGGCAAAAGTTGATGAATATATTCCTCAACCTACTAGACCATTAGACCTAGATTTTTTAATGCCAATCGAGGACGTTTTTTCGATTTCTGGAAGGGGTACTGTTGTTACTGGCAGAGTTGAAAGAGGTGTTGTTAATGTTAATGATGAAATTGAAATTACAGGAATTAAAGAAACTCAAAAAACAGTATGTACCGGAGTTGAAATGTTTAGAAAACTCCTTGATAGAGGAGAAGCTGGAGATAATGTAGGTGTATTGTTAAGAGGTACAAAAAGGGAAGAGGTTGAAAGAGGACAGGTACTTGCCAAACCCGGTTCAATTAAACCTCATAAAAAATTTAAGGCAGAGGCTTACATTTTGAATAAAGATGAAGGTGGAAGACATACCCCTTTCTTTAAAAATTATAGACCCCAATTTTACTTTAGAACAACTGATGTTACAGGTACTATTGAGCTTCCATCTGGAACAGAGATGGTGATGCCTGGAGATAATGTTTCAATAAATGTTGAACTTCTTACACCTATTGCAATGGATAAAGGATTAAAGTTTGCAATTAGAGAAGGAGGAAGAACAGTTGGTGCTGGAGTAGTTGCAGAAATTACTGATTAAATAATTTTAAATTCGTGAGGAAATTTTATGGCTAGTCAGAATATTCGTATTAGGTTGAAGGCTTTTGATCACAGAGTTCTTGATCAAACAACGCTTGAAATAGTTAACACAGCAAAAAGAACTGGAGCTAATGTCAAAGGTCCAATACCATTACCAACACTAGTTGATAAATTTACAATTCTTAAGTCTCCTCATGTAGATAAAAAATCAAGAGATCAACTTGAAATGAGAACTCATAAAAGAGTAATGGATATAACTGAATGGACCCCGCAAACTGTTGATGCTCTTCAGAAGCTTGAGCTCGCTGCAGGTGTTGATATAGAAATAAAAATCTAGGATTGTTTATGAGAGTTGGATTGATTGCAAAAAAAATTGGTATGAGTAGATTCTATAATGCTTTTGGCGTTAACCATAGTGCAACTATTTTACAAGTAAATAATTGTAAAATAATAGATATAAAAAATAATGATAAAGCTGGTTATAAAGCTCTAAGATTATCATATGGTGTGACAAAAAAAAATGTTAACAAAGCTATAAAAGGGTTTTTAAAAAAACAGAACGTAAATAGCTATGAAACTTCAAAAGAATTTAGAGTTAATAGTATTGATAGTTTCAAAGTTGGTGATGAGCTGGGTGTAGAAAACTTTGAGGAAGGTCAGTTTGTTGATATATCAGGTAATTCAATAGGTAAAGGTTTCGCAGGTGGAATGAAAAGACATAATTTCGCTGGAAATAGAGCAACTCATGGTGTTTCAATATCTCACAGATCTCATGGCTCAACGGGACAGTGTCAAGATCCTGGCAAAGTATTTAAAGGAAAAAAGATGGCAGGAAGATTAGGAAATGTAAAAAAAACTGTCCAAAACCTTCTTGTTTTAAAGATTGATAAAGAGAGTAATATAATAATTATTAAAGGTGCTGTTCCAGGACCAAAAGGTTCCTTTTTGACAATAGTTGACTCAGTTAAAGGTAAGAAGAAAATTGATTTAACTAAACAAAAAATTGACAAAACTATCGATTCTAGTGGTTCTTCAAAAAAAGAGGGTAAATCTAAAGGTGATAATCCAGTGGAAGCAAAATCAGAAAATAAAAATGAGTCCAAAGGAGAAAATAAACCGGTTGAGGATAAAAAATCAGATAATAAGCAGGTTGAGGGTAATGAAGGAAAAGATTAGCTCATTTGACAATAAGGTTATTAAAGAGATTGATTTAGATAAGTCAATTTTTGGATTAGAATTTAGAGAAGATATCATTTATCGTATGATTAGATATCAGTTATCTAAAAGAAGATCTGGTAATCATAAAACCAAAGGAATTTCTGAAATTTCAGGTACAACAAGAAAACCATTTAAGCAAAAAGGAACTGGGAGTGCTAGGCAAGGTAGTAAAAGATCACCTCAAATGCGAGGAGGTGCAGTAATTTTTGGTCCAGTAGTTAGGTCACACTCACATAAGCTTCCAAAAAAAATTAGAAACCT
>PATB01000025.1 GCA_002712255.1 Alphaproteobacteria bacterium
TTTGTAATCTGGAAAGCCATACCGAGTTCATATGCATAATTATTTCCAATCTTTGAATCAATTCCAAAAATTTTAATTGATAAATATCCAACAGCCACTGCTACTCTCTCGCAATAAAGTTTAAATATTTTTGATGATGGGAACTGAATATTTTGTTTAACATCCATTAACATACCGTCAATTATAGAAATAAAATCTTTTTTTTGTAATTTAAAGTTTACAATAGAATAATCTAATTCTCTTTTTAAACATGTATCCAATGAAAATCTTTTAAAAATTTTGCCAATATCTTTTTTCCATTGTCCTAATTTCTTTTCTTTTAGAGCTTTTGAATTTGTTAAACTATCAGCTATATCATCAACTTCTCTGCAAAAGGCGTAAATAGCAAACATCCCTCTTCTCTTATTTGCTGGAAGAAGCTTCATTCCCCAGTAAAAAGAGGAGCCAGATTTTTTTACAATTTGCTCTATTTGTAATCTATCATTTAAATTCATCAATATAAGTTGAATTTATATTTATGCTCTTTCTAATGAGAACTTAGTAGGTGCCGCAATTCCAAGAGCACCAAGAGCAGATTTTATTATTCCTTCAGAGTCTATTCCGCACTCTATGTTTTGTTGCTCTGGTTTTCCATGATTAACAAAAATATCAGGAAAGAAAATGGGTCTAAATTTTAAACCTTTATCTAAAGCTCCAGTTTTAGATAGAAAAGACATAACTTGAGCTGAGAAACCACCAATTGAACCTTCTTCCACAGTGATTAATACTTCATGATCTCTTGCTAGTTGTGTGATAAGCAGTTCATCTATTGGTTTTGCAAACCTAGCATCAACAACAGTTGTGGAAAGTCCATAAGAGGCGAGAACTTCTGAAGCTATGATGGAGTCTTTTAATCTAGTCCCAAGAGATAAGATACAAACTTTGCTGCCCTCTCTTATCAATTTTGCTTTTCCAATCTCCCATACCTCTGGTTTTTCATTAATTTTTTCTCCAATACCTTCACCTCTTGGATATCTGAATGCCGATGGTCTATCATTTATTAGTAAGGATGTTGCTACGCTATTACACAATTCATTTTCGCTACTCGGTGCCATAACTATGAAATTTGGAAGTGTGCATAGGTAAGTTAGATCAAATGAACCAGCGTGCGTTGCCCCATCTGCTCCCACTTGTCCTGCTCTGTCAATCGCAAATCTGACGGGTAATGATTGAATAGCTACATCATGAACCACTTGATCATATGCCCTTTGAAGAAATGTTGAATATATTGCAGCAAAAGGCTTCATACCTCTGGTTGCCATTCCTGCAGCAAAAGTCACCGCATGTTGCTCCGCAATACCAACATCAAATGTTCTTTTTGGGAATTCTTTTTCAAATAAGTCAAGTCCAGTTCCAGAAGGCATTGCAGCAGTTACCGCAACGATGCTTTTATCCTTTTTTGCATGTTTTATTAATGCATTTGCAAAAACTTTTGTGTAACTTGGTGCTTTTGAAGAAGATTTGACTTGTTCGCCAGTAATTACATTAAATTTGCTTACCCCATGATATTTATCCTCAGATTTTTCAGCTGGTTCATATCCGTATCCTTTTTTTGTTACTACATGCAAGAAAACTGGACCATCCCATTTTGAATTTTCAAGATTTCTTAAAACAGGGAGTAAGTGATCTAAATTATGTCCATCTACTGGTCCTAAATAAAAAAATCCAAGTTCTTCAAATAATGTTCCACCTGTAACCATACCCCTCATATATTCTTCCGCTCTTGCAGCCATGGTTTGGAAACTTGTTGGAAACTTTTTGGCCATATGCTTTGCTAAGCTTCTTGCAGATTGAAAAGTTTTACCTGAAAGAAGTCTTGATAAATAAGCACTCATTGCACCTACAGGAGGAGCGATTGACATATCATTATCATTTAAAATAACAATGAGTCTAGCATTCATGGAGCCAGCATTGTTCATTGCTTCATAAGCCATACCAGCACTAATAGCTCCGTCACCAATTACACAAATAACTTGATGATCCTCTTTTTTTAGGTCTCTTGCAACGGCCATTCCAAGTCCAGCCGAAATTGATGTCGATGAGTGGGCTGCGCCGAATGGATCAAACTCACTTTCAGACCTTTTTGTAAAACCATAAAGTCCACCAGGTTGCCTAATAGTTCTTATTTTATCTCTTNTTCCAGTAATTACCTTATGTGGATAACATTGATGGCCTACATCCCAAATTAGCTTATCATTAGGGGTGTTGAATACGCTGTGAATTGCAACGGTAAGTTCAACAACACCTAAACCAGCTCCTAAATGTCCACCAGTCACAGAAACAGAATCAACCACCTCATCCCTGAGTTCTTTGCAAACTACTTTCAATTGTTTGTCACTTAATTTTCTTAGATCCTTAGGGTATTTAATTTTGTCGAGTAGGTTATTACCTTTTTTCATAATAATCTCAATTTGTACCGTAGTATTTATTACTAATCATACATTATTCCTTTAAAGAAGCAAAAAATAAAATCAATACGTGATAATTTAATTTTTTTCTTTAACGGATCATTTCTTTTTAACAAATTACACAACCTTTTGGCAATATTTAAAATTATTAAAGTTTCTTTTCTCAACCTCCATGATTGAATCTTAGATAATCCTATTTTTGTTCCATTTAAAGATTTTAAAATCTTGTCAATAATTTCAATTTTGAGTTTTTCAAAGCTTTCTGGTGATTTTTGACTATTTAATATAGATTTTGTAGATGAATACTTTTTAAAAAGCGATTCAGGTATGTAAACTCTATTAAGTTGCTTAAAGTCTTTTTGACAATCTTGAATATGATTTATTATTTGTAAGGCGGTACATAAATTATCTGAGGCTTTATAAATATTCTCAATATTTTGCCTCTCATTCACAGCATCAATAACAAATCTTCCAACAGGATTCGCAGAGAATCTACAATAATAAATTAAGTCGCTCCATTTTTTATACTTTTTGTTAGATGCATCCATCATAAAAGCTTTAAGAAGGTTTCTAGAGTAATTCTTTCCTGATGGCATTTCTTTAAATTTTAAGATCATATCATTTAGAATCTTGTTGTTAGATTTTTTATTTTTTAAAATAGCTTCGTCGAAAGAACCTAGTATTTTTTTTTTTTGATTTGAAGATAAATGTTTGTGATCTGCAATATCGTCTGCCATTCTTGCAAAAAAATAAAAAATTCTCACTATGCTTCTTATTTTTTTTGTCATCAAAAAAGAAGCAACTGGAAAATTTTCGTCAGAATATGACTTTCCCGACATTAAGTTAGAAATATCAAAATTTTTTGTATGTCTATTATTTTTATTGATAATTTCTACCTTTCCATACATTCCCACTTTTAAAATAATAGTTATAAGCTGAACTTATTGTCATTAACATATAAACGAAACTTGAAAAAGGTAATAGTATAAAAAAAATCCAACGAATATTATAAAATTTTGCTGTTGGCAAAAAGGACATATTCATTAGAAAAATTGATAATAAGTTCATTACTATCAAATAAGAATTACTTTGAAAAAATAAATTTATTAATGGTAACAAATAAATTACAATCATTCCAAATATAGAAATAAGAAGTAAAATAATAGAATGGTTTAACTGCTCGAAAGCAGTTCTTGAAACCATCTTCCAAATTTCTCTTAATTCACTGTAACTTCTTTTGCTTTCAACCATTCTTGTCAATCCCAACCAAATAGCATTTCCGTTGGACTTAATTATTTTTGCTATATTACAATCATCAATTATTTTATTTTTGATTAGGTTAAAAAGATTTTTTTTTCTAAACAATTCAGACCTACACAAAATAAAGCCACCTGCAGCTGCAGCTAATTTTTCTTTTGGGATATTTACAATACTAAAAGGATATAATTTTTGAAAAAAATAGATAAAGGGTGGAATTAGAAAACACTCCCAGATTGTTGTGCACTTAAGTTTGGCCATTAAGGAGAGCATAGAAAGTTTTCTCTCATTCATAAAATTTAGTGTCTTTAAAACAATATTTTTTTTCAGAATTATGTCAGAATCAATAAAAAGAAAATGGGAGAATTTTTTTTTAATAGCCCAGTCTACACCCTGTTTAAGAGCCCAGACTTTTCCACTCCATTCATTTGGTAATTTTTTTCCGTTCAGAATTTTAAATTTAGCAAATTTTTCTTTTTTAAATGTTTTTAAGGCTTCTTCGGTAGTAGCATCTATGCTATTATCGTTCACTATAAGTATAAATTTATTTATTTTTTGAGATAATAAAGACTTTATTGTATCAGCTATATATTTTTCCTCATTTCTTGCTGGAATGATGATACATATTGAATGTTTATTTTTTAAAGTTGATAATTTAAACTTTTGATTTTCGAGAATTACTTTATTGGTCCAAAAAAAATTATTAAACCTAGTTTTTTTTTGTGCATAAAAGAAAATTAGGTACATCCAAATAATAAATGGAACAATTGTTACTAATATGTCTAAGTAAGATTGCATTATTTTATAGTGCGTTGTAAAAATACAACAAAAAATCAAATTATATAACAATTTTTAAAATTTTTTACTTTTTTTATTGTAAACCGTTATTTTTCTGCTATTTTAATATTAAATGATTAATTATTGCACAAAATTTTATTTGCACAAAATTTAGGCAAAAAAAACTAGAAAGGGATTAAAAATGATCAAAAAATACTTAGTTATAGGAGCTATGGTTGCTCCATTTACTTTTTTTGACAAAGCAAATTCGTTTGAATTTCCAGATAAACCACCTGTTGGTGAGTTATCAGCTAATGTCAGCTACTATACCAACTATATTTGGAGAGGTGAAGAGCAAACTGGTGGTTTAGCCATTCAAGGTGGATTTGATTACTCAGTTTCGCTTGTCGACACTTACATTGATGCTTACATTGGTACATGGGCTGCTAACTTAAACACCAATGGTTTTGGAATGGAGCTAGACTATTATGGTGGTTTCACCGGAGCTCTACCTGGTGTCGAAGATTATTTGTCATATGATTTTGGAATGTTGTATTATGATTATCCGGGAGCTTCTTCACAAGACAGTGATGGAAACGGCCCCGATGGAGGATCTGGAACACAAGGTCTTGAATTTTTAGAATATTATGTATCAGTTGGGCTTGGTGGATTACCTGCTGACTTAGGAATTTCATACTATTTTGGATATTCTCCTACAGGTTTTAATAATAATTATGACTATACTTACCATAATGTATCTGCTGAAATTCCAATACCATCAACACCTTTTACTCTTTATGGTGGTGTAGGTTTTACTGATTCAGAGATCAGCAATAGTACATCTGGATATGGTTTTACTGACTACAAAATTGGTACTAGCACTTCAATCTTTGGTTTAGATTGGGGTATTGAGTATACAACTACAACTGGTTATGCAGCAAGTGGTGAAGATAAAGACGACACCCTTGGAGGCGACCATGTTGTTGGCTATGTATCAGCTAGCTTTTAATTCCTTTTAATTTATTGAACAGAGGGGCGAATCCTAGCCCCTCTGTTTTGCGTTTCGACAAACAGTATCATCA
The DNA here is from genome assembly GCA_002712255.1 of Alphaproteobacteria bacterium. Lineage (GTDB taxonomy): Bacteria > Pseudomonadota > Alphaproteobacteria > Methylaequorales > Methylaequoraceae > MED-G10. The sequence continues at coordinate 5,564 of PATB01000025.1, forward strand.
AGTTAGTTAAAACAATTAACGATCCCATTTGATGGAAGAGACCTAAGGCAGTGGGTACAAGTAGTTTTAGAATTATAACTCCTAAAATGTATTGGCAAATAATAAAAGTACCTAAAAAATAATAATATTTTTTTAATTTTCTAAAATTGTAATCATTAATAGCCTTATAAACTGTAAATAGTATTGTAAACAAAGTTAAAGTAGCAATTATTCTGTGAAAAAATTGAATAAAACCTATGTCATGAAAAAGGTTTATCAAAGATAATTTATTATCCTCTTCAAGAAGTATTGGTGGAAAAAAGCTTTCACCCATCAGTGGAAAATTATTGTAGGCCCAACCAGCATTTGTGCCAGACACAAACGCCCCAGAAGATATTGTAATAATTAGAAGGGTTATTGAAAGTGTTATTCTTTTACTGTGTTTTTCGATTTTTTTATTTGTGACTGTTCTTTCAAAAGAAGATTCTCTGTTTAAGTAATTCCAAAAAGAGTAAACAAGTAAAATGTAAATTAAAAATGCAGTCGTAAGATGAGCAGAAAGTCTAAAATGACTAACATCTGGTTTGTCTGCTAATCCACTTTCGACCATAAACCAACCCATAAACGCCTGAAAAATTCCTAAGATTGTTAATATTATAAAAAGTCTTTTTTCATTACTTGCCAGTCTTTTTGTAAACCAAAAGAAAATTAGTGGAAGAAAAAAAGTTAATCCTATTAATCTTCCCCAAATTCTATGAAAATATTCCCAAAAAAAAATGAATTTGAATTCATTTAATGTCATATCAGAATTTTTAAAATTAAATTCAGGGGTCTGTTTATACTTTTCAAAAAGGACAACCCAGTCGTTAAGATTTAAGGGTGGGATAATTCCGCTTATTAAATTCCACTCTGTCATTGATAGGCCAGAATTTGTAATCCTTGTAATTCCTCCAATAACAACCATCATTGCTAACATAAAAATATTAACACCTATCCATAATAATTTTGATTTATATACTTTTGAAGGCATAATAAATTAATAGTTATTTATAAACAAATAAAAATACATTTATTTACTGTACATTAATTAAATTTACATAAAAGATTGACAAATAAGCGGTTTTATTTTTTATTATTTTTATGAATTTGGATCAAAAAGAAGTCGAAAGTCTGAATAGGCAATTCCATAAATCCTCACCTTTGGAAATTATGAAAAAATCTCTAAATTTATTTAAAAATAAAATAGTTTATGTATCATCATTTGGTACTGAATCAGCGATGATTCTGCATATGATTTCAGAAATCGACAAAAACTTTCCAATTATTCTTTTGAATACAAATTTTTTGTTTAGTAAAACAATAGATTATAAAAATGAATTAATAAATATTTTTAAACTTAACAATTTTTTAGAAATTTTTCCCGATAATGCAGATTTAAAAAAATATGACCCAAAAGATAACTTATGGAAACGTAATGTAGAAAAATGTTGTGAAATAAGGAAGGTTCAACCGCTTAAGAAATTCTTAGAAAATTATGATGCTTGGATTTCAGGTAGGAAAGCTTATCAAGGAGGAGAGAGGATTGATATTAACCCATTTGAAATTAATAACGGAAAAATAGTTGTGAATCCTTTGGCCAATTTTGAGCAAAAACTTGTTTCAGAATATTTTTTAAATCATAATTTACCTAGACATCCATTATTTAATGAAGGTTATCTTTCTGTAGGTTGTACCCACTGCACACATAAATCATCTAATAAAAATAATCCAAGATCAGGTAGGTGGGTGAATCAAATAAAAACAGAGTGTGGAATTCACTACAAGAATAATTAGATATGGATGCGCATCTTAAGAAACTAGAAAATAATAGTATTTACATCTTCAGACAGGCATTTCGGTCTATAAAAAACATTGCAATGTTATGGTCATTAGGAAAAGATTCAAATGTAATGGTGTGGCTTGCTTTTAAAGCTTTTTTCGGAAAGATACCGTTCCCCCTTGTACATGTTGATACTGAAAAGAAATTCAAAGAAATGTATGAATTTAGGGATAAATACGAAAAGGAATGGAAATTAAATCTTATAAAGGGAGATTGCCCTCCGGTTGAGAAAATTGACTCTTCATTACCTCCTGCAGCCAGATCTGCAGCTAGAAAAACCGAGGGTTTAAAAAAGATTATAAGACAATATAACTTTAAAGGTGTGATTGCTGGAATAAGAAGAGATGAGCAAGGAACAAGAGCAAAAGAAAGAATTTTTAGTCCCAGAGATGAAACAGGTAAATGGGACGTTAAAAATCAACCACCTGAATTTTGGGATCAGTCCAATTTTAACTATCCAGATGAAGTACATATAAGGATCCACCCATTATTAGGTTGGACAGAAATTGATATTTGGAGATACATTAAAAGTCAAAGAATTCCTGTAGTAAACTTATATTTTTCAAAAAATGGAGAAAGATACAGATCTCTCGGTGATAAAGATATTACTTTTCCAGTAAAAAGTGACGCAAAAAATATTGATGAAATAATTGATGAATTGCAAACCACAAAAGTATCTGAAAGGTCGGGCAGAGCAATGGATCACGAACAAGAAGATGTTTTTGAAAAACTTCGATCCAAGGGGTATATGTAAGAATGAATCAATCAACAAAAATAAAAGAGATTCCTAAAATTGTAATTGTTGGACATGTTGATCATGGCAAGTCATCTTTAATTGGAAGATTGATGTATGATCTAGATCAAGTTCCTGATGGTAAATATGAAGAATTAAAAAAAGTTAGTAAAAAAAGAGGTATGGAGTTTGAATTTGCTTTTTTGCTAGATGCTCTTCAAGCTGAAAGAGATCAAGGTATAACAATTGATACAACACAAATTTTTTTTAAAACTAAGAAAAGGAACTATATTTTTATTGATGCTCCTGGTCATAAAGAATTTATAAAGAACATGATTACAGGTGCAGCTTCTGCCGATATAGCAATACTCATTGTTGATGTTGATGAAGGTATCAAAGCTCAGACAAAAAAGCATGCATACATTCTTAAGTTACTGGGCATCAAGAAAGTAATTACACTTTTTAATAAAATGGACAAAATAAATTATGACGAGGGTAAATATTTGTTTGTAAAAAAACAATTAGAAGAATATTTAAATAAAATAAATGTTGAACCTCTGAACAACATACCAATTTCGGCAAAAATAGGAGATAATATAGTAACTAAAAGCAAAAAAATAATTTGGTACCGTGGAGATACTTTAACTAATGTTTTGGATAATTATGAATATAGTGAGGAAAAAAATGAGCATTTCTTGAGACTTCCGGTCCAAGATATTTATAAATTTTCAGATAAAAGAGTTATTGTTGGAAGAGTTGAATCAGGAAAAATTAATATTGGTGATGAGTTGTTGATTTTGCCATCAAATGAGAAAGTAAAAATAAAATCTTTTGAAGAATGGCCTAAGCCAAAAAAAGAATATTACACAGGTGAGTGTTTAGGATTAACCTTATCGGATGAAATTTTTGTTGATAAAGGAAATATAATTTCTCATCCCAAAAATCCTCCAAAATTAATGAACACTTTTGAAGCTACCTTATTTTGGCTTGTTAATAAAAGAATAGATTTAAAAAGAAAATATCAATTAAAAATTAATACTGGAGAATATAGTGTCAACATAAGAAAAGTTCATAAAACTATTGATACTGAGAATTTGGAATCAAAGGCTAATAAAAAATTACCAAGCAAAAATGACGTATGTGAAGTTGTAATGCATTCCTCTCAATTAATACCAATGGATGACTTTAACACTTTAACAAAGACAGCTAGATTTTGTCTATTAGATGAAAATGAAATTATTGCTGGAGGTATAGCAAGTTTGCAGAATTATCCTGATCAGAAAGAATTAAGTAATAATCCAAACATTAGACCGTTTAGTTTTAATGTTACAGAGGTCGATAGAGCTTCGCGATTTAATCATAGATCAGGCGTTATATGGATGACAGGTTTATCAGGAGCAGGAAAAAGTTCAATTGCAAAAGAAACTGAAAGAAAATTATTTTTAAAAGGATTTAATGTATTTATTTTAGATGGAGATAATTTAAGAATGGGCTTAAATAAGGGCTTAACATTTTCTCCTGAAGATAGGACTGAAAATATAAGGCGTACAGCTGAGGTGGCAAAATTATTTACAGATGCTGGTTTTATTGTGATTGTGTCTCTTATTTCACCATACAGAAGTGAGCGAAAAAAGGCACGAGACCTTAGGCCGGAATATTTTAGAGAAATTTACATAAAAGCTTCATTGGAAGAATGCATAAAAAGAGACGTAAAAGGTATGTATGCAAAGGCAATGAGATCTGAGATAAAAGATTTTACAGGAATATCATCTCCTTATGAGGAACCTATCAGCCCAGATTTGACAATTGAAACGGAAAAGGAAAAGATTGAAGATAGCGTCTTGAAGCTTGAGAATTTCATAACAAATGAGTTTAGTATAAAAAAATAGTTGACAAAAATTTTGAAATAATTAAATTGGCACTCGTTAGGTATGAGTGCTAATAAGGCTAACCTATCTTGAATTGTCTAACAAAGGAGATTCTATGAAATTCAAGCCGTTACATGATAGAGTTGTAGTAAAACGCCTCGAAAGTGACGAAAAATCGTCAGGAGGCATAATAATTCCAGATACAGCAAAAGAAAAACCAAGCGAAGGTGAAGTTTTGGCTGTTGGTCCAGGTGAAATCACTGAAGACGGTAAATTAAAACCGATGAACGTTAAAAAAGGTGACAAAATATTGTTTGGTAAGTGGTCTGGTACAGAAGTTAAGTTAGATGGTGATGATCTTTTGATTATGAAAGAATCAGATATTATGGGAATTTTAGAGTAGAAAGGAAAAAACTATGTCAGCAAAAAAAATATCATTTGGTTCTGATGCACGTGATTTAATGATAGCCGGAGTTGATGCCTTGGCTAATGCAGTAAAAGTAACGTTGGGACCTAAAGGAAGAAATGTAATACTAGATAAATCGTTTGGTGCTCCAAGAGTAACCAAAGATGGAGTCTCTGTTGCTAAAGAGATAGAATTAAGAGACAAGTTTGAAAATATGGGCGCACAAATGGTTAAGGAAGTTGCCAGTAAAAGTTCTGATGCTGCTGGAGACGGAACAACAACTGCAACAGTTCTTGCTCAAGCAATTGTTAAGCAAGGAGCTAAAGCAGTGGCTTCTGGAATGAATCCAATGGATTTGAAAAGAGGCATTGATTTAGCGGTTGACAAAGTTTTATCTGATTTAAAATCTAAAGCTAAGAAGTTAGGATCTTCTGATGAAATCGCCCAAGTAGGTACTATTTCAGCCAATGGAGAAGAAGAAATTGGAATGAAAATTTCTGAAGCAATGGATAAAGTTGGAAGAGATGGTGTGATTACTGTTGAAGAATCAAAAACGAGAGACACTACGCTTGAAACAACTGAAGGCATGCAGTTTGATCGTGGTTATCTTTCCCCATATTTCATCACGGATGCTGAAAAAATGATATGCGAATTTGAAGATCCTTTTATACTTTTAAATGAAGGCAAGCTATCAAATCTTCAAGATTTACTTCCACTTCTTGAATCAGTTGTGAAATCAAGTAAGCCGTTATTAATTATAGCAGAAGATGTCGAAGGTGAAGCGCTTGCGACTTTAGTTGTTAATAAATTAAGAGGAGGTTTAAAAGTTGCAGCTGTGAAAGCTCCAGGATTCGGTGATAGAAGAAAGTCAATGTTAGAAGATCTTGCAATTTTAACTGGTGGTCAAGTCATAAGTGAAGAGCTAGGCATTAAGCTTGAGAATGTCACTATAAATGATCTAGGTTCTTGTAAAAAAGTAAGAATCGACAAGGAAGATACAACTATAGTAGGAGGTAGTGGAACTACATCTGATGTTAAAGCAAGATGTGAACAAATAAAAACACAAGTAGAGTCAACGACCTCTGATTATGATAAAGAAAAACTTCAAGAAAGGCTAGCAAAGCTATCGGGTGGAGTTGCTGTTATTAATGTAGGAGGTTCAACTGAAGTTGAAGTAAAAGAACGTAAAGACAGAGTTGATGATGCCTTAAATGCAACAAGAGCTGCTGTTGAAGAAGGTATTGTTCCTGGAGGAGGAACTGCCTTGCTTTACTCAATACAAGCTCTTGAGGGTACTAAAGGGGCAAACTCCGATCAGAATGCAGGAATTGATATTGTAAGGAAAGCGCTTGAGTCTCCTTGTAGACAAATATCTGAGAATGCTGGCGTTGAGGGCTCAATTGTTATTGGTAAATTATCAGAACAAAAAGATATGAATTTTGGTTTTGATGCACAAACGGAATCCTACACAGATTTGGTTAAAGCAGGAATTATTGATCCAGTAAAAGTTGTTAGGACTGCGCTTGAAAATGCGTCTTCCATTGCTGGTTTGCTTTTAACCACTGAAGCGATGGTTGCTGAATTGCCTGAGCCTAAAGAACCAATGCCTCCAATGCCTGGTGGCGGCATGGGCGGCATGGGCGGCATGGGCGGCATGGGAGGCATGGATTTCTAATAATCCTAATTCAGATGTCTAAAATTTAAGAACCCAGTTTTTTTACTGGGTTCTTCTTATTAGGGCTGATAGTAAAGTCCACTATCCATTTTAAGAAATTCTAACCAAAATTTTTTCTTCTTGCTCTCTATTTCTACCGAATCAAAGCCACATCTTATTAAAAAAATATATTGGTCTGGGATAATGTGTCCAGAGGCTCTTATTTCATTTGTAAATTTATATTCGTTTCTTAGTTTTCTTGCCTCAGAAAACGGTCTTCCATCTTTAAAGGTAATGAAATTAAACTGAATTATTTTAAATAATTTAATATCTTCTTTAATTAGACTAACTGATTCATCAGAATTTAATTTTATTCCAATATTTTTTTTTTCTCTAAAAACTTTTTTATTTTCTAGCCATTCTGTTGCAGTAACTATAAATTTTTGCGTATTCGATTTTGGCAAATTAGCAATGTTATCTAGAAAAAAATAATCGTTTTGTAAAACTTTATCGTTTTTCAGAATTACTTGTGTCATAAAGGTCTTTTTTAAAGGGATCAATCCCAACTCTATTAAATACGCTTAAAAAATCTTCATTTTTAGCTTTCTTGTTATTTTCAAAGGTTTTAATAATTGTTTTAATAGCTTTTATTAATTTGTTTTCCGGAAATGATGGACCAACAATTTGGCCAATTTGTGTTCTTTCATCTGCAGAACCTCCAAGTGAAATTTGATATGATTCTTCTCCGTTTTTATCTAAACCAAGAATTCCAATATTTCCCACATGATGATGACCACATGCATTTATACAACCTGAGATTTTAATTTTTAAGTTACCAATTTTTTTTTGGATTGACTTAGCTTTAAAATACCTACTAATTTTTTGTGATATCGGTATTGATCTTGCTGTGGCTAACGCACAGTAATCCATTCCAGGACAGCAAATTGTATCCGTTATAAGGCCAATATTAGGCGTAGTAAGCCTAATTTTTTTAAGCTGATTCCAAATATCAAATAAATCAGAATTTTTAATATGAGGAAGAACTAAATTTTGTTCATGAGTGACTCTTATTTCTCCAAAAGAATATTTTTCTGCTATTTTTGATAATTCTTTCATTTGTTCTGATGTTGCATCTCCAGGTGGTTGATTGTACTCCTTAAGTGAAATCATTATTATTGAGTAACCACTAAACTTATGTTTTATAACATTTTGATTTAACCAAAAATTGTACTCTGTATTTTTTTTGGAAGGTACTTCTGAATTGGTTGGGCCTTCAATTGGCAATTTAAAATAATCTTTTATTTGCTCTATTTCACTATCTTTTAATAAAAGTTTTTTATTAGCAAATTTCTTAAATTTCTCATCTACAAGGGATTTTAATTTTTCTTCTCCAAGCTCATTTATTAAAATTTTAATTCTTGCTTTGTAAATATTGTCTCTTCTCCCCATTTCGTTATAAATTGAAAGTATTGACTCAAGGTAATTAAGTAAATCTTTTTTTTTTACAAAATCATTTATTTTTTTTGCAATAAACGGACTTCTTCCTTGACCACCACCTACAAAAACTTCAAAACCAATTTCATTATCTTTTTTTTTTAATTTTAACCCTATATCATGGACCTTCATTGCAGCCCTATCAGTTTCACATGCAATCACAGCAATTTTGAACTTTCTGGGTAAAAAAGAAAACTCAGGATGAAAGGTCGACCACTTGCGTATTATTTCACACCATGGTCTTGGGTCTTCAACCTCCTCATTGTTTATTCCTGCGAGATGATCGCATGAAATGTTTCTAATACAATTACCAGATGTTTGAATTGCATGCATTTCTACATCAGCAAGCTCATCTAAAATTTTTGGAACATCCTCTAACTTTGGCCAATTGAACTGAATATTTTGTCTAGTTGTAAAATGTCCATAACTTTTATCATATTTATCAGAAATTTCTGCCAATTTTTTTAACTGTATCGACGATAATTCTCCGTAAGGAATTGCAACCCTTAACATATAAGCATGTAATTGTAGATATAGTCCGTTCATTAGTCTTAGAGGTTTAAATTCCTCTTCAGTTAAATCTCCATTAATTCTTCTTTTAACTTGAGATAAAAATTCTCTAGTTCTATTTTTAACAATTTTTTTATCTTTTTCTGAATACTGGTACATATCTATATTTAAAAGGTAAGTCCTTTATATCTTATAATATCTCTAAGTTTTTTAATTCTTCCTTCATCGGTTAGTTCAACAAATATGGGTGAAATAATTATACATTTTTTTTCAAAGTTTTTTGCAATATTTTCGTATTTTTCAATTTCATCACGATTGATTTTAAAAGCTTTTTCTATTTTTCTTGACCAATTATTACCATCATAATAAATAACTGCACCTGTTTTTAAATCATTTGCGGAAAGAAAAAAAAAATCACCTTTTAGTTTTTTAACCATAAAATTAGAAATAAATAATACTAAAAATAAAGGGTTTTTTCAATATTACAAGATAAAATTGCAAAATAAAAAATATTACAATTTAAAATTGTATAATTAAATATTTTTAGGCTTGATAATAATATTAAACTAAATAGTTTAATAAATATATGACAGAAAAGAACTTAAAACTTTGGCCATTTGTTGAAGCCAAAAAATTACTTAAAAGGTTTGAACATTCAAAAAAATCAGAATGTGTATTTCAAACTGGATACGGACCTTCAGGTCTTCCTCACATTGGAACTTTTGGAGAAGTTTTCAGAACTACTATGGTTATAAAAGCTTTTAAGTATTTGTCTGATATACCCACTAAATTATTTGTTTTCTCTGATGATATGGATGGCCTAAGAAAAGTACCACAAAATGTACCTAACCAAGAATTAATAAGAGAAAATTTAGATAAACCTCTTTCATCGATTCCAGACCCTTTCGGTAAATTTGAAAGTTTTTCTGAACATAATAATAATATGCTGATTAATTTTTTAAAGGGCTTTAATTTTGAATTTGAATTTAAATCTGCTACAGAACAATACAAATCAGGAAATTTCAATAAGGGTTTGGAGGCAATTTTTGATAATTATGATAAAATATTAAATATAATTTTACCAACACTTGGAAAAGATAGAAGACTAACTTATTCACCTTTCTTACCAATTTGTAAATCTACTGGTAAAGTTCTTCAGGTGCAAATAAAGGAATTGAAAGTTAAAGAAAAGAAAATTGTTTTTTTTAATCCAAACACTAATTTAGACGAGGAGTATTCAATTTTTAATGGTGAGTGTAAACTTCAATGGAAAGTTGATTGGGCTATGAGATGGTTTGTTCTTGGTGTTGATTATGAAATGAATGGAAAAGACCTAATTGAATCTTTTTCTCTATCAAATAAAATAATGAAAACTATCGGTGCGAAGTCACCTGTTAACTATACCTATGAACTTTTTTTAGATGAAAAAGGGGAAAAAATTTCAAAGTCAGTTGGTAATGGAATCTCAGTTGGCGATTGGTTAAGATTTTCAAACAATAAAAGTCTTGAATTATTTATGTTCCAAAACCCTAATAGAGCAAAAAGACTATTTTTTGATGTCATACCTAAAACAACAGATGAACTTCTTAAATTAAAAAATGATTTTGATAACTTTTCAAGAGATGAAAGATTGAATAGTCCGATATGGTTTATCGATCATGAAAATAAAGAAAAGACTCCTGAGAAAATAACTTTTAATATGGTTCTCAACCTAGCTAGTGTTTGTAATGCAGATTCAAGTGAGGTATTATGGGGATTTATAGAAAATTACTACCCAAAAATTAATAAAAAAGAAAATAAACTTTTGAACGAATTGTTGGAATACGGAGTTGTTTATTATAAACAATTTATTTTACCAAATAAAAAATATCGTAATCCAACCGAAAAAGAAAAGGAGGGTTTTAAAAAATTAATAGATATATTAAAGAATTCATCCGCAAATGATGAAGCAGAGGAAATACAAACAAAAATTTATGAAATTGGAATGTCTCTTGAATTTAAAAATCTAAAGGATTGGTTTTCTGCTTTTTATCAAGTGATTCTAGGACAAGACCAAGGCCCTAGACTAGGTTCTTTTATAAAGTTTTATGGAATTGAAAAAACTATAATTCTTTTAAAGGAAAAAATTAATTAATGAAGAATAAAAAAGAAAGCTATGTTTATAGGGTTATGTTGGAAAATGAGTGGAATGAGTTTAAAAAAAAAAAAAAATTTTTTGGGAACAAATTAGATTTACAATCAGGATTTATTCACCTTTCTACAAAAGAACAATTAACAAAAACAATTGAGAAATATTATAGTCACAAAGTTAGGGTTATGGTTTTGGAATTTAAAGTAAAAGACCTTGAAAAAAAATTGAAGTGGGAAATATCCAGAGATAACCAACTTTTTCCGCATCTTTATGGATTTATTGATTTCTTTAATGTAAAACGAGTTGAACAAAAGTTTTAAATTAAATGAATTATAAATTAATTTCTAAATTAAGTGAAAATGTATCACCAGAAATTTTACATAAAATTTTTCTTTTCTCTCTAAGATTTAGATTATACAAAAAACAAACAAAATTTTCCAATTTACAAACAGTAGTTTTCGATAAATCTTTTGAAAATCCAATTGGTTTGGCAGCAGGTTTTGATAAAAATGCTGAAGTTATACCCGGTTTATTTGATTTAGGCTTCGGATTTTTAGAGTTGGGAACTGTTACTCCGATGCCTCAAAAAGGTAATGAAAAACCAAGGATATTTAAAATACCTGAATATGAAGCAGTAATTCAAAGGTTAGGATTCAATAGTAGAGGCATTGAGGATTTTATAAGAAATCTTAAAAAATTTGAAAAAAAAAAAAAAAATATAATTGGAATAAATATTGGAAAAAATAAAAATTCTAAAAATTACTTTTCTGACTATGGATTTCTTTATGATATTGTTGAACAGTATGCGGATTATATAACTATTAATATTTCATCCCCCAATACGCCAGGTTTGAGAGATTTACAAAAAAGAGAAAACATAAATAAGTTATTGTCAATTCTCCCTCCCCCAAAAAAACCGACTTTAATCAAAATCTCTCCTGATGTAACTGAAAAGGAATTAAATGAAATATGCGAGATAGCAATAGATAGTGAAAAGATCAACGGATTAATTCTAACCAATACAACAATTACTAGAGATAAACTTCTTTCTAAACCAATAAAAAATTCATGGAAGATAGAAGAGGTTGGAGGTCTCTCAGGCCCCCCACTTAAAGCACTAAGCAATAAAATTATAAAGAAAGTTTTTAAAAAAACTGAAGGAAAAATTATTTTAATTGGAGTGGGTGGAATTTCATCTGGTAAAGATGCTTTTGAAAAAATATCTTTAGGTTGTAATTTAATTCAATTATACACATCTTTAATTTATCAAGGTCCATATCTTATTTTCAAAATTTTAACGGAGTTAAGTTATCTGCTAAAAAAAAACAACATAAAAACTATCAGCGATCTTGTTGGGACTAATTTAAAACCATGAAAAATTATTTTAAGCTCAGTAGTTTGTCAGAAATTTTCGATTCTTATGATATTTTTTTTATTGATTTGTGGGGTGTGATACATAACGGCGTATCTGTTTTTGAAAATGTAAAGCCTGTCTTAGAAAAATTAAAAAAAAAAAATAAAATGGTCTTTTTTATTACTAACGCTCCAAGACGCTCTAATGTTATCTCTGAGCAACTAGAGCATTTTGGCATTCAGCCAAGTCTATATAATAAAGTTATCTCTTCTGGTGAGTTAACATGGCATCAAATGAAAGAAAAATATCAGAATAAAAATTGTTTTATAATTGGCCCCCCAAGAGATCATCATTTAATTGAAGGTCTGGACGTTAAAATTGTTGATAAAGATTCAGATGTTGACGTTATTTTAAATACTGGTCCTTGGGGAGATAACGATTGTTTGGAAAACTATACTAGTTTATTAGAACATCTTGAAAAAAAAGGATGTAGTATGATTTGCTCAAATCCTGATAAAACTGTAGTTCGAGGTGATGATTTTTGGATATGTGCTGGTTTACTTGCGGAATATTATGAGAAAATCGGTGGAAAAGTAGAATATTATGGCAAGCCTTTTAAACAGATTTATGAGTTTTGCTTTAATTTCTTTGAAAAAAAGAATAAAAAAATATTGATTATTGGAGATTCGTTAGATAATGACATCAAAGGTGCAAATAATTTAAATTTTGATTCCTTGCTCATAACTGACGGTATTCATAGAGAGGTAAATAATAACAACGATGTTGATAAACAAAAATTAGATGGTTTAATTAAAACAAAAAATATTTTTCCAAATTTTTATATGAGGAAATTAACTTAAAAAGAGTAAAAAATTGTCAAATCAAAAGTATAAAGATTGGTTAGATTCAGCTAATAAAGAACTCAAAGAAAAAAAGATTGAAGATCTTAACTGGCAAACCCCAGAGGGCATTGAGGTTAAGCCCCTTTACACAGAAGACGACCTTAAAAATCTTAATCATAAAATTGGATTTCCTGGTTTACCTCCATATACAAGAGGACCTCGCGCTACCATGTATGCAAATAGACCGTGGACTATTAGGCAATATGCTGGATTTTCCACCGCCGAGGAGTCTAATAAATTTTACAAAGAAGGTTTAAAAAATGGTGTTATGGGTCTATCTGTTGCATTTGATCTTGCAACACATAGGGGATATGATTCAGACCACCCAAGGGTAGTTGCAGATGTTGGAAATGCAGGTGTTGCAATTGATTCAGTTGAAGATATGAATAAATTATTTGACGGTATCCCTCTGGAAAAAATGAGTGTCTCTATGACAATGAATGGTGCAGTTATTCCTGTATTGGCATGCTTTATTGCGTCAGGTTTAAATCAAGGTTGTCCTGAAGAAAAATTAACCGGAACGATTCAAAATGATATCCTTAAAGAATTCATGGTTAGAAATACTTTTATTTTTCCCCCAAAACCAAGTATGAGAATAGTTTCGGATATTATTGAATACACATCAAAAAATTTGCCAAGATTTAATTCAATATCTATCAGTGGTTATCATATGCAAGAAGCCGGTGCAAACCAAGTACAAGAACTAGCTTACACTCTTGCTGATGGAAAAGAATATGTTAATGCTGCACTAAAAAGAGGTCTAGATATAGATGATTTTGCTCCTAGGCTTTCTTTTTTTTGGTCCATTGGAATGAACTTTTTTATGGAAATAGCCAAGATGAGGGCGGCTAGATTTATGTGGAGTGAAATTATAAAAAAGTTTAAACCAAAAAATAACAAAAGCTTAGCTCTTCGTACGCACTGCCAAACATCTGGCGTATCGTTAGTAGAACAAGATGCATATAACAATATTGTTAGGACTGCTATTGAAGCCATGGCAGCTGTAATGGGTGGTACTCAATCTTTACATACCAACAGTTTTGATGAAGCTTTAGCATTGCCAACTCCCTTTTCAGCGAGAATTGCACGAAATACTCAATTAATAATTGCCGAGGAAACCGGTATTACAAATGTTATTGACCCACTTGCTGGTTCTTATTATTTAGAAAGCTTAACTTCTGAAATGATTAAAGAGGCCAATAAATTAATTAAAGAAATTGATGATGCTGGAGGAATGGTTAAAGCTATTGAAATGGGTATACCAAAAATGAGGATAGAAGAAAGTTCTGCAAAAAAGCAAGCTAGAGTAGATTCAGAGGAAGAAACTGTTGTAGGTGTTAATAAATACAAACCTACCGAAAAACAGGATATTAATATTTTATCTATTGATAACGACGAGGTAAGAATAAGACAGATCAATAACTTGAATAAACTTAAAGAAACTAGAGATAATGAATCTGCAGAAAAATTTTTACAAAAAATTGAATTAGCTGCTAAGGATGAGTCTAAAAATTTACTGGAGATTTGTATCCAAGCAGCAAAAAATAAATGTACCGTCGGAGAAATGACATCAGCTATGGAAAAGGTTTTTGGAAGACATACATTATCAACTAAAACTATCAGTGGTGTTTATAGCAAAACCATAAAAAAAACAGAAAAAATTAACTCAATAAATAACCATATAGATAAATTTATTGATGTAAAAGGTAGAAGGCCAAGGATGTTGGTAGTAAAAATGGGGCAGGACGGTCATGACAGAGGGGCCAAACTTATTGCAACCGCCTTCTCAGATTTGGGTTTTGATGTTGATGTTGGACCATTATTTCAAACCCCAAATGAAGCGGCTATTCAAGCAATAGAAAATGATGTTCATGTGATTGGCGTCTCTACATTAGCAGCTGGACATAAAACACTTGTACCGTTGTTAATAAAATCTCTTAAAAAAAACGACGCATCAGAGATTAAAGTTATTTGTGGTGGAGTTATCCCGCCGCAAGATTACGACTTTCTCTACAAACTTGGGGTAAGCAAAGTTTTTGGTCCTGGTACAAATATTCAAGAGGCAGCTATTGAAATTATTAAAATGATATAGTATTATTAACCGTAGTGGTTAATTATGAGGCTAAAAGAATATCTTAAACTTAACAAAATTACTAACAAACAGTTTTCAAAGGAATTAGGTATTTCCCCTGTATCCTTATCGAGGTATATAAGTGGAGAAAGAATACCAGAAAAAGATATTGTTTTAAAAATTTTAAAACAAACTGATGGATCTGTTTCTCCAAATGATTTTTATTACTTAAAAAAAAATGAGCAAGCAAATGATTTTATCGAAACACTCAAGTTAGTAAATTATACATGCAAAGAGTTGAAGAGTGGATCAAAAAAAGCTCTGGCAAAAACTATTACTCTGGTTGAATCAAAATTAAAAAAAGATAAAGCTTTGGTTCAAAAAATTTTAGAAAATTTAAATGTAAACAACAATACTGTTCGTATAGGTGTTACAGGTGTACCCGGAGTTGGAAAGTCAACTTTCATAGAATCAATAGGACTATTTTTAATCAAAAAAGGATTAAAAGTTGCTGTACTTGCTATTGACCCCTCATCGAAAGAATCAGGAGGATCGATTCTTGGTGATAAAACAAGGATGGAAAAATTATCAGTAAATCCATTTGCTTTTATAAGACCATCACCCAGTGATGGTCATTTAGGAGGCGTAGCAAAAAAAACACATGAGTCTATCTTATGTCTTGAAGCAGCTGGTTATAACGTTATTTTCATAGAAACAATGGGAGTTGGTCAAGCTGAAACCGCAGTTTATGACATGGTTGACATCTTCTTAGTTCTACTGTTACCATCAGGTGGAGATGAGCTTCAGGGAATTAAAAAAGGTATAATAGAACTTGCTGATTTAATTGTTGTAAACAAGGCTGATAATGATCTTATTAAAGTTGCAGAAATTACTCAGCGAGAATATAAAAATGCATTACAGATAACTGGAAAACCAAGAGAAAATCATCTCATTGATGTTTTAATGTGTTCATCACTGAAATCAAAAGGAATTCAGGAAATCTGGAGTTTTATTGTAGAATTTGTAAAAAAACAAAAAGATAATAAAAACTTTTATAAAAATAGAGAATCTCAACAAACTAAATGGATGTGGAATTCAGTACGAAATGCAGTAAATGAATTAATAACAAAAGATATAACTAAAGAAAAATTTGTATTACAAATTCAAGAAAAAGTTAGAAAAAAAAATTTAAGTATTTTTAAAGCGTCTCAGTTAATATGCGATTTTTTTATTAAAAATAAATTTTAGAAAGTTGATTTTCTTTTCTTATTATGCTTTAAGTTACCTCTATGAGTAAAAGATGCAATATCACCAATGTTAAACCAATGGTCGGAAATAATGTAAGTCATGCTGTCAACAAGACAAAGAGAAAATTTCTGCCAAATCTACAAAATACCTCTTTTTTTTCTGAGATTTTAGGAAAAAAGGTAAGGTTGCGAGTGACATCAAAAGGTATTAAAACAGTTGAAAAAAATGGTGGCATCGATAACTATATTTTAGGCCTAAAAAATTCGAAATTAAATAATGAAACAAAAAAGCTAAAAAAAGCCATTGTAAATAAAAAATCTTAATTATTTTTGCTACCAAGAAACTTCATTAAATTATCAATTATCACGTCACCCAAGTTTTCTGCATCTTCAATCACAAATGCATTTTTGTAATATTTTGAGACATCATGACCTATTCCAATTGCAACTAATTTAATTGATTTTGTTTGTTGAATAATATTAACGGTTTCTTTGAGATGATTATCTAGTATGTCTGGTGAGTTATGTGAAAGTGTTGAATCATCTACAGGAGCACCATCAGATATTACAATTAAAATTTTTTTTCTTTCTTTTCTATTTAATAATCTTTTATATGCCCACTTGACCGCTTCACCATCTATGTTCTCTTTAAGTAAACCATCTTTTAAAATTAGACCAAGATTATTTTTACAATTATTCCAAGTAACATCAGCATCTTTATAAATTATATGTAAGAGATCGTTCAGTCTTCCAGGACTATCTACTTTTCCGGTTGATTCCCATTTTTTCTTGGACATTCCTCCTTTCCATTCCCTTGTAGTAAATCCAAGTATTTCTATATTAACCTTACATTTCTCAAGAACCTTGGTTATTATTTCAGTTGTAATTGCTGATGTAATTATTGGTTTTCCTCTCATAGAACCTGAATTATCAAGAAGTAAACTAACTATCGTATTTTTTTCAGTATTTTCATTTTTACTTTTAAAAATTTGAAGATTTCCCGAATTGGCAACTAAATTAGCTAACCTTGTAGGGTCAATATAACCTTCATCCTGATCAAATTTCCAAGAATTGATGTTTAATGAACTGAATAATCTTTCTAGTTTCTTCGCTAATTTATTAATAAGTCTTTTATTTTCAAAGTACTCATTTTCAAATTTTTTTCGTAGAAAATTTAACTCGGCTTTAGAAGCAAGATTTTTTGCATTTAAAGATAAATCAAATTCCTTTGTATAAATTTTATATTTCTCATCAATAACATCTTTTTTTTTTAAAATTTTATTTTCTGGGTCAACTTCAGTTGGTTTACTTTTTTGTTTTTTATTAATTTTTTCAGTTAAAGGAATTTTTTTTAGTTCTTCTTTTTTTGATTTATTATCTTTTGATTTAATTTGATCATCATTTTTTAAATTGTTACTACTTTCCTCTTCAGAAATAATTTTAATTTTTTTTATTATTTCATTTGCTTTTATAAAATATAACTCTTCACTCAGAATTAATTTATTTAATTCTACTAAGTCGTTAATATTAAGCTCAGGAAAAAAAAAATCTAACTTTTTAGAATCTATATTTTTTCCTTCAAATATACTTATTATAGTCTTGAGTAAAAAAGCACTCTTTTTATCTAATGTAAAATCAAAAAAAATATTCGGGTTATTTATATTTTTTTTTATATTTTTTTTACATCCAACAAACTCCTCAAAACCTAACCTAAGGAACCTTCCTGCACAAATAATATCAAATAATTTTTTTTTATATTCTTCTGTGGGACAATAAAAATTATAAATTTTTTTATTTTTATATCTTTCGTTAAGAGCCTTGAAGTCATAGATACTTCTAACTTTATAAAAAAGATCTTTTGTTATTTCTGTAAGATCTATTTTATCATTTTTTTCAATTTTTTTTTCCTCTGATAAATTCTGTAATTTATTCTTGGATATTGAGTTTGCAACTATTTGTTGATTATTAAATAAATCTTTTTTTTGTTTTTTAAACAAGATCTCTCCCAAAGCACCTCTGATAAAATTCATTTATTACTTTTTTATCATTTTCGTCACATCTATTAAAAAAAGTTAACCTAAAAGCAACATCAACATCATTAAAAATTTCAATATTTTGCGCCCATATAATTGAAGTACGAGGTGACATTATTATTGATATATCTGAGGATCTAAATGCATTTCTTATTAAGTTTGCAAGCTTTACTATTGATTTAATTTGATCCTTTTTCTTTTTGGAAATTTTATTAATTTTTTTTTCAATTATTTCTTCCTCTATTTCAGGTTTTAAAAAATTCAATGTGGTGAAAATATTCCATCTGTCTAACTGACCTTGATTTAGATTTTGTGTTCCATAATATAACCCTGATTCATCGCCAGACCCCAAAGTATTGCATGTTCCAAAAATTCTAAAATGAGGATTTGGTTGTAATACACTATTTTGGTCTAGTAGAGTTAGTTTGCCATCAGACTCTAAAAGTCTTTGAATAATAAACATTACATCTGGTCTTCCAGCATCATATTCATCAAATACAAGTGCTACAGGATTTTCAATTGACCATGGAAGTAATCCTTGTTTAAATGTTGTTACCTGTTTTTCATCTTTAAGTACAATCGCATCCTTACCTAACAAATCAAACCTACTAATGTGACCATCTAAGTTTATTCTTAAGCAAGGCCAATTAAGTCTGGCCGCAATTTGTTCTATATGTGAAGATTTCCCGGTTCCATGCAAACCTTGAATTAATACTCTTTTATTATGTTTGAAGCCCATAATAATTGACAATGTTGTAGCTTCATCAAAAACATAATTTTTATCAATTTCAGGTACAAGGTCAGTTTTTTTGGAAAAATGAGATATGGTTACTCTTTTTTTTATTCCAAAAATTTCGTCAGTATACGATGTGGTATCAAGCTTTAAAACAGTTTTGTGATTTTCGTTTAATTTCATTTTATTTTTTTAGGAATTTTATTAATTTGCTATATGATTTATTTATTTCTTTTATATTTTTATCTTTATTTAGGTAATCTTTATTAAGGTCAGGATGATATTTTTTTACTAGTTCCTTATATCTCTTTTTTAATTCTTTTTCACTAAATTCGTCATTAAAATTAAAAATTTCTAAGCACTTTATTATTTCAGCTGAATATTTTTTCACCTTTGGTATTTTTTGTTTGTGTTTTTTTTTTTGAAAATTTAAATTTTCATTATCAAAAGTATATTCAAATTCAAATTTAATTTTTGAATTAACGCCTTTTGAAAAAGGCCTTGTTGGGCGACCAATAAAAAAATCATTTTTCTGATAGTCATAAATTTGATTTTGAGTTTTTCCTGCAAAAAAATTCCATCTTTTATTATACTCCTTCACATGAGTAAGACAAAACGTGTGTTTTTCATCACTGTTCGGAGATTTTGGTGCTTCATATTTTCCTGGGTTTTTACAATTGATCTCATCACAAACTTTTTCATTGTTTACACCAATTATTTTATTGAAAATATACTCAATTGACTTTTTTTTCATAATATATTCTATTACTATATATATGAATGAATCAACAATTTACAAAAAACTTAATAATTTTTTTGAACCTGAACACCTTCAAGTTATAAATGATTCCGAAAAACATCGTGGTCATGCTGGAAGTCCAAATACTGGAAACTCACACTTTTCCATTGTAATTAAGTCTAAGCGTTTATGCTCAATTAATAAAGTTGCTAGCCAAAGATTAATTTATAATGTTCTGAAAGATGAAATGAAAAATAGTATTCATGCACTATCTATAAAAATCCTTACCTAACTTCCATATCCAGTACCAAACATAAATTCTTGATGTTTTTTCAATGAATCTTGGAGTTCATTATTAGCATAATCATAGAGGTCTCTCATGGAAAGAATACCTATTATTTTTTTTTTTTCAACCACCGGTAGGTGTCTAAAGCCTTTAGATTTCATAACTTGTATAGCATCAAATGTTGTTCTGTTTGGTTGAATAGTTTCAACATTTTTTGTCATAATTTTAGAAACCTTTGTTTTTTTTGGATCAAGGTTTTTGGGTATTACTCTAAAAGTTAAATCTCTTTCAGAAATTATTCCCATCAAAGAATTTTCATTTTTATTATCACAGACAAGTAGTGCACCGCATTTGTTTTTTAACATACTCACAGCTGCTTCATATGCTGATGAGTTGTGATCAATTATAACAAGTCTTTGATCAATTAAAACTTTTTCAAATAGATCTCTAATAACCAAAAAAATACTCCCCATAATAACTATAATATTTTTTTTACTGAATGTTAATTTTTTTTTGTAATTTTTAATAATGTAATTTGGTTATTAGTTTTATTTAAAATTTCAAATTTTAAATCAAAGAATGAAAAAACTTGTTTTGTTTTAGGTATTGTCCTGCTTTCATATAAAACAAGTCCAGCAACTGTAGATATGTTGTTGTTGATTGGCAAATTAGTATTTAACTCTTTATTTAAATCTCTTAAATTCACATTACCTTTAACTAAAAAACTTGATGAAGATAAAGTTTTAATACCCTTAACTTTTTGTGAAATTTTTAACATATCTTGCTCATCATCAATATCGCCTACAATTTCTTCAATAATATCTTCAAGAGTTACAATTCCAAGGAATTCTCCATATTCATCGACAACGATAGAAAAGTGTTCTTTTCTTTTCTTAAACTCCATTAATTGATTATCAAGTTTAGTTGACTCTGGAATAAACCATGGTTTTTGGCAGAGTAACTTTATATTAAAGTTTTTTGAATCAATATTTTTTAAACTAATTAATCTTCTTACATGGAAAACTCCAATTATATTTTCAGGGTTTTTTTCCCATATTGGTATTCTTGAGTGAGGAGAATCCTCAAGTTTATTCAAAAGATCATGATAATTAATTTTTACTGAAAGGCTAAAAATATCTTTTCTTGGAATCATTATTGAGCCTACAGTTATTTCGTCTAAGTCTAAGATTGATTTAAGCATGTTTTTTTCTTCTCTTGAAGAATCATCACCGTGTAAATCAATTGCCCCTCTTAATTCTTCTTCCCTTTTCTCAGAAATTTCTTCTTTTTTAAAGTTAGAATAATTTACACCTACAATTTTTAATAAAATGTAAACAAAAAAGTTTAGAGAAACTGTAAGTGGATAAAGCAAAATCACTAAAAATCTTATGAAAGGGGCTATTTTTAGAGCATAACTATCTGATTTTGACAGTGCGAGTGTTTTTGGAATTAACTCTCCAAACACAAGAATCATGAGGGTCATAATTACAGTGGCATATAAAATTCCATCAGTATTTGTAATTTCTATTAAAATTTTAGTTGCTAAGGCTGATGCAAGAACATTAACTAAATTATTAGCAAATAAAATCGTACATATGAGTAGTTCTTTGTCTTTAAAAAGAGTTTCAAATATTTTAGCATTTTTTTTTCCTGATTTGGCTAAATTATGCATTCTGGGTTTGGATGCTGATGTAAGTGAAGTCTCAGATCCTGAAAAAAATGCTGAAAGAATTACAAGGCCAATAATCGAACCAATTAATATATGTAATGGTATATCCATAAAATTAAATTAGATTTTCTTGAAGAAAGTTTTTAAGTATTTTTTCATCTTTAACCACATATGCAATTGGTTTCGCAATACCTTTTAATAAAATTAATTTAATCTTATTATTTTTAATTTTTTTATCAAACTTAATGTGTTTTAAAAAATTTGTGACTGATATTTTAACTTTATAATCTTTTAATTTATAAGGAATATCAAGATCATTAAGATGATCGCTATACTGATTGATTAATTTTTCATCACAAATCCCAATATAATTAGAAAATTTCAAAGCTAAATACATTCCTAAAATCACCGCCTCACCATGAAAAATTTTATTTGAAAAACCCGTATTTGATTCAATTGCGTGACCGAAAGTGTGCCCAAAATTTAATATTTCTCTTACCCCTTTTTCTTTTTCATCTACCTCTACTATTTTTGATTTAATTCTACAACTTACTTTAATTGCATTAGTAACAATTTTTGAATCTAACCTAAGGATGTTTCTACCATTTTTTTTTAAAAAATTAAAAAAAGAGTTTTTACTAATTAACGAATATTTTAAAATTTCTGCATATCCAGAAGTAATTTGTCTTCTTTCAAGTTTTTTCAAAGTTTCAATTGAAATTATTACAGCCTTTGGTTGATTAAAACTACCAATTAAATTTTTACCATACTTTGAATTAATTGCTGTTTTTCCTCCAACTGAACTATCAACTTGTGCTAAAAGGGTTGTTGGAATTTGTATAAAATCTACACCTCTAAGGAGAAGATTAGCTGTCAAGCCGACAATGTCACCAATAACACCTCCTCCTAAACATATAAGAAGAGAATTTCTATCAATTTTTTCTTTTAGAATTTTTTCACATAGAAAATTAAGGTATTGGAAACTTTTTGTTTTTTCACCTGCTGGCAAAGTAACGTTTAAGAATTTATCTTTTGATAAACTTTTAATTTGTTTAAAAGTTGTAAATAAATTTTTTAATACAATTTTGTCGGTTATAAGAATTATTTTTGAGTAACTATTAAAATCTGGAAGAAAAAAATCAATATTTTTAATTAAATTCTCACCNATAAAAATCGGATAACTTTTATCTTTAAGTTTGACATTAAGTTTACTAAATTTCTTCATAATTTAATTTTTTGATTATCCTGGAAACAATATCTCCTGCTGGAAGTTCATCCACGCTTATTTTAATATTTGCTTGATTGTAATTACTTATCCTGTGGTTGTACATATTTTCCAGGTTTTTTTTTAAATTTCCCTTTTGAAGTTTTGGTCTATTTCTAGTGTTATGTCTAAGTCTATTAACTAGATTTGAGATTTTAATATCNAAGAAAATACTTATGCTTTCTTTACTTATTTTGTCAATTATTTCTNCATCACTCATAATACCTGCTCCAGTTGAAATAATTGTATTTTTCTTTCTTGCAAGATATTTCAAAAAAATTTTTTTTTCTAGTTGTCTAAATTCTGNTTCCCCGTATTTTTTAAAAAAATCATGAACTTTAAGACTTGAAGCCCTTTCGATTTCATAGTCAGTGTCTACAAATTCAAACTTTAAAATTTTAGATAAAATTTTTCCAATTGTTGTTTTTCCAACTCCAGTCATTCCTAAGATTACAATATTGTTTTTTCTTAAATTCATTTACGTTATATATTAACTCAAATAATTAATGTATAATTTNAATAATAATATTTTACAATTGAGATAAAAAAAAAAATAGTGAATAAAATTATATTGAAAATTTTAATTTCTTTTGCCGCCGCCTTTGTAGTTTTCTTAATATATCTAGGTACCACGGATTTTATTGTTAAACCAAAAGTTGTTGAGAGTGAGTTTAAAATTGATAGGAATTAATTTGTTAATAACCTTAATAATTTTTTTTGCTGATTTATTGTTAGCCAACCAAATAATATTTGAAAATATTGAAAACGAGAATTCTTTAGAATCAAAANCTTATATTTCTGAAATAGGTGATGATCAAAAATTAAATTTTATAGATTTATTTAAAAAAAAAAAATACGAGGATATTGAAAATCTTTTGTCAATTATACCAACCAAAAGTTCAAATCCTGTTGTGCAAGAACTAATTTTTGAGATACTTACTTCAAAAAAAAATATTGATAAAAATCTTGTCTCATCAGATGAAGATAAAAAGATTTTCGAAATTTACATAAATAAATTATTTGAAACAGGAAGAATTAACGAAATTGAAATTTATTATTCTCAATATCCCGAATTAAAAAAAAATGAGTTTATCCTTAAAAAAATGATTGAGGGAAANTTATTAAGAAATAGACATNGTGAGGCTTGTAAAATTTTAGACAATAAGCCAGATAAAGTGCCAGAGGTTTTTGGAAAAATATTAATAATATGCGATATAATCAATAACAGATTTGAGCAAGCAAAATTAGGACTTCTTTTNTTAAAAGAGTTAAATGAACCTGGTAATCTCTTTTTTATTGATCTAGCATATTCACTCATGAGTGAAGAGGTTATTTCTGAAGGTGATGATCTAAAAAAAAAACTCAATGAAATAAAATCTCTAAACCCAATAATTATGTCTTCTTTGCAATTTGCAGACATTTCTCCCAATTATGAGCAAATAGAAAATTTGAGTATAAGTGGATTACTATCAATTTTGTCTAACCCCGCAGTAGAGACAGATTTAAAAATTTATTGTTCTGAAATTTTAGTTAAACAAGGTAGAATTGAGGTTGATATGCTNTCTCAGGCCTATCAACTATCTAGATTTAAANCTAGTGACGTAGAGAATTCTCTAAAGTTGTATAAAACTTTATCACCGGCTAAAGCCCGTCCNTTGTTATTTCAGTCAATTNTAAAAGAAAAAAATGCTGAACAAAAATTAAAAAAAATTATNGCTCTTNTAAAAAGTTCACAAATTGACAATATGATAGNTCCAATATCAAATTTAGTTNATAACTTAATACCTCCTGATAAAGGAAAAGTCTCAAGAGAGGATAGATTGTTGCTATCAAGAATGTATCAATCTATAAATAATACTTTAGAAGCCTCAATCCTTTTAGATNACATTGAGAGCACTGATATATCTACAGAAGTTTATTTCAGAAAAATTTCTTTATTAACTAAACAATATCTTGATGGAGGTTATCTAGATGAAGATAAACTAAGAAAATATTTGGTTGCACTTAAAAAAGAAGAAAAAATTAATTCAGAAAAATTTAAAAAAGTTTTAATGGTACTTACATTAAATGTTGAATTGCCTCAAGATTTAATAAATATTATTTCAAACTATAATTTTTCTGAATCAGATAAGTTAGAAAAGGGTAGTTTACAAAATCTTTTTTTGGCTGATAAATTTTCTCAAAATAAAGATATTTTCAATTTACTTGAAATATTTTTTAGGATTTTTTCTAACAGAGATTTTGAGGAGTTAAGTTTATTAGAAAACTACCAGGTACTGAAAATTTTAAAGACTTTTGGTCTTGATAATTATTATAAAAGACTTNTAGAAAATATATTACAATGAACANTAAAAATGGACTACTTATTGAAGGTTATCTTGAATACATAAGTGCTAATAAAAATTTATCTAAAAATACAATACAGTCATATAAAGACGACTTACTTGAATTCTCACGATTTATGAAAAATAATGAAATCAAAAAAATTGGAAATAACGAATTTAAAAAATATATAAATTACTTATCAATAAAATTTTCTCCAAAAAGTCATAGTAGAAAACTATCATCTCTAAAAAATTTTTTTAACTATCTCNNTGATTTAAAAATTATAAATTTAAACCCTATCAATAATTTTGATTNTCCAAAAATACCTAAATCACTTCCAAAATTTTTAACTGAGAAAGAGGTCAACATCCTATTGGATAGAACTTATCAAGATTTNAGTCATAAAGGTGTAAGANTATCAACAATGTTAGAAATTCTTTATGCAACTGGTATAAGAATTTCAGAGCTAGTAAAGATAAGAAAAGCTGATATTAACGAAGATTTGTCTTCAATTTTAATAAAAGGTAAAGGTGGGGTGCATAGAATTGTTCCACTATTTGGTAGGGCAATTGTTACACTTAAAAATTATTTAAAAATTAAAGACCAAGATAAAATAAATAATTCTTATTTATTTCCATCAAACTCTAAAGATGGNCATATTACAAGAAATAGATTTTTTCAGTTAATTAAACAATTAGCAAATGAATGTAATATTTCCAGNGCAAAAGTTTCACCTCATGTTATAAGGCATTCATTTGCATCACATTTACTTGAAAGGGGAGTTGATTTAAGAATTATACAAGAGTCACTTGGGCATAAAGATATTTCTACAACACAAATATATACCCACATACAGTCTAATAAAATACGAAAGGTTTTAGAGGAAAAGCATAGTTTAAAAAAAGAAATTAAAAAATTAATAAAAATTTAGGTTGAGTTTNTATANAATTTCTATATTAAACTTACANNNCTAAAATTAAAAAAANAAGAGGNAATTATGAGTTTTAAAATTATNGAACAAGCNAAACCNAGNTTNAACAGNAGTGAACTTGCNGTNCCAGGAAGNAACCCATCACTTTTTGAGAAAGCNGCNAAAAGTAANGTTGATGTNATATTTTTAGATTTNGAAGATGCAGTTGCCCCTGATGAAAANGANCAAGCNAGAAAAAATATTATTGANGGATTNAATGATATTGANTGGAATACNAAAACGATGTCTGTNNGAATAAATGGTCTTGATACNCATTTTATGTANAGNGATGTNGTNGANTTANTTGAAAAAGCTCCTGGTAAANTNGATNTNATAATGATTCCAAAAGTTGGTACNATNTCAGATGTTTATGCTGTAGATATGTTATGTACTCAAGTTGAGGATGCAATGGGTTTAGAAAAAAGATTAGGTTTTGAGCTGATAATTGAAACTGCACTTGGGATGCAAAACGTAAATGACATTGCTTCATACTCAAGAAGGCTAGAATCACTTCATTTTGGAGTTGCTGATTATGCTGCCTCCACCAAAGCAAAAACAACAGTAATTGGAGGACCAAACCCCAACTATCATGTTTTGACTGATAAAGATGGAGACAATCCCAGAGAAAAACATTGGGGAGATATGTGGCATCATGCTGTATCTAAAATGGTAATAGCCGCTAGAGCAAATGGTTTACGTCCAATTGATGGACCGTTTGGTGATTTTAATGATCCAGATGGATATACTGCTCAAGCAAATAGATCTGCTACACTCGGTTGTGAAGGAAAATGGGCAATACACCCAAGCCAAATCGATTTAGCTAATGAAGTAATGAGTCCTTCTGATAAAGAAGTTAATCAGGCACAAAGGATTTTAGAAGCTATGGAACAAGCAAAAAAAGATGGAAAGGGCGCTGTTTCTCTGGATGGAAGACTTATTGATATTGCCTCAATCAGACAGGCAGAAGTTTTGGTTGAGAAAGCTAAACTTATAAAGGGGAAATAGTTTATTAGCGAATGCAAAACTTTTTAGACTTTGAAAAGCCTTTGCTCGACATTCAAGCTAAAATGGAAGAGTTAAGGCATCTTAAAGATACAAGCGAGAATATTGCGAATGAACTAAGTAATTTGCAAGAAAAGTTTGATAAAACTTTACTCGAAATCTATAAAGAACTTACACCGTTTCAAAAGGTTAAAGTTTGCAGACA
Source organism: Alphaproteobacteria bacterium (assembly GCA_002712255.1). Taxonomy (GTDB): domain Bacteria; phylum Pseudomonadota; class Alphaproteobacteria; order Methylaequorales; family Methylaequoraceae; genus MED-G10. The sequence continues at coordinate 33,018 of PATB01000025.1, forward strand.
TCAAGATAGGCCAAAATTTGATGACATAGTGTCAAAAATTTTTGATAAACACGAATATTTATCTGGCGATAGGTTGTTTGGTGATGACTCTTCGTTGAAAGGTTGTTTGGCAAAAATAGAGAATAAAAGTTTTTTAGTTATTGGTAATGATAAGGGAAAAGATATTGATAGCAGAGTAAAAAATAATTTTGGTATGGCTAAGCCTGAAGGTTATAGAAAAGCTCAAAGACTATTCAATATTGCCAGTAAATTCAACCTACCCATCGTTACATTCATTGACACTCCTGGCGCTTTTCCTGGCGTAGAGGCAGAGGATAGGGGACAATCAGAAGCAATTGCAACATCGATAAAAAAATCTTTGACGGTTAAATCTCCAATTTTCTCATTCGTTATTGGTGAAGGGGGGTCGGGAGGTGCTGTTGCAATGGGAATGGGAAATAAAGTTGTGATGTTAGAACATTCAATTTATTCTGTTATTTCACCTGAGGGATGTGCTTCCATTTTATGGCGATCAATTAATCATTCAGAAAAAGCAGCAGAAAATTTAAAATTGACAGCTCAAGATTTACTAGACCTCGAGGTTATTGATGAAATTATAAAAGAACCTATTGGCGGAGCTCATCGAAATGTTCATGAAACCTGTGATTTAATTAAGGATTGTCTTGTTCGAATAACTAAAGAGTTTGAAAATATGACTGCTGAAGAAATAATATTACACAGAGAAAAAAAATATCTAGAAATTGGTAACAAATTTCTAGAGAACTAAGTTAACTTTATAGTTTACCACAACAGCGTTTATATTTTTTACCTGAGTCGCATAGTGGGCATATTGCATTTCGAGGTATTTTTTTATT
>PATB01000026.1 GCA_002712255.1 Alphaproteobacteria bacterium
ATAAAAATGAAAAGAAGACTTGAAAATATTTCTTATAAAAATAGGACTGTCAAAAAAAACTTTGATTCAATTATCATCTCAGGTAAAAAACTATTTAACTTTTCCAGCAATGACTACTTGAGTCTTTCCAAAAATAAAGAAATTATTAACGAATCAAAAAAATGGTTAGAAACCTATGGAACAAGCTTATCCTCATCAAGACTAGTTTCTGGAAATTTAGATAAAATTTCTGTAATTGAATCTATGATTAGTAAGTTCATAGGTAAAGAAAAATCATTAATTTTTTCCGGAGGCTTTTTAATGAATTCTACACTTATTCCTGCTTTGACAGATAACAATTTAGGGCAAAGAAATAAAGTAGATNTTTTTTCNGATAAATTAAATCATGCTAGCATCAATTATGGTTGTTACCTAACAAGACAGAAGGTCTANAGATACAATCATTTGGATTTAAATCATCTAGATTATCTTTTAAAAAAAACTGATAGAAAAACTCCAAAATTTATAATCAGTGAAACTTTGTTTAGTATGGATGGAGATTTAGCTAATGTTAAAGAATTAAGAGTAATAGCAAAAAAATACAACGCAATATTATATCTAGATGAGGCTCACTCGCTTGGAGTTTTTGGAAAATATGGTTCTGGTTGTGCATTTGGCAAAAAGTATGAAAAAGAAATTGTTGTTGGTACATTTGGAAAAAGTTTTGGAAGCTTTGGATCTTTTGTATCCACTTCAGAAGAATATATTAAAAAAATTATAAATTCATGTGGCGGATTAATCTATACAACCGCACTGCCACCATCGGTTTATGCGTCAATTAATGCGGCGCTAAAAATAATTCCTAAACTAAATAAAGAAAGAAAAAACCTTCTAGAAAACGCAAAATTTCTTAGAACAAAACTAAATAAATTAAATATTGATACTGGAAACACACAATCACAGATAATTCCGATGATTATAAAAGATGAAAAAAAGTGTTTAAAACTAAAAAAAAGTCTTGAGAATTCTGGTTTTTTTTTGAAAGTAATTAAGTCACCTACAGTTTTAAAAGGTTCTGAAAGAATAAGATTATCATTAACCTCTTCAATGGGAAAAAATTCATTAATTGAATTTTGTGAATTGATGAAAAATTATTTTAATTAAAGATGTTTGATATTTATTTTATTCATGGGTGGGGTTTTGACAAAAGTTTTTGGTTACCTTCAGCAAAATATATAAAACAAAATAACCTGATAAAATCTCTTTTTTTTATTGATCTAGATTTCTTTGGTTCTAATTCAAAAAATATAATTAATGCTAACTCGAAGATAAATATTTTTATAACCCATTCTTATGGTCTTCATTGGTTCTTAGAAAAAAAAATTGATTGTTTTGGCTTATTAAACTTTTTTTCAGCCCCAAGTTTTATTAATTTTCAAAAAAACCCTATGAAGGCTAAGACTGCTCTTGATTTAATGATAAAAAAATTTCAAAATTCTCCAGATTTTGTTTTAGAGGAATTTTACAAAAATTGTGGTATCAAAAAAAACAAATTTACAGGGAAAATTAACAATAAAAACCTTTTAAAAAGTTTAAAGAATTTAAGGTCAAAAAACTATGAAGATGATTTTCTTAATTTAAGTCACAAGATTTTAAATGTTTTTGCAACAGAGGATAAAATTTTAGACCTATCTTTAGAAAAGTTAGATTCTTTTATGGATCACAAAAAAAGATACATCTTAATAAATTCTAACCTACATGCCTATCCTTATTTGAAACCAAAAGAGACAGCTATGATAATTAAAAATTACTTAAAGAATATAAATAAATGATGAATTTTAAAAAAAAAATTTCTTATTCCTTTGATAGAGGTTCTAAGTTTTATGAATCAAATTCAAATATACAAAAAAAAATTTGTGTTGATCTGGTAAAATTCTATAAAGAATTATCAACTAAGAATGATAGGATTAAATTTAAAAATGCATTAGAAATGGGTTGTGGCTCAGGTTTTATGACAAATCAAATTAAAAAATTAGAAAATTTTAAAAAAATTCATTTAATTGATATTTCAAAAAAAATGATTTCAAAAGCAAAAGAAAATTTATCTAAAGAAAATTTTTCCTATCAAGTTGCAGACTTTGATACTTTTAACAATTATAAAATTTACGATTTTTTTTTTTCGAATATGTCATTGCATTGGTCAGAAAATTTTTCAATTTTTTTTTTTAACTTACTTAGTCAAATGCCTACAGACAGCACATTTATCTTTTCTATTCCAACAGAAATTAAGTTCGATTTTGATTCATTGGAAATAAATAAAAACTTGTTTGAAGAATTAATTAACACGCTTCCAGACACTGATTTTTTAGAAAAACAAATTGATAAAAAAAAATTTAACTTTTTCTCAAAAAAAAAAATATTTAAGGAGAAATTTAAAAAACCACTTGATTTTTTTTTCAATTTAAAAAGCATTGGAGCAAATACTAATTTAAAAAAAACTAAAACAAATATATTTTTTTTAAGAAGAATGAATTCAGAAATAACAATAAATTATAATGTAAGTTTTATGTTTATAAAAAAAATTAGAGCATAAATGTTTAAAGGTTATTTTATTTCAGGTAATGATACTAATGTTGGAAAAACAATAGTATCTGCAATCTTAGTTAATAAACTTGAAGCTAACTATTTTAAACCAATTCAATGTGGAAAAAATGAATTTTCTAAAACAGATTCAGACGTAGTGAAAAAATTTTGTCCAAATTCAGAAATAATCCCAGAGACCTATTTTTTTAAAGATCCTATAAGTCCAAATATCGCATCAAAAAAAGAGAAAAGAAAAATTTCTATAAAAAAAATTTTAGAGATTAAAAAAAAGCATTTTAAAAAAAAAATAATTATTGAGGGAGCGGGAGGTTTACAGGTTCCAATTAATAATAAATATTTAATGAGTGATTTGGTAAAAAAAATAGATTTTCCTTTGATTCTTGTTTGTAAAACATCTCTTGGAACAATTAATCATAGTTTGTTATCAATTGAATTAATTAAAAATAAAAAAATAAATTTCAAAGGTTTGATTTTTGTAGGTAAAAATATTGAAGAAACTATAAAAACAATTGAGTTTTTTGGAAAAAAAATATTAGGAAAAAAAATAAATATATTAGGTAAAATTCCTTTTAAAAAAAAAATTTCTAACCAAGAAATAAAAAATTTGGGAAAACTTTTGAANATNTAGNATATGGANAAAGAAATANAAAANAAAAGACANGCAATTTTTGTGGCATCCNTTNACAAAAATAAATAACCAGTATGANCCAATNGTTATATCAAGTGCAAAAAATGANNTNTTANTAGATATNAANGGAAATNAATATGTAGATTTAATTTCATCATGGTGGGTNAANATACACGGTCATTGTAAAAAAGAAATAATTGAAAGTATTAGAAAACAATCNGAAAAATTAGAACAAGTNNTNTTTGCTGATTTCACNCATGAGCCNGCAGTAAATCTGGCTGAAAAAATAGTTGATTTAATGCCCAAAAATTTATCGAGAGTTTTTTTTTCAGATAATGGTTCAACTTCTGTTGAGATCGCCATGAAAGTGGCTATACAATATTGGTATAATAAAGGGAAAAAAAAAAAAAAATTTGTATCAATGACTGGTGGTTATCACGGCGATACGTTTGGGGCAATGTCCGTTGGTTTTAGTTCAGGTTTTTATGAACCTTTTAAAGACTTTCTGATAAAATCAATAAATATTCCCTATCCTGATTATTGGGAAGGAAAAAATGACATTGAAAAGGAAGAGTTGATTTCATTGGAAAGGGCTGATGAAATTTTATCAACTAATAGGGATGATATTGCCGCCGTTATCTTTGAGCCGTTGATTCAAGGTGCAGGTGGCATGAGAGTTTGTAGAAAAGAGTTTCTGGATAAACTTTTAAAAAAATTTCGTGAAGCAGGTGTTTTAATTATATTTGATGAAGTTATGACTGGTTTTGGAAGGACTGGAAAAATGTTTGCTGCAGATTATCTTAAAACCAAACCTGATATAATGTGTTTAGCAAAATCACTGACAGGAGGATATATACCCTTAGCAGCCACAGTTTTTAGCAAAAAAATTCATGATGAATTTTTTGGAGATGATATCAAAAAAACATTTTTGCATGGTCATTCTTTTACTGCTAATCCCATTGCATGTTCTGCAGCGTATACCTCAATTGAACTATTTGAAAAAGAACAAACTTTAAAAAAAGTAGAAAATATTTCCTATATTCATAATGACTGTATAAAAAAGTTAAAAAAAATTAATATCTCCAAGCCCAGAGTTTTAGGGAGTATAGCTGCGTTTGAATTTAATGGCATAGGTCAAAATTATGGTTCATCAGATAACCAGAAGTTGAAAAATATTTTTTTAAAAAATGGTTTATTATTAAGACCTTTAGGTAATACAATATATTTAATGCCACCATACTGCATAAAAGAAAATACATTGTACAAATGTTATGAAAAAATTATTGAGATTTTAACTTAATTAATAAACATAAATCTGATAAAAAAAACAAATGGATGAATCTCTTGATAAAAAAATCGACGGAGCATTAAAACCTATATCAGATTCTATTACTAATTTTATTTTTGATAGTTTTTCAATTATGGGTTCAGATGTTCCATATATTGTTTGTTGGTTATTAATTGCTAGCTTGTTCTTTACTTTTTATTTTAATTTTCTAAATATAAGGTTCTTTAAAAGGGCCGTAAAAGTGGCGTTGGGTAAATATGATAACCCTAACCATCCTGGAGAGATAACTCATTTTCAGTCTTTTACGGCGGCAATGTCTGGAACTATTGGGCTTGGAAATATTGCTGGAGTAGCTGTTGCTATTTCAATTGGTGGACCGGGTGCAATGATATGGATGATATTGACTGCTTTTTTTGGAATGACACTTAAATTTGTTGAGGTAAGTTTAGGTCATAAGTATAGAGTTATTCATAAAGACGGTACCGTTTCAGGTGGAGCTATAAGATATCTGTCTAAAGGCCTTAGTGAGAAAGGGTTCCCAAAGCTTGGCTCTTTCTTAGCGTTATTTTTTGCAATTTGCTGTATTGGCGGCTCTTTTGGTGGTGGTAATATGTTCCAAGCTAATCAAGCATTTCAACAAATTGTTGAGGCAACAGGAGGGCAAAATAGTCCCATGTACGGAAAAGGTTGGCTTGGTGGTACTATATTCGCTGTGATAGTTGGATTCATAATAATTGGTGGTATAAAATCTATTGGTAAAGTTACTGAGCGACTAGTTCCTTTTATGGCTTTAGTCTATGTTATATCTTGTTTATTAATTATATTGTCTAATTTTAATCAGATTCCAGAGGCTTTATTAAAAGTTTTCCAAAGTGCTTTTAATTTTGACGCTACAACGGGAGGAGTTCTAGGTTCAATGATTGCAGGTGTAAAAAGAGCTGTTTTTTCTAATGAGTCAGGAATTGGTAGTGCTCCAATTGCATACGCTCCAGCGAAAAGTGACAATCATTTGAATACTGGTTTTATGTCTTTACTTTCTCCGGTTGTAGATACTATAATTGTTTGTTCAATGACAGCTATGACCATAATTATTACAGGTGTATACGAAGATAATAATGGTATTCAGGGAGTTGAATTAACTTCAAGAGCATTTGAAAGTTATTTTAGTTGGTTTCCATCAATTTTGGCTGTGGCAATTACTTTGTTTGCAATATCAACTTTAATTACATGGTCTTACTATGGATTAAGATGTTGGACCTATATATTTGGATTAAGTGCATTGAGTAAATATTCTTTTAAATTGATATTCTTGTCTTTTACGATTGTTGGAAGTTCTATGAATTTAGGAAGTGTAATAAATTTTTCAGATTCCATGATTTTTGCTATGTCATTGCCTAATATTATTGGTTTATATTTCCTATCATCTGGAATAAAAGATGATTTAAAACAAATTGAAAGATAAAATGATTAAAATTTTAATAGCATCTGATCATGCAGGCTTTGAATTAAAGGAAAAATTAAAGAAATATTTCGTAAATGACTATCAATTTCACGATTTTGGAACACATTCTGTTGATTCTGTTGACTATCCAGATTTTGCACACAATTTATCTCAAAATATTTCAGATAATAAAGATTCTTTTGGATTACTAATTTGTGGAAGTGGTATTGGCATGTCAATGGTTGCAAATAGGTATAGTTGTGTGAGAGCAGCTCTTTGTTTAAACGAAAAAATGGCTAAACTTTCAAGAGAGCATAATGATGCAAATGTTTTGGTTTTAGGTTCTAGGTTGATTTCTTGTGAAGAAGCTATTAAATGTTTTATTATGTTTTTTAAATCTAAATTTGAAGGTAATAGACATCAAGCTAGACTTGATAAGTTCAATAATGTAAAAATATAAAAGGGAGTAATTATGACAGGAAAGATTTTTTTTGAAAGTAGCTTAACTCAAACAGACCCAATGGTATTAAACGCCATTGAAAAGGAATACCATAGGCAAAATGATCAGATTGAGCTTATCGCGTCAGAGAATATTGTTTCTAAAGCAGTACTTGAGGCACAAGGCACAATTTTAACAAACAAATATGCCGAGGGTTATTCAGGAAAAAGGTATTATGGAGGTTGCGAACATGTTGATGTGGTAGAGGACATTTGTATTGATAGGATAAAAAAGTTGTTCAATGCTAATTTTGCTAACGTACAAGTCCACTCAGGATCTCAGGCTAATCAAGCTGTATTTTTAGCACTCCTTAAACCTGGAGATACGATAATGGGAATGTCTTTAGCTGCCGGAGGGCACCTTACACATGGTGCACCACCAAATGAATCAGGTAAGTGGTTCAATGCCATTCAGTATGGCGTTAGAGAAGATACGGCGCTTATTGACTATGATGAAGTAGAAAAACTTGCAATAGAACATAAGCCTAAATTAATTATAGCAGGTGGCTCTGCTTACCCAAGAATAATTGAATTTGATAAATTTAAGCACATTGCCGACAAAGTCGGTGCACTGCTGTTAGTAGATATGGCTCATTTTGCTGGCTTAGTTGCAACAGGCTTTTATCCTAATCCACTTGATTATGCTGACGTCGTTACATCCACAACACATAAAACGCTTAGAGGACCAAGAGGTGGTATTGTTTTAACAAACGATGCAGATCACGCCAAAAAAATTAACTCCGCCGTTTTCCCAGGTCTTCAAGGTGGACCACTGATGCATGTTATTTGCGCGAAGGCCGTTGCTTTCGGAGAGGCTTTAAAACCTGAATTTAAAAATTATATTGATTCTGTAATTAAAAACTCAAAAGTTCTTTCAGATGTAATGCTTGACAGAGGGCTTGCTGTAGTTTCAGGTGGAACAGATACACACCTAGTGCTTGTAGACTTGAGACCAAAAAAACTAACAGGAAAGGCAGCTGAAAGATCTTTAGAAAACGCTGGTATTACTTGCAATAAAAACGGTGTACCTTTTGACCCCGAAAGTCCCTTTGTTACATCTGGAATTAGATTAGGTTCGCCAGCTGGTACAAGTAGAGGATTTGGAAGTGAAGAGTTTCATCTTATAGGAAATTTGATTGGTGATGTGTTAGATGGTCTTGCACAAAACCCTGATGATAATTCAAGCGTTGAAAATGAAGTTAAAGCAAAAGTAAAAAATCTTTGTGAAAAATTTCCAATATACAGTGCTGTAATCTAAATAGGGGATTTAAATAATGCGTTGTCCTTTTTGTGGTCACGGTGAAACTCAGGTAAAAGATTCTCGACCGTCAGAGGACAACAGCGCTATTAGACGACGACGACAATGCCCAGCTTGCGCAGCCAGATTCACGACATTCGAAAGAGTTCAACTAAGAGAACTTATGGTTATAAAGAAAGACGAATCTAGAGTGGTATTTGACAGAGAAAAGTTAGTAAGATCCATCAATATATCTTGTCGAAAAAGACCAGTTAAGCCAGACCAGATAGAGCTTGTTACAAATAGTATTCAGAGACGTTTAGAAAGCTCTGGAGAAACTGAGATACCCTCAAAAGTTGTTGGTGAATTGGTTATGGATGCCTTAAAGGAATTAGATAGAGTAGCTTATTTAAGGTTTGCTTCTGTATACAAAGATTTTCAGGAAACCGACGATTTTAGAAAGTTTATAGACAATAACATAAACTTAAAAAACAAATAGTTATAAGTGCAATTTGATAAAAAATATTTGAATATTGCTCTTTTTCATTTAGAAAAAATTATTGGAAGCTCTTTTCCTAACCCACCTGTTTTTGCTATTTTAGTCGAGTCGAATAAATCCTTTACAGATAACAAAATTGTATCTTTTGGCTACACCAGTCCCTCTGGCAGACCTCATGCAGAATCGAATGCTATTGAAAACTTTTTCTTTAAAAAGAATAAAATATACTCACTATATTCAACACTAGAACCCTGTTGTCATTCTGGAAGAGACGAGTCCTGTGTTTCAAAAATATTAAAATCAAAAAAAATAAATAGAGTTATTTTTTCAATTATAGATCCGGACAAAAGAGTAAACGGAAAGGGGAAAAAAATTCTTATAAAAAATAAATTAGAAGTTAAATCTGGAATATTAATGAAAAAAACTGCAAATATTTATCATGGATATTTTCTCAGTAGAACAAAATCCAGACCAAAGATAATACTAAAATTAGCAATAACCTCAGATGGTTATATAACACTTAAAAAAGGAACAAGAACTAAAATAACAAAATCTATTTCTGATACATACTCAGATATTTTAAGATCAGAGGTTGATGCAATTTTAGTTGGATCAAACACTGTCAAAGTAGATAATTGTATTTTAAAATGTAAAATGCCTGGTTTGATTAAAAAATCACCAATTCGTGTTATTCTTAATAGAAAATTAGATTTAAACATAAATTCAAAAATTTTTGATAATTGTAAAAAATTCAGAACCATTATATTTACAAACAATGAAAGTAAAAAAATGATATCTAAATTTAAAAAAAAGTATGTAGAAATTATTTATCTTTCAAAGAAAAATTATAATTTAAAAAATATTTTAAAATTACTTTCTGATCTTGGTGTTTTGAATTTGTTAGTTGAAGGTGGTGGTAAAGTTTTTAATTCTTTTTTTAAAGAAAATCTTTTTGATAATATCTATATATTTAGAAGTAATTTATTTTCCGGAATTAAGGAAAATAAATTCTTAGAAGGTAAGATTAATATGTATAATTCTATGCTTTCAAAAAAGTATGTTAAAAAGCTTGGTGAAGACTCGCTTGAAATATATTAACACTATTTAATATGAAAGTTAATAAAGTATGTTTTCTGGAATAATAATGAATGTTGGAAAAATTGTTGCGTACGATAAGGTAAAAAGCATTTTATCTATAGAATCGTCAATGCAAAATGTTAATTTAGGTGACTCAATTTGTTGCTCTGGTGTTTGCTTAACAATAATGAATATAAAAAATAAAATAATTAATTTTAATATTTCGTCTGAAACAAAGCAAAAAACAAATCTAATGAATTTTAATATTGGAGACTCTATAAATTTAGAAAAATCATTAAAAGTTGGTGATGAAATAAACGGTCATTTTGTTTTTGGCCACGTTGATGGATTATCAAAGATAGAGAGTATACAGCATCTAGGTGACTCAAAGGTTTTAGAATTCTTTGCTGAAAAGGAAATTATTAAATTTTTATCGTCAAAATGTTCAATTGCGCTTGATGGAATTTCTCTGACTGTAAATAAAATATCAGAAAATAAATTTAGTGTAAGCATTATTCCTTATACATGGGAAAATACTTCTTTAAAAAATGCTAATGAAGGTGATTTTTTAAACACAGAGGTTGATATGCTTGCTAGATACGTTTTTAAGGCTTTAAAAAAATGAAAAGTTTCCTTTCTCCCATTCCCGAAATAATTAAAGAACTTTCTAAGGGAAAGATGGTAGTAATTGTTGACGATGAAAATAGAGAAAATGAGGGAGATTTGATTTTTTGTGGTTCCTCTGTTTCTTCTGAAAAAATCAATTTTATGGCAAAGTACGCAAGAGGACTAATTTGTTTGGCTCTTGATAAAAAAAAATTCAAAAAATTAAAATTAAAATTAATGACTGATTCAAATCAAAGTAAACATCGTACCGCTTTTACTGTTTCTATTGAGGCAAAAAAAGGTGTGACCACTGGGATTAGTGCTAAGGATAGAGCACACACAGTTAAAGTTGCAGTTTCTCCTAAATCTAAGCCAGGTGATCTTGTTAGCCCTGGTCACATTTTTCCTTTGCTGGCAAGTGATGGAGGAGTTTTAGTTCGAGCAGGACACACTGAAGCAGCTGTGGATTTATCAGGTTTGGCAACCTCTGGTGAATTCCCATATGGAGTAATATGTGAAATTATGAATGATGATGGAACAATGGCTAGGTTTGATGATCTAATAAAATTTTGTAAAAAACACAAACTTAAAATGTCCTCTATAAAAGATTTGATTGAATACAAAGTAAAAAAAGAGAAGTTGGTTAAATGTATTAGAATTGAAGATTTAAAGTTAAGTGAAACAAAAAAATTTAAAATGTTTATTTATAAAAATGTTATTGATAACACCGAACATCTTGCTTTAGTTAAGGGAAAAATAAATGAAGATCAGGATATTTTAGTTAGAATGCATAGCTTAAATATTTTTTCTGACTTATTGAACCCAAAGAGTCACAATCTTGAAAAAGCTATTGACATAATTTCAAAAAATGAGAATGGTATAATAGTCATTATAAGAAACCCTAAAAAAGAATTATTGCTTAAAGATAATAAAAAAGAAAATATAGATAAAAAAATTTTAAAAGAGTATGGGATTGGTGCTCAAATTCTAATTGACTTAGGAGTAAAAAAAATAAAATTACTAACAAGTTCCTCTAAAAATATTGTTGGTATTGACGGTTTTGGGCTGGAAATAAATGGAACAAAAAAATTATCATAAAAAAATTTTATTAATTTCTTCTAAATTCTATCCAGAAATTTCCAACAACTTAATTGAAGGTGCTACAAAATTTCTAAAATCGCAAAGAATTAAATATGAAATTTTAAATGTTCCAGGTTCAATGGAAATCCCTCTTTTTTTAAATAAAAAGAAAAAAGATTTTATTGGTTATATTATTCTTGGTTGTATAATTAAGGGCGAAACAGACCATTATGAAGTTGTAAAAAATATAACTTTATCCAAAATCTACGATTTTTCTTATGAAAATGATTTTCCTGTTTCCAATGCTCTTTTAACTGTTGAAAATTATTCTCAAGCCTTAGAAAGATCAAGGGTAGATAAAAAAAACTTAGGAGAGAATGCCGCTAAAGTTTGTCTTGAGCTAATAGATAAAATAAATGAAAAATAATTTATTATCTAAATCATTTACGAGATATGCTGCAATTCAAGCATTATATAATTTAAATTTTTCAAACAATCTCAATGATATAAAAAACTATTTAACAACTAACAAAGTTTTTTTTATTGATTCAAACTTAGACCTAAACTTCAAAAAAACAAAAATGAATAAAGTTTTTTTTTGTAAAATACTAGACCTTATAGATAAGGATAAAGATAAGATCGATGAATTTATTAAATTAAATCTTTCAAAGGGCTGGAGTCTTGAACGACTTCCAAAAGTGCAATTGGCTATTTTAAGAGTAGCGATAGCAGAGATGATGATATATCCCAGAACCTCTATAGCAATTATAATTAGTGAGTATATTATGTTCACTGAATCTTTTTTTACTGAAAAAGAATGCTCGTTTACCAACGCAATACTTGAAAAAATTTACAAAAAAATCAATGCTTAGTTTAGTTGAATAGTTATGAATGAAGAGCAAAAAATAATAAAAACCTTTTTCTATCCCCTAGCTAATAATAAGGAAGCTTTAGAACTAAAAAACGATGCAGCCATTCTTTTAAAAAAAAAAAAAATGATAATAACAACTGACATGATGATTGAGGGAGTACACTTTGATAAAAGTTATGATCCTGAAATTTTAGCAAGAAAACTTCTGAGGATAAATTTATCTGATTTAGCAGCAATGGGTGCTTCTCCTTATGGTTATACATTAAATTTAGCAATACCAAAAAAAAATATTGGTAATTGGCTTAAAAAATTTACTTATGGACTAAAGCTAGATGGTCAAAATTTTGGAGTAAAACTTTTTGGAGGAGATTTGAGCGTATCCTCTAAAATTTTTTTGTCTGCTACAGTTTTAGGTATTGTTGGAAAAACTTTTCACAAAAATTCAAAAGTCTCAGAGGGCTCTGAGATTTATGTAGGGGGAAATATTGGAGATGCTGCTATTGGCTTAAAAATTTTAAATAAAAAAATTATTAATAGTGATAAAAATCATTTTTTAAATAAACTTTTTTTACCTGAACCTCAAATTAATTTAGGTAAATCATTAAATGGTATAGCTGATTTTTGTACTGATATTTCTGACGGATTAATAAATGAATTAGAAGTAGTTGCAAGTAATTCAAAATTAAAAGCTAATATTTTTGAATCTGAAATTCCATTATCAGTTGAGACCTTGAAAATATTAAAAAAAAGTAAATTTAAAAAAAAATTATTAGAATTAATTCTTACTGGAGGTGAAGATTATAAACTTTTATTCTCCATAAGAAAAAACAAAAAAAAATACTTAAAAAATAAATCAAATAAAATCAAAAAAATTGGTTTTTTTTCTAAAGGAAGTGGAGTTGAGATTTACGACATAAACAAAAAAAAAATAAATTTTAAAAAAAAAGGCTTTTGTCACTTTTAAATATTTGATATTGATGTGAATTAGTTAATATATAAATCTTTTAAATTTAATAACATATGTCTATAGAATTTTTTATTGTCTTTTTTTGCTCGATTTTGTCTTTAATTTACGGCGGTTATACAATTAATAAAATCCTTCAAGCACCAGAAGGCTCAGAAAAAATGAAAGAAATAGCTTTTGCCATCCAAGAAGGTGCACAAGCTTATCTAAATAGACAGTACATAACAATAGCTTTAGTTGGTATTCTAATCACTGTAATATTGTTTTATCTGATGGATAACCATTTTGTTTCAATAGGTTTTGTAATAGGTGCTTTCTTATCTGGACTAGCTGGGTATATAGGAATGTTCGTTTCAGTTCGAGCTAACGTGAGAACTACGCAAGCAGCGACTGAAAGTATTCAAAAAGCTTTAGATATTTCTTTTAAATCTGGAGCAATAACTGGTTTTTTGGTAGTTGGTTTGGGATTATTGGGAATGATTAGTTATTATTGGTATCTAAATTTTCACCTTGGTGAATCAGACGGAAGAAAAATTATTGAAGCAATGGTTGCTTTGAGCTTTGGTGCATCGTTAATTTCTATCTTTGCTAGATTAGGTGGAGGTATATTTACTAAAGGTGCCGATGTTGGTGCTGACTTAGTTGGTAAAATTGAAGCTGGTATTCCTGAAGATGATCCCAGAAACCCTGCTGTTATAGCAGATAATGTAGGAGACAATGTTGGAGACTGTGCTGGAATGGCAGCAGATTTGTTCGAAACTTACGCAGTGACCATAGTTGGTACAATGGTTCTTGGCTTAATTCTTTTCCAAGGAGTTGACCAAAAGGTTTTCATGATGTACCCACTATTGATAGCTGGTGTCTGCATACTTTCTTCATTAATTGGATCTTTCTATGTTAAATTAGGAGAATCTCAAAATATCATGGGAGCATTGTATAAAGGCTTGATAATAACTGCTTTGGCTTCTGTGGTTTTTATATATTTAATAACTGAGTTTTTTATTGGCCTTGATAAAGTTATTATAAATAATGATTTATTTATAGAATCTTTCTCTGGCATAGATTTATTTTATTGTGCTTTAGTTGGTTTGACGGTAACTGGGCTAATCGTCTGGATAACAGAATATTATACAAGTACTGAATTCGCACCGGTAAAATCCGTTGCTAATTCTTCCCAATCTGGTCACGCTACCAATATAATTCAAGGACTTGCAGTTTCAATGCAGTCAACTGCCCTTCCGACAATTGTGATTATTTTAGGAATTATTTTTTCTTATAAATTTGCTGGACTTTATGGAATATCAATAGCTGCAACAACTATGCTTGCGCTTGCTGGAATGATTGTAGCACTTGATGCATATGGTCCTGTTACAGATAATGCTGGAGGAATTGCCGAGATGTCTAACTTACCTGAAAGTGTAAGAAAAACAACTGATGCACTGGATGCTGTAGGCAATACAACTAAAGCCGTTACAAAAGGCTATGCTATTGGATCTGCTGGACTTGCATCTTTAGTGTTATTTGGAGCATACACTCAAGATTTAAAATATTACTTCCCAAATTTGGATGTTAAATTTTCATTGGATGATCCATATGTTGTTATTGGTTTATTAATTGGTGGGATGCTACCTTATCTATTTGGGTCAATGGGAATGACTGCGGTTGGAAAGACTGCAACCAAAATTGTCAATGAAGTTAGAAGACAATTTAAAGAAAATAAAGGGATAATGACTGGTAGTTCAAAACCTGAATACGGTAAAGCTGTAGATATACTTACTAAAGCTGCGATAATCGAAATGATTATTCCGTCATTACTGCCTGTTTTAGCACCATTTATTACATATTTTATCATTTATTTTATTTCAGGAACTGAATCTGCAGCTTTTACTGCATTGGGTGCAATGTTACTTGGAACTATTGTTACCGGTTTATTTGTTGCCATTTCAATGACTTCGGGTGGAGGAGCCTGGGATAACGCTAAAAAATACATAGAAGATGGAAACTTCGGAGGAAAAAATTCTGATGCACATAAAGCGGCCATCACAGGTGATACAGTTGGTGACCCTTATAAAGATACTGCAGGGCCTGCTATTAACCCTATGATTAAAATTATAAATATTGTTTCGATACTTCTACTATCTATGCTGGCTTAATCTTCAGCTTTACCACTACCGATAATTACGCCTCTTTTACCCCCCATTGGCACACCAAAATTTCTGATAAGTGATTGAAAAAATGTTTCCTTTTGTCCAGAACTTCTGGTTTCAAGGTCAGACATAGCGACTTCCATTGAACGACTCTTATCATAAATAAAAATATTTTTTAAGTTATTTTTATTGTCAAAGTTAAGTTCCAATACGTATTGCTCTTGAACTGATGGAGTTAAAAATGCAATTTTCGAATTGACAGTACCAACATAGTAAAATGAATTATCACCTAAAGCCCCCCTAAAAGTCGGTTGACCTAAAATTTTTGAGACACTATCTTTGTTATCTTTACCTACTTGTAATAATGACACAAGTTGAGCTTCGGGTAAATTACCATGAATTTCTTTTTGACTCATACAAGAAGAAAGGCTAATGCAAAAAAATGATGAAAAAAAAATTAAATTAACTAGTTTAAACATATGAGAACCTATATTAGAAATATTTATAAGAAAATTATAGAACAATCAAAAAAAAAATTTTTTTTTGATGTTTTTTTTGTTCCGCAAAAACCTGAAACTAAGATTGAAATCTTTCAGTTAAATTTAATAATTGTTTTATGGTATATGAAAAAAAAAAAATTTAAGGAAGACGATATTACTTTTTTAATCTCTATTTTTCTTAAAGATTTAGAGTTACTTTGTTTTGAAATGGGTGAGGCTGAGTCTAGAATACCAAAAAAAATGAGAAAAATGACAGAAAATTTTTATGGAAGACTAATTAGTTATTCCAATCAATTTGATATGATTTTAAAAAAAAAAAAGTGTGAAATTATAAAAAGGCTGAGAATCAATTTTAATGATGAAAAAATACAATACGACAAATATTCAAAATATCTAGAAATGAATATTAAACATTTTAATAAGATAGAAAAAAACGATTTTGAAAATCTTTCATTTTATGAATTTTCAAAATGATAAAATAAAAAAAACGTTGTCAGATGATATTTTTTTTTGTAAAAATTCATCTTTATAAGATAAATTTTTATGGCAGTTCCAAAAAGAAAAACCACTCCCTCAAAGAGAAACATGAGAAGATCACATGATGGTCTTAGTTCACAAAATANCATTGAATGTCCTAATTGTGGTGAGTTAAAATTAAGTCATCACGTATGTCAGTCTTGTGGTTATTACAACAAAAAGTTGATAATTAGTTCTAAAGAAGCTGAATCTGATGATGATTCAGACTCAAATGACTAACATTCGGAGAAAAATTTGAAAAATATAGTTCTTGCCATTGATGTTATGGGAGGTGACTTTGGTCCTAAAGCTACTATTGATGGTGTTGCAATGGCTTCAAAAATTCATCCTAATGTAAAATTTAAGCTTTTTGGTGATAAGAATAAGTCAAACAATGATTTGGTTAAGAACTCCCAGCTAAATAATTTTGAGTTCATTCACACTGATGAAAGCATTAAATCAGATGATGAACCGGTAAATGCGTTAAGAAAGTTAAAAAAATCAAGTATGCGGTTAGGTATAAATTGTGTTAAGTCTAGTGAATGNCATGGCTTTGTCTCTGCAGGAAATACTGGAGCATTAATGGCTATTTCAAAGTTTGTTTTAAAAACAATAAAGGGAATTGACAGGCCAGCAATTGCAGGAATACTTCCAACAATGAAAGGTCAAACTGTTGTTTTAGACTTGGGTGCTAATGTTGACTGTACAAATCAAAATCTTGTTCAATTTGCATTAATGGGTGATGTTTTTTCAAAAACTGTAATTGGCATAAAAAATCCTGTTTTGGGTTTGTTAAATGTTGGATCAGAACAAATTAAGGGAAATACTGTTGTAAAACAAACTTTTGAAGATTTAAAAAAAATTTCTTCAAAACTTAATTTTCATGGTTTTATTGAGGGTAATGATATAAATAAAGGAAATGTTGACGTTGTTGTGACAGATGGTTTTTCAGGAAATATTGCATTAAAGACAGCTGANGGTGTTGCTGAACTTATTTTTACTTTCCTCAAAAATGCTTACAAAAGTTCAATAATTTCTAAAATAGGGTATTTTTTATCTAAACCTGCAATTAATAGGTTTAAAACAAGAATTGATCCAAGAAAGTATAATGGAGCGGTTTTGCTTGGGTTAAATGGTATTGTTGTAAAAAGTCATGGGGGTACCGATGCATTTGGGTTTTGCAATGCTATAAGTGTAGCAGTGTCATTAATAGAAAACTCATACATAAACGAAATTGAAAAAAAAATAAAAATTTAATTTGTGAAAATTTATACAAAAATATCCGCCTTTGGACACTACCTCCCAAAAAAAATTTACTCAAATGATGATTTAAAAAAGTTGGTTGATACATCTGATGAATGGATTTACTCAAGAACTGGTATTAAGCAAAGGCATATTGCTGAGAATGATGAACTTACTTCTAGTCTGGCAATTAATGCAGCATTGAGTGCATTTGAAGATTCGAAAATAAATCCAAATGAAATTGATTGTTTAATTATTGCAACTACTACTCCGGATAACACTTTTCCCTCAACTGCTACAAAAGTTCAAAATTTTTTTAAGCTTAAAGATATTCCATCATTTGATTTGCAAGCAGTTTGTTCTGGTTTTGTTTATGGACTAGAGATAGCAGATTCGTTTATAAAATCTGAAAAATACAAAAATATTTTATTAATTGGAGCTGAGACCCTTTCAAAGATTGTGGATTGGAAGGATAGAAGGACTTGCGTTTTATTTGGTGATGGAGCGGGTTGTATGATTTTAAGTGCAGATAAGAAAAAAAATGGAATTTTATCAACAAAAATTTATTCTGATGGTGAATGGATTGACAGTCTTTATGCTGATGGTGGACCATCTTTAAATCAAAAAGTTGGTAAAATTAGAATGAAAGGTCAAGATATCTTTAAGCAAGCAGTTACAAAGCTCTCTCAAGCAACCACTAGTGCTTTAAAAGAATGTAATTTAACAAAAAGAGATATTAACTGGTTTGTGCCTCACCAAGCTAATCAAAGAATAATTTTAAGTACAGCAAAAAAGTTAGGTATAGACGAAAAAAAAACAATTAGTACAGTAGAGTATCATGCCAATACATCAGCAGCGTCTATCCCTCTGGCAATATCAAGCGCAATAAAATCTGGTAAAATAAAGAAAAATGACATTCTAGCATTATGTGCAATTGGTGGTGGGTTGACTTGGGGAAGTTGTATTTTAAAAGTTTAAACAATATAATTATTTAATGAATAAAAAGTCTATTACAAAAGCAATTTTTGTAAATCATCTAAACGAAACAATTGGTTTGTCAAAAAGAGAATGTCAGATTTTTTTTGAAACTTTTATAGAAGTGATAATGAATAGTTTAAAAAAAAAAAATGATGTAAAGATTGTTAATTTTGGAATTTTTAAAGTAAAAAAAAAAAAAGAAAGAATAGGAAGAAACCCAAAAACGAAAATTGAAGTTTTAATATCTGAAAGAAATGTCGTAAAGTTTAAAGCTTCAGAATTTCTTTTAAATACAGTTAACCCAACACAATCTAACACAGATGAAAAGTCATGATGCCTTAAGAACAATTGGTGAGGTTGCAAAAATAGTTGAAGTTCCCATTTATGTTATTAGGTTCTGGGAAAAAAAAATAAATCTTATTTCTCCAATAAAAAAAAAAAATGGCACAAGATATTACGATAAATCTCAAATAAAATTAATTGAAACTTTAAAATATCTGTTATACCAAAAAAAATACTCAATAAAAGGTGCAAATAAACAGTTGTCAAAAGAAATATTATATGTAAATGAAAAACAAAAAATAATCAAAGATTTAAAAAAATTAATATCTGAGATTGAAGAATTACTTTAACGGGGCGTGGCGCAGTTTGGTAGCGTGTCCGTCTGGGGGACGGAAGGTCGCTGGTTCAAATCCAGTCGCCCCGACCATAATTTTATGAAAAAAAAATTTAGAATATTTTATAGTACATGCGCAAATATTAAAGATGGTAAAATGATTGCAAAATTTTTATTGAAAAATAATATGGCGTTGTGTGTTAATTTAATCAAAAATATTGATAGTTTTTATTTAGAAAAAAACAAGATTCAAAGCGAAACAGAAGTTGCAATTCTTATAAAAACCTGTTGTACAAAAAATCAAATTGAAAAGTTTATAAAAAAAATACACAAATATGATGTTCCATTGATTGTTGAATTAAAAACTGGTTTACCAAATAAAGACTATCTTGATTGGTTTTTTAAAATTTAGATAAATTATTAGGTATTGACAGTTTTTATTAATACGTTAATTTCATAAAAAAAATAAAATGAATACATTTAGTTTAAAACAAAGAGATATAAAAAAAAAATGGTACCTAATCAATGCTGATGGGTTAGTCCTTGGAAGGTTGGCCTCAAAAATTTCAATGATCCTTAGGGGTAAACATAAAACCATTTATAGCCCTCATCTTGACTGTGGTGATAACGTTGTCGTGGTTAATGCGAAAAAAGTAAGATTGACTGGGTCTAAAGAGAAAAAAAAAATATATTATAAGCATACTGGGTATCCTGGTGGATTAAAAGAAACAACATTTACTGAAATAATAAATGGGAAAAACTCCACCAGTGTCATTAAAAAAGCAGTTGAAAGAATGATGTCAGCAAATGCACTTTCAAAAAAACAACTCTCTAACTTAAAAATATTCAGTGATGAAAGTCATACCTTAGAAGCACAAAAGCCCGAAGTATTGGATTTTGCTTCTCATAATAGAAAGAATAAGATTTAACAATGAGTAAGGAATCTACGGAAAATAATTTATCTTCGGAACCAGTCTCGATTGAGACTAAAAAACCCAATTTAGATAAACAAGGCAGAGCTTATGCAACTGGTAGAAGAAAAACATCGGTATCCAGAGTATGGATAAAATATGGAAACGGTAAAATCATTATTAATGGTAAGCCTGTTAATGAGTACTTTTTAAGAAAAATTTATTCAACAATTCTTCAAGACCCTCTCAATAAAACTGAAAATCTAGAAAAAGTTGAAATTTTTTCAACCGTTTCTGGTGGAGGTTTGTCTGGTCAGGCAGGAGCATTAAGACACGGCATAAGTAGGGCTTTAGTTAACCTAGACCCCTCGTTAAGAAAGAAACTAAAGCAACTTGGTTTTCTTACAAGAGATGCAAGAAAAGTTGAAAGAAAAAAATTTGGAAAACACAAAGCAAGAAGAAGCCCTCAGTTTTCAAAAAGATAATTAATGTCAATAAATGTTTGTATTTTTGGTGTGTCTGGTTATACGGGCGCAACACTTCTAAAATTTTTAAATAAACATAAGAATGTTAATTTAATAGGAGTCTTTGGAAATAAAACATTAGGAACAAAAATAAGATTACTATTTCCTAATCTTAATAATCTTCCCGATATAAAAATCTCCGATTATAAAAAATTTAAATTTGAAAAAGTTGATTTAATTTTTAGTTGCCTTCCTCACGGGAAATTTCAAAGAGAAATCTTCCCAAAAATTAAATATAAAAATGCTGTAATTGATTTATCAGGAGATTTTAGAATCGATAATAAAACTGATTATGAAAAGTACTATAAATGCAAACACAAAAGTTTCGCACATAAAAAAAAGTTTGTATATGGTTTAACAGAAGTTTATAGAGAAACAATTAAGTCATCAAAATATATATCTAACCCAGGTTGTTATCCAACTTCAGTATTAATTCCTTTAATTCCCCTAGTTAAAAATAATGTTTTAAAAGAAAATCATTTCATTATTGACTCGAAGTCGGGCGTAAGTGGCGCTGGAAAAGTTTTAAAAGAACAGAATTTATTCTCAGAATTAAGTAATAACTTTTTTTCTTACGGTTTAAATAATCACAAACATTTTCCTGAAATTATGCAAGAATTAAACAAGTTTGGTTTTAAGAGTTCATTTACTTTTGTACCGCATTTGCTTCCGGTGTTTAGTGGTATTCAGACTAATATATATATAAATGAAGACAAAATTGGTTATAATGATGTATTAAATATCTTAAATGATTTTTACAAAAATGAAAATTTTGTTAGCGTTGATAATAAAAAGATATCAAAACTTTCTGATGTTCAAAATACTAACAATATAAAAATTTCTGTTTTTAATAATAAATCTAATAAAACTATAATTATAATGAGTTTACTTGATAACTTAGTAAAAGGTGCTGCAGGACAAGCAATACAAAATATGAATTTAATGTTTGGTTTTAAAGAGCATGAATCACTGAAATGAAATGATAAAAAAAATTTTTAAATATAAAAATAAAGTTCCAGTTATAAAAAAAAATGTGTTTATTGCTGATGGTTGCAGAATAATTGGCGATGTAGAGATTAATGAAGATTCTAGCATATGGTATAACTGTGTGATAAGAGGAGATGTTGATTACGTTAAAATTGGTAAAAATACAAATATTCAGGATGGTACAGTTATTCACGTTTCTTCTTATGGATTTTCTGCAACTGGAAGAAATGGTTCACCTACTGAAATTGGTAATAATGTAACTATTGGGCATAATGCAACAATTCATGCTTGCAAGATTGATGATAACGCATTAATTGGTATGGGTTCAATTATTTTGGATAACACTATTATCAATGAAATGGCTTTTATTGCTGCTGGAGCTGTTGTTACACCAGGTACTGAAGTAAAAAAAAACGAATTATGGGCTGGAAACCCTGCAAAATTTTTAAGAAAAACTAATGAAAATGAAAAAAAACTGCTTATAAATACTCCAAAAGTTTATGGAGAATTAAGAAAAGAATTTTTAAAAAAGAATTGAGTTTTTTTTGTTTAATTTTTATTATTAACCATTGTGATTAAAATTTTTAAGATATTATTTTTACTTCCTTTTTTTTTGATAGCCTCGTGTGAGACAATAACCGATTGGACAGAATCAATAATCCCTGGTGATGATGAAGTTGTTGATGAGAGTGAAAACAATCAAGAACTAGTATCTGATCCAATTGAAACGAGTGATCCAACTTTAGCAGAAATATTAGCAGATTCTGAAAATGAAGAAAATTTTGAAATTGCTGATGAGCAGTTATCTGCGGCGCCAGCAAAAGAGTATGATAGTGTTTTAATTGATGAAAATGAGGAAACATCAACCGTCGAAAGCACAATAACTCAAACAACTGAGATTGTTCAAGAAGATCCTTCTGAAACTATAGAGAACATTCTTAAAGAACAAGCTAAAGTTTCTGAAAATGAAAGACCTTTTAAGGCTCCTGAAAGCCTGTTATCGTCATTAAATTTAAAGGAAAAGATCCAGTATAGGGTTGCAACAATAACCTTTAGGTCTGGCTCTAGTACTGTTGATGGCAGTGGACTCAAAAAAATAAAGAAAATTGTTAAAATAGCTAAAGATAGAAATGCAAAAATTAAGATTATTGGTCATGCAAGTGAAAGAACCAAAGACATGCCAATCGCAGAACATAAAATTGTAAATTTTGTAATTTCTGATAAAAGAGCACACTCAGTTGCAAAAATTTTTATTGAAAAACACAGTTTCCCTAGAAGTAGGCTTATAACTGAAGCAGTATCTGATTCAAAACCTTTGTTTAAAGAAATTATGCCAGCAGGTACTAAGGCAAATCAAAGAACTGAAATTTTTTTAATCTACTAGTCTTGTGTCTCCAAAGTTAACAAGGATTGTTATTGCTGGGGTAGGTACGGTTGGAAATGGTGTCCTTGACCTCTTAGCAAAAAACAAAATATTACAGAATTTTCGCTTCGAAATTCCCTATGTTGCAAGTAGAAGAAAAATTAATATAAGAAAATTTCATTTAAAAAATACTAAAGTGTTCAGGGATGCAAAAAGTATATTAGAATTAAATGATTATGATGTTCTAGTTGAACTAATAGGTGGTGATGAAGGTGTTTCTAAAAAAATTGTTTTTGATGCATTAAAAAAAGGAAAAAAAGTTGTAACAGCTAACAAAGCTCTTGTTTCTAAATATTGGGATGAAATTAACAAAAGATGTACTAAATATAATTCTTTAATTTTCTATGAAGCGGCTGTGGCTGGTGGCATCCCAATAATAAAAGTAATAAAAGAATTTTTATTGTCCGATAAAATAAGAAAAATTTATGGAATTTTAAATGGTACTTCAAATTTTATATTGACAAATATGTTAACAAAAAATGAAGATTTTGAAAAAATTCTTAAAAAAGCTCAGGAATTAGGGTATGCAGAAGCAGAACCATCATTTGATATTGATGGTATAGATACTGCTCATAAACTATCAATTTTGGCTTCAATTGCATTTAATCTTAACTGTAGTGTAGATAAAGTATCAACAGATGGAATAAGAAATATTGAGTTGATGGATCTAAAATATTCTGAGGAACTTGGATATAAAATAAAACTTTTGGGAATTATAAATTTTAAAAATAAAGAATTACTTAGTTTTGTTTATCCATGTCTTATAGACAAAAGAGAATTGATATCTTCAGTTGATGGAGTTTATAATGGAATTGTTGTTGAGTCTGATTTTTGTAAAAAAAGTTTTTTTCAGGGTGAGAGAGCTGGAGCAGAACCAACAGCAACTTCAGTAGTAAGTGATCTCTTAACAATAAAAAATAGTTCAAAAAAAAATAAAACCATTATTAATTCAAATATTAAGCATAAAAGTTTAAAAATTGATAATAGAATTGGTAGCTATTATTTAAGATTCACTACAATTGACAAATCCGGTGTTATATCAGGCATAACTAAAGAGTTTAAAAAAAATAATATTTCTATGAAGTCTATGCTTCAAAAAGACCAAAATCCAAATTCTAAAAACGCTACGATAGTTGTAACTACGCATAATTGCTTAGAGAAAGATATTAAAAAAGCTTTAACAAAGATAAATGCATTAAAGTTTATTATTAAAAAGACAGTTATGATAAGAATAGAAAATTTTAAATAAATTTATTTAGGTTAATATATGAATAAGCAACCTACAGATGATTATTTTGAAACTTTATCATTAGGAAATAAAAAATTAAGAGAAAATGATCTTAATGGTGCAATGCTCTGCTTTCATTCTATTTTAAAAACAAATAAAAATCATATTAAACTTTATTTGAATAACTTTGATCTATTTTGCAGAAATAAAATCAATAAAGAAAATTTTAATTTTTCCAAAAAAATATGTGAATTTTATTTTGAAGATAATTTTGTTTTTCATCAGCTGGGTTTTAAAAAAGCACTTAATCTAACTGAATTTAGTGCTTCCAAAAAAAAATCAAATTCTCAAGTAATAAATTTAAAAATTATAAATGACAAATTACTCCATTTAATTTTAAAAAAATGCTTATTAGTTGACTTAAATCTTGAATCTTATTTGAAAAAAATAAGAAAACAATTCTTAAAGAAGTTTCTATCAGAAAAAGATACTAATTTTTTTAGTAAAATTTATTTCTTTTTAATCGCTCTAGCTGAACAATGTTTTTTGAATGAATATATTTATTTTGAAAGTAATGAAGAGAGTAAATTATTATTAAATCTGGAACAAAAAATTAAAAAAAGAAAAAATATATGCGAAATTAGTACTTTATTACTTTCTCTTTATAAACCTCTCAATAAAGTTAATTATCTAGAAACAAAGCTTAATAATTACGTTTCAGACTCAAAAAATTTTAATGATTTTTTAAAGTTTGTTTTCAAAGATCCAAAAAAAGATAAAAAAATAGGTGAAACATTAAAATCAATATCAAATTTTTCTAATAAAATTTCAAAATTGATGAAATCTCAATATGAAGAAAATCCTTATCCAAGATGGAGATTTAATCTAAGACCAATTCAAGAACAAGATCTAAATGTTTATATTAAATCAATAACTAAAATAGATTTGATTAAAAATTATTTTGATAATCCTGAAATATTAATAGCAGGTAGTGGGACAGGCCATCAAATTTTGGGGTGGTCAGCTTTTAAAAATGCACAAATTTGTGCAGTTGATCTTAGTAAAGATAGTTTAGCTTACTCAATTAGAAAAACCAAAGAATTGAATATTAAAAATGTTAATCATTTCCATATCGATATTCTAGATCTTAAACTATTAAGAAAAAAATTTAACCTGATTATTTGCACAGGTTGTTTACATCACATGGAAAACCCTGAAGATGGTTTAGATGCTCTAATTAAGGTTTTAAAGCCAGAAGGCGTTATGCAACTGGCTTTGTATAGTAAATATGCAAGATCAGAAATTGAATGGACGAGAAAATATATTGAAAAAAAAAAAATAAGCGTAACTACAAACCAAATGAAATTATTTAGAAATATGATGATAACGTCAAAAAATAAAAAATTTCTGCCAATAAAAAAATCACCAGATTTTTATTCTTTATCTAATTTTAGAGATTTAATATTTAATTATACTGAGCATACATTTAGTTTAAATCAAATTACAAAATTACTAGAAAAGAAAAAATTAAAGTTTTTAAATTTTAATTCGATTGATTCTAATATTTTAAATAATTTTAAAACTCTTTATCCTAGTGCAAATGATGAAAACCGAATTGATTTATGGAGTAATTATGAATTAATGTATCCTAAAACATTTTTTGGTATGTATAATTTTTGGGTGAAAAAAAGCTAGTTAGAGGTATTAAGCATTAAATAATAGATTTTGTCTTAGTTATTTTTTTGCCTATTAAGGGAAGCGCATAATTAACAAAGCTTTTTGTAATGAAACTTTGTTTATGATTGTAAAAATTTTTAGATATAACCTTTGTTTGTCCAGCAACAGTAGCTAATGAGTTAATTTTGAATGAAATTTTGTAAGGACGAGATAAAATTGACCTTTCTTTGATTCCAGCTGAAAAGGAAGAGTTTGTTTGAGTAGATTTTTTTACGGCAAATTTTCCGATTTCAAATGCTTCTTTTTGATCCACTTCAGAAGTTGAACCTAGAAAAGATCTTTGGGGGTACCCGAGTGTATCAGCTCTAACTCTTGGTAATTTAAGTTTCGATTTTATTTTTTCGGCTAAAAAATCGCCNAAGGAACCTGATCCAGATAACTGAATATTACCATGAGCATCATATTCTTTTGTCTTCGAAATTTCTTGTGAAATTATTTTTTTATTTTCATTCTGAATACCCTCTGATACTGCAATTATACACCTGCCATATTTGTTATAGGTTTGCTTTACATTTTTTAAAAAGTTTTGACTAGAGAAAGCAAATTCAGGTAAATAAATTAAATGGGGACCATCACTTTTATTTTGTTTTAATAATGCCGATGATGCTGTTAAAAAACCAGCATGTCTTCCCATCACAATTCCTAAGTAAACACCTGGAAGTGACTTTACATCGTAATTAATCCCTGAGAAAAGTTGAGCAACATATTTTGCCGCTGAACCAAATCCCGGTGTGTGATCGTTTGCCACTAAATCATTGTCAATTGTTTTTGGTATATGAATGCATTGAAGTTTATAATTAATTTTGCTCGCATGTTCTGAAATTATCCTAAGACTGTCAGATGAGTCATTTCCTCCAATATAATAAAATTTATTTATTTTTTTTCTTTTTAAAATTTTTAAAATTTCTAAACAATATTTTTTATCTGGTTTATCCCTTGTTGATCCAAGCGTTGCACCAGGAGTTTGAGATATAATTTTGAGATCAATATCAGAAATTTTATTTAGGTTTGAAAACTTATTGTTTATTATACCATTCACCCCATTTAACGAACCATAAACAAATGAGTTAAGTTTTTTTTCCTCTTCAATAATTGAGACTAATGACATATTAATGACATTAGTTGGCCCACCACCCTGAGCAATTAATATATTCTTGTTACTAATCATAAAAAATCATGATAAATTTTTATATGCAGATTAAAGCTAAAGTTATTGAAGGACAATTAAAAAAAAAAAATCCTTTAAAAAAAATATCAATAAAAAATCAGTATTGGGTAAAAAAAAAAATTGATGAAAAGCTAGAAAAAAGTTTCTTAGACAAGGGAATAAATTCTCTTCTTTCAAAACTTTTAGCTTTAAGAAACATTGATGTAAATAATTTTGAGAAATATCTAAATCCAAAAATAAGAAATATTTTACCTGATCCATATGTTCTTGATGGTATGGAATCGGCAACAAATAAAATTGTTGAATGTATAAAGGCAAAAAAAAAAATTGGAATATTTGGAGATTACGATGTCGACGGATCAACTTCCACAGCTCTGTTAAGTAAATATTTAAAAGAAATAAAAGCTGAATTTGAATTTTATATTCCTGATAGACTTAAAGAGGGATATGGTCCAAATATACAATCATTTGCTAAAATGATTGATAATGATTGTAAACTAATTATTACACTTGATTGTGGAACATCTGCTTTAGACGAAATTGAATTTTCAAACCAAAGAAATGTAGATGTTATTGTTATTGATCATCATAAGCAAGGAGAAAATCTTCCTAAAGCCTTTGCTATAGTAAATCCAAATAAGAATGATGATTTTTCAAATCTAGAGAATTTATGTGCTGCAGGAGTAACATTTTTTCTTCTTGTATCATTAAATAGAATGTTAAAAAAACTAAATTTTTTTAAAAATGAAGAACCAAATTTAATTTTTTATTTAGATTTAGTCGCATTAGGGACAATTTGTGATTTAGTAAAACTTGATTCACTCAATCGAGCTTTTGTTAAACAAGGTTTGAAAGTTTTAAACAAATCACCAAATATGGGAATTTTATCTATTATAAATGAATCAAAAATAGAGAATGAAATTAATGATTATCATTTAGGATATATAATTGGTCCAAGAATTAATGCTGGGGGAAGAGTTGGAAAATCCTCTTTAGGGACAGAGTTATTAACGTGTAATGAAAAAAAAATTGCCAATGTAATGGCTCTTAAACTTAGTGAATTTAATAATCTTCGAAAAAAAATTGAACGTGAAGTTGAGCTTAAAGCTTTACAAATGGTAGATGACAATAAAAAAATTATTTGTATTCATTCAGAAAATTGGCATCCTGGTGTAATTGGAATCGTAGCAAGTAAAATTACTGAAAAATTTAACAGACCTTCAATTGTTATATCTGAGGAAAAAAAAGTCTGCAAAGCATCTTGTAGGTCAGTTCAAAACTTTGATATTGGAAAATTAATAGTCAAAGCTGTAAATGATGGTCTATTAATTGCTGGAGGTGGACATAAGATGGCTGGAGGATTTTCAATACTAAAAGAAAATATTAAAAAATTTAAAAATTACTTATCTGATAAATATTTGAAAGATAACAATGATATAATAAAAAATTACGACTCTACTCTAAAAATTCTTAATTTAGATATTAACTTTTATAATGATATAATGAAGTTATCACCATTTGGTCCAGGAAATATTAAACCAAGATTTATTTTGGAGAATTGTAATCTCAGCTATATTAGGATTGTTGGTAATAATCATCACTCATTATTAATAGAGGATGACTTTGGAAATAAAACCAGGGGAATAGCTTTCAACTCAGTTAATCATAATTTAGGAAACTTTTTTGAAAACTTTTCAGGAGAAAGTGTTGATCTTGTGGTAACACTCAATAAAAATAGTTGGAATAATGAGGTTTCGATTCAGGTACAAGTTGAAGATATAATAGTGAATTAATCAACTATTCTCATTTGAGTATAATATATTTTACAATCTTTACCATCAGTAGAGATTAGACATTCTAGATACTCTGAGAGCCTGGCATTAGAACATCCAGCTTCTTTGTATAAGGGAATACCTTGAAAATTTTTCTCAAATTGTGCTTTGAACTTATTTAGTTCGATTTTTTTTTGATCAGGAGAAATATTAACTTCTTTTTTTATCTTAAAAACACCTTCCTGATATGGAAATATTATTTCAAATCCTCTTTTATAGCACATATGATTGTCTGATTCTTTAGCTTCCACAATACTTATTTGTTGAAAGAAAAAAATAAAAGACAAAATATATATTAATAATTTCATAATACTTATTTACTAAAAATTTTAGATAGATATATTATTTTATAAAAAAAAGTCAAGTCCCCTTCGTCTAGTGGTTTAGGACACCGCCCTTTCACGGCGGCAACACGGGTTCGAATCCCGTAGGGGACGCCATTTTCTTTTAATTGAAATTACGATTTATTCTGTTAATACAAATCTAATTGGTACCTGAATGTTGTCTTCAACAGCGCGTCCCATTCTGATAGCTGGAATAAAAATCCATTTTTCAATTGTTTCTTTACTGATTGTGTCTAATATTTTATGCCCTGATGATTTTCCAATAATGACATTCTTAACTGAACCATCATTGTTTACAGACACTTTTAAAATTAATTTTCCTTGTAGACCTTTTTTTCTGGCCATTATTGGATAGGGTGGGTGGGGATTATTAATTGAACCAATTTTATAATTAGCTTTTGATAAATTTTTATTCTCGTTAAATTTTTCGTTATTTAACTTTTTATCAGATGGCTTAACTTTTTTTATTTGTTTATTTACAGTTAAAGCTTGTTTTTCGACATTATTTTGTGGTTGAGTCAAAATTTGGCTGGAAATAAATTCCTTAGGAATTTCTTCAGGCTTTAAGATAGCTTTAATAGGAATATTTTCTTTTTTTGGCTTTTTATTTATGTTTATTTTTTTTTCATTTTTTATTTTAGTTTTTTTGGTTTTTTTTGCATCACTCGACTTACTTTTTTCTTCAATTTTAATAATCTCTGTTACTAGCATAGTAGTTTCAGCTTTCTGAGAAGAATTCTCAGAAAGCAAAAAAAAGCTAACTAAAGCAGAATGAATAACTAAAGATGCTATAAGGTATTTTAATTTAAAAAATTTCATTAAAAACTTTTATTTACTGTGAACATCATGTTAAAGCCCTCTAATGGATAAGTATTATAAACATTGTAGTTACCCGCCACGGCATATTGGTAATAATTTTTATTAAGTATATTATTAAACATCATTGAATAATCAAAATCATAGACAGTACCACTAAATCCCATATCAATTAAATAATATCCAGGCTGAACAACATTGTAATTTTCTTCATCATTTATCATTCTTTGAGATGACTGATAATACAAACTACTCTTTGGATTAAAATATTTTGAAAATTTATATTCAAGATCTACAACATTTTTAAAAGCTGGTATTCCAGTTAGATCAAAATCTCTTCTGTGACCAGCTCTGTATTTTGATTGTGTTATAGAAAAGCTATTAGAAAAAATAAACTCATTATTTAACATGAACTCAATTTTATTTTCAATTCCATATCGATGAGATCTGGCAATATTTCTATTTAAAAAAGTTGCGTTATCATATTTAATTTCTGAAAGCATTCTCATGTAGTAAAGGTTTGTTATTATTTTTAAATTATCTTCTAAAAATTTGTGGCCAAATTCTAGGTCTAAGGATTTCTGAGATGAAAGTTTAAAATTGTGAGTGGCTGATACAGATCCAGCACCTATTCTTTCGTCAATATTTGGATATCTAAAACTTCTACCACCTTTAATTGTTAATGAGTTATTTTCATTCAAAAGTCTCTCATATCCTAAGTGAAATGCAAATTGGTGATCAGGTTTTATAATTGTTTCTTGCTCTCCTGTTGATCCCCATGTGTATGCAGAGTCGTCCTTCATATCTCCCGCTCTCAACCAATTCCATTGATATCTAAAACCTACAGAAATACTATCTATATCAGTTAAATTGATATTAGAGTTAAAGTAGGGGGCAAAGTTCAAATCAGATGCTTTATATTTTTTATACCATGCCTTGTTTCCTTCCATTCTATCAGAGTAATAATANGCATAATTTAAGTCTAATCCGATAATTGATTCAGAGCTTAAATCAAATATTTTTAGATCACTTAAAATTCTGGGGCTTATCTGATAGGTTGAAATTCTTGTATCAAGAGCTGATGGAAATGAAGAAGATATAAACTTACCCTCGCTTTTGTTATATTTGTATGATCCATCTACAATAAATGTGTAAGAATTATCTAAATCAATCGAAGCACCATAGAAAAGCTGGTGACCATTATTTTGGCTGAAGTCCTGAGGGGTATCACTTGATCTTGGATCGATATGAAAACCATTCGAGTTTGAAAAACTTCCGGTATGTACGCCCACATCTCCAGGAAGCTCCTGAAATTGATTGTTAGATTTCAAATTTAAATACAAATCGTAGTATTGATTATCGTAAGAAAATTCAATTCCTCCATTGTTTTGGTATAAAGCACTATTTCTTCTGTAACCATCGGAGAAAATTAAATTATGGTTTCCTTTTATGGAAAAATTATCTTTTGTTTTAGTTGCACTTAAATAGGATCCAAATTTTCCCAAAGAACCAACTGCAAAACTTGTATTTATTTGATCACCTTTTTTTATAGATTGGTCAGTTATAATATTTATGGAACCAGCTGTTGCATTATTACCATATAACACTGAGCTATTACCCATAATAACTTCGATTCTATCNATGCTANCTCTAGGAATAGTGGTAAAGTCAACCAAACCAAGATCAATATTTGTAAGTCTTTGACCGTTCAAAAGGATCAACGTATTACTAGTTGCTGTGTCCCCAAAACCTCTGATATCTATAGATTGACTAGCCCCTAATCCACCCCCTCGAAGATCTTTAATTTTTATTCCTGGAAGCTTTGCAATTAATTCAGGAATAGATCTTGACGGGTTTGATTGAATAAAATCTTTATCAATAATATAAGTTTGTGCACCCACTATTTTGTCTTTAATAAGTCTACTTGATTTTACAACTATTTCATCTTGTGCTTTTGAAAAAAGAGGAAAAAGTAATAAAACCAAAACTATCGTTTTAAATATGAAGTTTCTCATTTAATGATTCCTTTGATTTAACCTTTACAGGTTAAGTAGTTTGTAAGCGGGAAATTTATTGATCCCACTGAGGTTGACCACGTCACCTCAATGGATTTACCATAATCAGAAGACCAACCCGTAGTCTGATTGAATGACGCTTACTTAGCAGGTTTCNTGACTTGCTGCTTTTGGCTCCGTCGCCTTCCCAAAAATAATCAGTGGCATAATGACAGAACTCACAACCTACAGTAGCGGGGGCTGTACTAGACTTTAACTAGTTTCCCTTTTAACTCTTGCGAGCACTAAGTATGAACTCTATATTAATATTTAATTTGACGATGTCAAATATGCTATCGGATATCTAAGTTATGAGTATTTTTGAAATAGATGTAAAAAAAAACGTACCAGATTATTTATCTAAAATTTATTTTGGTATG
This sequence comes from Alphaproteobacteria bacterium, assembly GCA_002712255.1. Classification (GTDB taxonomy): domain Bacteria; phylum Pseudomonadota; class Alphaproteobacteria; order Methylaequorales; family Methylaequoraceae; genus MED-G10. Next base: position 32,176 of record PATB01000026.1, read on the forward strand.
GGTTGTTTTTGGGGGGCTGAAAGAAGGTTTTGGCATCTTGACGGTTTGTACACAACTGTTGTTGGTTACGCAGGAGGTCAAACTAATGATCCTAATTATGAAACAGTTTGCACAGGAACAACTGGTCATGCTGAGGTTGTAAAAGTTATTTATGATGAAAAAAAAAACAATATAAATGATTTATTAAAAATTTTTTGGGAGTCACATAACCCTACTCAGCTTAATAGACAAGGTAACGATATAGGAACACAATACAGATCCATAATTTTGACAGAAAAAAAAGATTTGATAAATCAGCTTGAGAAATCAAAAGAAAAATTTCAGAAATTACTAACTGTAAAATCTTTAGGTACAATTCATACTGAGATTAAAATAATCAAAAATTTTTATGTTGCAGAAGATTATCACCAAAAATATTTACATAAAAATCCCAACGGATATTGTGGTTTGAAGGGTTTAGAAGTTAGTTATACTTAATAAAAATATCTGCCAAGACCTAAAGTGAATATTATTTGGCCACCTAATGAATGAAGAATAACACAAGTCAAAAAAGACTTTTTTAAATATGCAAAAGCAAAAATTGGTGAAACAATTGCGGTGATAATAATTGCGTGTACATTATTAAAAACTAAATGTCCGTATGAAAATACAATTAGGTTAATCAGCATCGAAAAATAAAAATTATTTATGTTAGGAAAATATCTTTGAAAAAATAAAACTCTATAAATTAGCTCTTGAGGAATAACAGATAAAAAGGGATAGATAAAAACTACAAGTAACCAAAGTTTAAAGTTTGTTTTGGGAAAAATAAAAAGTAAGTTTTTATCAATCANCAATATGTAAATAAAACTAAGACATAAAAATATAACGGTAAAAATAGCAACAAACTTCCAGTCAATTTTTTTTTTCAGAGAAAAAAATAAAAAAGTTTTATCAAAATATAAAACAACTAATGCTAAAATAAAAACTAAGTAAAGAGCTGCAAAAACAAAAATTGTGGAGTTTAAAAAAAAAATTATTGATGGCAATGCTAAGAAAATAAAAAAAAACTCTAACTTTCTTAAGGTATTAACCATTTCTTACTAATGTTTAAATTTGAATTTTTTCTCAAAATTTTAAATATTGCTCTTCGATGGCCTTGACTGGCTAAATATAACCATTCAATTGAGNTAATCATNACTTTTATTANAGCAAAATTTTTCAANCCTNCAANNGANTCNTNATCNTTTGGAGATTCATTTNNAAATCTTTNNGGAAATCCTGAAGANGGTTTTGCAACTTCNGTTCCAGGTTTTTTNTCACTGAGATAACATCTTNTTGACCAATTTGTTAATTTTTCCCANGAAGGTTGGAATGACTTTTCAATTTTTGCTATACCATTAATTCTTATTTGTATCTTTTTTTTATCATCGTAAAACAAACAA
>PATB01000027.1 GCA_002712255.1 Alphaproteobacteria bacterium
CGTTGCCGGGCCTTAAAAACACAGCTGCTATTAACGCGGGGTGGAGCAGCCTGGTAGCTCGTCAGGCTCATAACCTGAAGGTCGTAGGTTCAAATCCTACCCCCGCAACCAAAAGTGTTAAGTTCTAACTTTTTTAATGAACTCTAAACAATGATGTACTGTTGATACAACTTTATATCTGTTTATTATCTTCATTGAATTTTTAAATTCTTCTGATCGATCATAGTTGAATTCTGAACATTTTTTGTTTTCAAAAACTGCAACAATGTAGTCATTTCTTTTGTAAGAATTTATATCAACCAACTTGAAGCCTGCATCCAAACAAATTTTTGTTAGAGTTTTTTTAGAGAAATAAAAATTGTGAGCAATTTGGATTGAAGGCAACTGATTTATAATACCAGGTACACCAATATATAAATACTTGGCTTTCTTTTTCTTTAACAACTTTAACAAATTTATTGGATCATATAAATGCTCAAATACATGCTGAAGAATGTAAAGATCATAATTAGGTAATATGTTTCTTGAATTGGCAGGTTTCACATTAATTTTTTTACTGTTTGCAAACCTTCTTAAGTTTTTGTTAGGTTCACATCCAGCCACCTTTTTTTTTAAACTTTTAAAAATTCTAAGATTTGCTCCTCCTGCTGAACCAATTTCAAAAACAGAGTTATATTTGATTCCAGTGTCTTCAATAAAATTAATGAAATCAAATGGATCATATTCTATTTTATTATTAAATTCTTTTCTTTTGAAATATAAAGATCTCTCCCACTTATTTCNATAATGTATTATTTTTGGAGTAAAAATTTCTTCATAGTGCCTAGCTTCATAAAAATTATCCAATGATTTTTGATCTAATCGAGGGTTTAAATATAAAAAACCGCAATCTTTACAAATCACAGTTTTTTGCTTGAATCCACATTTATCACTTTGAAACACAATTTTCTCATTATGAGAACTGCAACAAACACATGGCATATCAATCATCTTGTATTTCTTGGATAAAATCTTCGAATTGACTTTAAAAACAGCATCTGACATTTTTTTTGTCATTTTAATTTTTGGATATGAAAAAAAATTAACCAATGTAGAATCCTGATTTTTCAAATTATACTACAAAAAAAACCAAAGAAACAAAAAAAAAATAATTATTTTCATGGCGTGAAATTCATGATATGAATCTAATATGGATTTTAATGTCAAAACAAATAAAATTATTAATTTTTTTTCTACATTAGAAAAAAATCAATTTGTAACACAAAGTAATATTGCAAAAAGTATTTTAATTTCGATAGGAATGGCAAATTCTTTGATGAAGAAAGCTATAAAAAAAGGGTATATTAAGGTGCAAGCAGTTCCATATAGAAGATACAGCTATTATCTTACAAAAAAAGGTTTTAATGAAAAATCAAGACTTGTGAAATCATTTCTCAATGATTCTCTTGAATTTTTTAGTAAGGCTAAAAAAGATTATATAAAGATACTCTTGCCCCTTAAGAAAAAGAAGATAGTTGTTGTTGGATCAGGGGAACTAATGGATATTACTAAACTAGCTTCAATTGAGGCTGAAGTATCAATAACTAGATTTCTTAACTCAAATGATATTCATCTTTTTGAACAAATCAAATCCAAAGATGTTGTTGTAATGGCTGAATCAAANATTCCACAGAATATTTACAATAAATTAATAAAATTTGTNGATGATAAAAGATTATTTTTTCCAAAGTTTTTGTTCATAACAAGAAAAAAATAATTAATTAAAATGGTAAGATAAAAATGTTAGAAAAATTCTATATTGTTCACACAAAAAATAAACAAGAGAGAAAAGCAGAGCATAATTTAAAGAGACAAGGTTTTAACGTATGGTTACCTACTTTCAAAACCTCACTGGTAAAAAGAAATAAATATATTAACAAAGAGGTTCCTTTTTTTCCAGGTTANCTTTTCGTTAAATTTTCTTTAAAAAATGATAGTTGGTCTAAAATTAATAACTCTTTCGGTGTTAAATATTTAATATCCTATAGTGGAATTCCGATTCCAATTAATGAAGTTTTGATAAATAACTTGAAAAAAATTATTTCAGGAAATTATCTTAAAGTTGGTGATTACGTAAAATTTGTTTGTGGACCATTGAAAAATTATAAAGGTAAAATTGTTGATCTGTCTTCAAAAGATAGGATCAAAATTTTATTAGATTTTATTAATGATGGTATTGTTATCATTACAAAAAAACAAAATTTGCAAAAAGCATAGTTGTTTTTTTTTAGTCTATAATTCTTCAGAAAATTTAATTTCGTGAAGTGCGGTAGCTATGGTGCCATTAGAATAGAACCTATCTAAGTAAATAAATTAAATTATGTGCGGTATTGCTGGATATTTAGGAGAAAATCAAATTAATCCTGAATTTNTTAATAGAACTTTAAAACTAATGAAGAATAGAGGACCTAATTTTCAAGACTTCAAATTATCAAAATTTTATGAAAAAAATTTATTACTACTACATTCTAGATTATCTATTATTGATCTTGATAACCGTTCAAATCAACCATTTATAAAAGATGATTTACTAATAATATTTAATGGGGAGATTTACAATTATGTGGAACTCAAAACTGACTTAAAAANAAAAGGACATATCTTNAAAACACTGTCGGATACGGAAGTAATTTTAGAAATGTATAAAAGATATAATGAACAATGTGTAAATTTTTTTGAGGGAATGTGGTCATTTTTAATTTTTGATATTAAAAAAAAAAAAAATTTTTTTAAGTAGGGATCGATTTGGAGAAAAACCTTTGTATTACTTCAGAAACGAAAATTCATTTTGGTTTGGATCTGAACCCAAATTTATTTTTTCATTAATGAATCGATCTTTTGAATTAAATAAAAAAAAAATTTCAAAATTTTTAGTTTGTGGATTTAGATCATTATACAAAAATAGAGAAACTTATTATTTGAATTTGAAAGAATTAGAACCAGGTACAAATATTATTATTGAGAAAGACTCCTTTTCAAAAAAAAAGTATTGGAATGTTAAGTTTNAACCTAAAAATTATGACCTAGAGTTTGTCCAAGAAAAAGTTGAGGATTTATTATATAAATCCTTAGAAAAAAGATTGCGAGCTGACGTCCCTATATCCTTTTGTTTAAGTGGAGGTGTTGATTCATCTTGCATAGCTGCGATTGCTCAAAAAAAATTTAACACAAAAATTCACACTTTTTCCGTTATTGATGATGATAAACGTTATGATGAAAGTGAAAATATTCAATTGATAGTAAATCATTTAGATTGTGAACATACACAAATTTGTACAAGTAAAAAAAAATTTATTAGTAGGATGGAAACAATAATTGATTATTTTGATGCACCAATTCCTACTTTGTCTTATTATATTCATAATTTTTTATCNGAAGAAATTAAAGATTCNAATTATAAAGTTGTTATTTCTGGGACAGGTGCTGATGAAATATTTACTGGTTATTATGATCATTATTCATTTTGGCTTTCAACTATGGCTAAAAAAAAGGATTTTCAGAATCTGTTAAAAGATAGAAACAAGGGTTATGGAAAGTATATTAATAATCCATTGTTAAAAGACCCATTTAAAATAATTAATAAACCAACTTTTCGGGATCATTTATACCAAGATGCAAAAAAATTTCAAAAATTAATAATTGGAGAATATGATTTTGAATTTAAAGAAAAATCCTTTTCGAAAGATGTTCTTAGAAATAGAATGATAAATGAATTAACCGATGAAATTGTTCCAGTCATTTTATTTTGTGATGATATGAATTCTATGATGAATTCATTGGAAAATAGGTCACCATATTTGGATAGAGATTTAGTAGAGTTTCTTTTTTCTGTACCAAGTAAATTTTTAATAAAGAATGGTTTTCAAAAATGGTTGTTAAGGCAAGTGGCAAAGAAATATCTTCCAGATGCCATTGCTTTTGATAAGAAAAAAGTTGGTTTTAATGCATCAATACATTCTTTATTAGATTTAAATTGTCGGGACACAAAAGATTGGTTATTGAGTGAAAGTGATATATTTGAAATAATTGATAAAAAAAAAATTGAAATATTATTAAATGATAAATTTAAAAGTAACGTNATGTCAAAATTTTTATTTAATTTTATATCCACTAAAATTTTTATGGATAAAAAATATAGTTTTAACTAAAAGCCTATGAGCGAAAAAAACATACCATTAGTTTCAGTTTATATAGTTAATCATAATTATGGAGAGTATCTTGAAACAGCGATTGAAAGTGTTTTGTCTCAAACGCTAAAGAATTTTGAAATAATTTTTATTGATAATGGTTCAAGTGATGATTCAAAAGAAAGAGTAAAAAAATATTTTGAAAATAAAAAAATAAAATTTATTTTTCAGAAAAATTTAGGTCTTAATGCAGCTAATAATGTAGCGTTAAAATTTTCTAAAGGGAAATATTTGATCAGATTAGATGCAGATGATTACTTTGATAAAAATGCATTAGAAATATTATCATCNAAATTAGAAAGAGATAAAAATATTGGACTTGTTTTTCCTGATTACTATACAGTTGATAAAGAAGGGGAAATAATTGATATGATAAGAAGGCATGATTTCTCTGAAGTTACATTGCTTGACCAACCCGCTCATGGTGCTTGCTCTATGCTTAGAAGAGAAATTTTGTTAGCACTTGATGGTTATGATGAATCATATCATTGTCAAGATGGCTGGGATTTGTGGATAAGATTTATAAAAAAATTTGGTGTAGGTAATATAAACCTTCCATTATTTTTTTATAGAGATCATGGAAAGAACTTAACTAAAGATAAATCAAAAATTTTGTCAACGAGGGCAAAAATTTTTAAAAAAAATTCTAAAAAAAAAATTGATCNTAAGTCAATTGCTGTAATACCAATNAGGGGTAGCTTGGTTGATGATTCATCNGTAGCANTAAAAAAGCTTGGGAAAAAACTTGTGATTGATTGGACTATTGATTCTGCCTTAAAATCGTCTCATATTTCTGAAGTCTTTGTTACAACACCTGATAAAAAAATTATTCAGCATTTAAGGAAAAAATATAGCAAAAAGGTAAAAATTATTACAAGAGAAGTAAATTTAGCTCGCTTCGGGGTGAATATAGACGTCACTTTAACTGATCTTTTTGAGAATATAAAAAATGAAATTAATGATTTTAGTATTCTATGTTTACTTTATATTGAGTATCCTTTTAGAGGTTCAAAATATATCGATATGGCAATTGATGCAATGGAAGTTTTCAACACAAAAAGAGTGATTTCAATGCAATCAATGGATAAAAAATTTTATACCCATAGTGGAAAAGGAATGGTACCAGTTCATAAATCTTTCTATTTAAAACAAGAAAATCAACAATTTTTTTCTGAGGCTGGGGGTATTTATGTGATAAAAAGGGGGAGCATGTTTAGAGACACACCCAAAGACTACAAAATAGGTCATATTGATGTTGATGATCTAGCCGCTCTCAATATTAGTACCAAATATAATTGGGAGTTAGGTTCCATCTTTGCTAAAAAAAATGAAGAATTTTAACTTTAGTAAATTAGAAAAAGTTTTCATTGTAGCTGAAATTGGTGTTAATCACGAAGGAGATTTTGCTACTGCTGAAGATTTAATCATAAAGGCTAAGAAATCCGGAGTTGATGCTGTAAAATTTCAAACTTATAATTTCAAAAAGTATGTTTCTACGATTCAATTAGAGAGACAGGATAGAGTAAAAAAATTTCAANTAACAAAAAATCAGTTTTTAAGACTGTCAAAAAAAGCAAAAGAACTCGGTCTTATATTCTTTTCTACCCCTCTTCATTTTGATGATGTGGATTTTTTAACTAAATTTTGTCCTATTATTAAAATTTCCTCTGGGGACCTAACGCATCTAGATCTATTAAAGTATGTAGCAAAAAAAAAAAAACCTATTATTTTATCAACTGGTTTAGGTACCAAAGATGAGATTAAAAAAGCTATAAATGTTATAGAAAAAAATAAAAGACAAAAAGATGAACTATTAATCATGCATTGCGTTTCAGCTTATCCAACCCCCCCAGAAGAGGTAAATCTTCAAAATATAAATTGGNTAAAAGATACTTTTGATTACCCTGTTGGCTACTCAGACCATACAATAGGTCCCAAAGCTTGTGAATTGTCTGTAATGTTAGGTGTAAAAGTTATAGAAAAACACTTTACATATAGGAAAGAAAATCAATCATTTCATGATCACCACATTTCTGCTGATCCAAGTGATATGAAAAAAATTGTAAAAAAAATTAGATTTGCAGAACTTATGTATGGTAATTATGCAAGATCTAGAGGAGAATCTGAAAAAAAAAATTTACAGCATATGCGAAGATCTTTCGCATTAACTAGAAATTTAAAAAAAGGTGAAAAAATTAAAGCTGATGATTTACTTTTACTCAGACCTGCTTGNGGATTTTTACCGGATGAAAAAGAAAAGCTTTTAGGNAGTAANTTAAATAAAAACCTTTCAGCAGGTATGCTGATAGGCAAAGATGACATCAATTAAAAATTCAAAGATAGGTATTATAATTTTTTCAAGATTTTCTTCTGAAAGACTTAGAGGAAAGGCTATGATAAATATTAAAAAAAGACCACTTCTTGGACATATCATTGATAGGGTAAAAAAAGTTGGTGAATCTTATCCAATTATTGTAGCAACAAGCTCACACAAGTCTGATGATATTATTGAAAATTTTTCAAAATCAGAGGGTTTAGAAGTTTTTAGAGGAAATTTGACTGATGTTATGAATAGGGCTTTATTATGTTGTCAAAAATTTAAATTTGATTCTTTTGTTAGGATATGTGGAGACAGAATTTTTCTTAGTCCCAAATTAATAAATAAAATGATAAAAGTTCACTTATCGAAGAAAGTCGATTTAACAACAAATAATTTAAAAAAAACATATCCATTTGGTCTTACAACAGAAATAATTAGCGTTAGATCTTTAGAAAAAGTTTTTCAAAAAACTAAAGATCCTTTCGATAGGGAACATATAACTAATTTTTACTACAAAAATTCAAATGAATTTTCAATAGAAAATATTGAATCAAAAAACAAAATGAATCCTAATTTAAATCTTTCAGTAGATACAAAAGATGATTTATCAAAAGTGAGATGGATACTTACAGGACTTCCTAAACCATATGCAGATTTAGATATAGAAAAAATAATTAAGAGACTTGAAAATTATAATATAAGAGTTAAGAAATGTGCGGTATAGCAGGGTTTGTATCTTTTAATAATTTATCCCTTAATCAAAAAAATATATTAACAATGTTAGATTCTCTCAATAGGAGGGGACCTGAGGGCACATCTTGGCTAGAGAAAGATTTTTCTGGTGAAATGAACTGGATTAACAAGAAAATGAGATTAAATCCATTAAAAAAATTAAAAATGGCAATAGGGTGTAGCCGTCTAGCAATAAATGATATTTCAGAATTAGGATTACAACCAATTCCTAGTAATTCTAAACATTACTGGGTGGTTTTAAATGGTGAAATATTCAATTTCTTAGAAATAAAAAAAGAATTAATTAATCTTGGTTATAAATTTAAAAGCAAAACGGATACAGAAGTAGTTGCAAATTCTTTTGAAGAATGGGGAAAAGAATGTTTTAAAAAATTTAATGGACAATTCTCGATAGTTATTTTTGACGTTGTACATGAAAGATTAATATTGGCCAGAGATAGAATAGGAATAGCGCCACTATATTTTTATAAGGATGATAATAAATTTATTTTTTCTTCAGAAACAAATTCAATATTACAGATTTTAGATAAAAAGCAAAAACTTAATAAATCAAGAATTATGTCTTACATAAGTCTACCTTATAAACTTCATTTGAAGAGGAATGAAACTTTGTTGAGAGAAATTTACCAAGTAGAACCAGGTTATATTTTAGATTTAGAAATTAAGACAAAAAAAATTAATGAAAAAAGTTACTGGAAAATAAATGATTTTAAAGAAAGAAATGAAGATTTTGTTTTTTATAAAGAAAAATTAATTCATACATTAACNGATTCAATTCGCATNAGACTTAGAACAGATAGAAAGTTAGCTTATATAATTTCAGGAGGTATTGATTCTTCTGCAACACTTGGAATAACNAAAAAGGTTTTTAATTATAATCCTTCAACTTTCAGTCTTGATTTACCGGATTCAAGATTTAATGAGAATGAATCAATTAATGACACAGTTAAACAAATGGGGTTAGAACATAATTATATCCAAGTAAATCCAAAAATTTTTTTTGAGCATTTAAAATTTTATGAAAAAACTATGGATCTCCCACTAGCAACACCAAATTCGGTTTTACACATTATAATGGCTAATACAATTAAATCTAAAAATATCAATGTTGTATTAAATGGTGTAGGTGGAGATGAAATATTTTTTGGTTATCATGATCACTTTTTATATAACTTATATAATTTAAATAAAAAAGGTTCTAACAACTTTGACTCAGAAATTAATAGTTGGATTCAAGGTCAGAGTAAATCAAGAGTGATTTACAATAATTTTGTTAACTATATTGAATCAAAGTCAGAAAAAATTAGTCCTGATTTTTTGTCTAGAAGTAATAATTTTGACTATAGAACTTTAATTGAAGATAAAAGCATAATTAGTAATTCATTNATTCAAAATTTAAATTACTCAATTATAGAAAAAAAAATAAAGGATATAACAAATTTTACTTTACCGTATGCATTANGAATGGATGATCATTGTTATTTTTCAAAGTCTGTTGAAGCAAGACAACCCTTTTTAGACCATAGAATAATTGAATTAGGTATTTCCACTCCACAAAGATTTATGATAAAAAGAGGTTATTCAAAATTTATTCTAAGACAAGCTATGAAGAAATTTATACCCTTTGCGCGGAGAAATGACAAAAAAAAAATTGGTTTAAATTTACCTTTTGATGTCTGGATAAAAAATGATTTAAAAAAATGGATTGAAGAAAATACATTAGACAAAAAAAATCCAATCTTTGAATTTGCGAATTATAAAGAAACCCAAAAAATCATCAAGCAACATATGAGTGATGAAAAAAATCATAGTCTAAAATTATGGGACTTATGTAATTTGAATGTTTGGTTAACTAAAAACAAGAATTTTTTACAGAATGCTTAAAACAAAAAAAAACCATCGTTGGAATACAAAAGAATATGAAAAAAGAACTAAAGAACTTTATAGAACAGATTTACATAAATTATATCCATCGGAGGCATGGGCTTTGTATAGGATAATACCAAAATGCAAAACTGTGCTTGATATAGGATGTGGAAATGGGGCAATGAGTGAAATCACTAAACTTATATCAGCAGAATGTAAATATNATGGCGTAGATCACCAGGAGAAACTAATAAATGAAGCAAATAAAATATTTCCTCATTCAATTTTTGAATATAGCGACCTAATCAGTTATTTATCAAAAAACAAAAAACAATTTGATTGTGTTATGAGTTGGTCAGTAATAAAGTCTTTTGAGAATTGGAGAGAAATAATTTCTTTTATGTTAGAAAAATCAAAAAAATATGTAATTTGTGATATAAGGGTTGCGAATACCAAAAAAGAGATGTTTGATAAAAATGTTTGTTGGGCAAATTATGGTGGAAAAAAGGGTCCAATTGTAGTTGTAAATTATAAAACGTTTAAAAATTTTCTTTTATCTCAAAAAAAAAAATTAAAGAAAATTGAAATTGCTGCATATCAGAGTGAATGGGGTGATTTTGTAAATTTTAAAAAAAATTTCAACCCATCAACATTTCTTGTAACTTGTGTTCTCCATAAAAAGAACCAAAAGGGTAATGAATTTGAAATTTTTGAAAGATTACCAAAAAATATAGAAATCGAATAAATATGGCTAAAAAGGATAAAGTTTTTGATTCAAATTATAAAATCGAGGATTTTAAATTTGATAAAAAAGTCGCTAGCGTTTTTGATGATATGGTNTCTAGAAGTGTGCCTATGTATAAAGAATCAATGATGGCTGCTGTAACTTTAGCAAAAAATTTTATTAAGAATAAATCGATAATTTACGATGTAGGCTGTTCAACGGGAACGTTATTGATTAAATCAAGTGAAATTTTTGATGATAACTCTTTAAAATTTATAGGAATAGACTCATCTCAGGATATGTTAAATCAGGCACAACAAAAAATCCAAAAATCTTTTAAAAAAAAGCAAATAAGTTTAAAAAAACAAGATATTGAGAAAAAAATTTTGATAAAAAACGCCTCAGTAGTGTTTATGAATTATACTCTTCAATTCGTAAGACCATTAAGTAGACAAAAACTTTTAGATGAAATATTCAGAGGGATGAATAAAAATAGTGTAATTATAATAATTGAAAAAGTACTAGGTAACGATTCGCTTTTTAATAGAATGTACATAGATCTTTACTTTAAATATAAATCAAAAGTTGGTTATTCTGATGAGGAAATAAAAAATAAAAGGGAAGCTTTAGAAAACGTTTTAGTACCTTACAGAATTGATGAGAATATTGAACTTTTAAAAAGATCTGGGTTTGAATCAGTAGATATTTTTTTTAAATGGTTTAATTGGTGTGGTTTTGTGGCGGTAAAAAAATAGTTGATTCTAAAGGAATAATTATAGAGGCTAGAGTTGCTTCTTCNAGGTTACCCAAAAAAATGATCAAAAAGATCTGTGGTAAACCTACTCTTCAATTAATGATTGAAAGAGTGAAAAAAGTAAACGGTGTAGATAAAATTATTGTTGCGACTTCGATTAATAAAGAAAATAATATAATTGAAGAAATTGCCCAAAAAGAAAAAATAAGTTTTTTTAGAGGAAGCGAGAATGACGTACTTTCAAGGGTTCTTGAAGCTGCAGAAAAATTTAAAATTACTACAATTATTAGTCTACCTGGGGATTGTATTATCATTGACCCTAATTATATTCAAAAAGCTTTGAAAATTTACGAAAACAATGACTTCGATTATGTGAGTAGTGGTTTGTCAAAAACTTTTCCAATTGGAATGGAGACCCAAATATTTTCTACATCGTTATTAAAAAAAGTTAGCAGAATGACGAATGCACCTGATGATANAGAACATGTGACTTTATATATTTATAAGAATCCTCATAAATTTAAAATTAAAAAAATTTATGCCCATCAAAATGTAAATAGGCCAGATTTATCACTAGTATTGGACGAAAAAAAAGATTTTATTTTACTTCAAAAGATTTATGAAAAATTTTATAAAACAAACCCTAACTTTTCACTAGAAGACGTTATTAGATTTCTTGATGAAAACCCAGAAATAAAAAAAATAAACTCTAAGGTAAAAAGAAATAAAGTAATTACTGATGAAAATTAATACCTGTATAGTAGGTTTTGGGGATGTTGCAGCTCAGAATATTAAGGATTCAGTTACATTAAAGAATTATAGGTATTCAACNCATTTGCAAGCAATGTTAAAAATTAAAAAAATTAACCTTGAAATAATTTTTGACCCCTCAAAAAAAACTAGAAATATAGCAAGACAAATGACCGGAATTTCAAATATTTTCAGTAGTATTGAGAAAGCAAAAGACAATTTAAAAAATATAGATCTTGTTATTTTAACAACTCCACCACATAGAAGATTAGGTTTTCTTGATAAATTCCCAAATCTTAAATCACTAATTGTTGAAAAACCTATTGGAGTAAATTTGNAAAGTTCTAAAGATTTTTTTAGAGAAGTAAAAAAAAAAAAACTATTGTGTTCTGTCAACTATTGGAGACGTTATGTAAAACAATTTCAAAAACTAAAAAATGGTTTAGCACAAAAGTTAATCGGAAAAATTCAATCAGTTATAATAATTTATGGTAATGGAATAAGAAATAATGGTATTCACCTTATAGATTTTTTGAGATTTGTATGTGGAGATATTAAGATAATTAAAACAAATTTTGGAACACTTTGTAAGGAAAGTCCGATTAAAGATGATTTTAATATAAATTTCTCAGGAGTTCTTAATTCTGGCGTTTCATTTTCAAGTCTAACTGTTGATTTTAAAAATTTCAGGGAAAATGGTTTAATTTTTTTTGGTGAAAGAGGAACAATATCCATCTTAAATGATTGCAGGACAATGTTTTTAAATAAAATAAGAAAAAACAGAGGTATTTCAAATTTTAATGAAATAGACTTTACAAAAAATAATTTCATAGATGTCGATTATGACCTAGCTATGTTAAATTTGTATAAAGAAATTTCACAAAAAAAAAATAAAAATTCAACAATTGAAAATGCACTTATTAATGAAGAGATTGTTGAAGATTTAGTAAAAGATTTAAAGTAAAATTTAAGCAAAGTCATTAGAAAATGAATATAGAAGTTATTGCAGAAATTGGAATCAACCATAATGGAAATTATGAAACAGCAAAAAAATTAATAATTGAGTGTATGAATACAAATGTAACATCAATAAAATTTCAATATAGAAATTTAGAGAGAGCATATCATAATTCATCAAGAGAGATTGGCGATGAAAGCCTTAAACCAGAGATTAAAAGAAATTATCTTCATCCAGCAAAAATTATTAAATTACTGAATTTTGCAAAATTAAATTTTTTAAAATGTGGAATCAGTTTTTTTAATATTAAAGATATTAAAGATTTTGGTAAAAATATTGATAAATTTGATTTTTTTAAAATTCCATCTGTAGAATTAACTAACAAAAAATTGATACAAAAACTTTTAGAATTTAAAAAAACTGTTTATCTTTCTACAGGTTGTCATTCATTGCAGCAAATAAAAAAAGTTATTTCTGATATTTCTAACTACAAAAACTGGACGATGTTTCATTGCATTTCAAACTATCCTCTGGAAATGAGAAATACAAAATTAGGTTTTATAAAAAGATTAAGAAAATTAAGCTGTAGACCTGTGGGTTATTCAAGTCATGATATTAATTGGGAAATCTGTCTTTTAGCAGCAACCGAAGGTGCTACTGTAATAGAAAGACATATTACTTTAGATAAAAATTCTGACGGGTTAGATCATTCTACTAGTTCTACACCTCAGGAGTTTAAGAAATTATGTTCTATACTAAATAATTGGAATTCAATATTCGATGGTGGANTTGAAAGAATTGTAAACCAAGGAGAAAAACTTAATAAACAAAATCTTGGAAGNTCGCTGGTTTCTAAAAGAAATATAAAAAAAGATAATTTTGTTAAATTGGAGGACTTTGAACTTAAATCACCGCAAGTAGGTTTGGATCTATATGAATATGAAAAATTTAAAAGTAAGAAAATAATTAGAAATGTAAAAGAGGGTGAAATTTTACAAACCTCACATTTCAAGAAAATTAGAAGAATTAAAGATATTGAAATAGAAGTATGTAGACTAAATAAAATTTCATTGCCAGTTAGATTACATGATTTTGTAGATATAGAAAAAACATTTTCCCTAAATAATTACGAATTTCACCTTTCATTTAAAGAAATATATGAAAAGTTTGATTTTTCTATACTAAATAAGTCACACCAATATAGCATACACTTACCTGATTATATAAATTCTACTCAGCTTATTGATCCATTCTCAAAATCTAAGGATCAAAGAGAATCCAGTTTGAAAATTCTTAATTTAACTAAAGACCTTTCAGCTAGATTAAGAGATTTTACAGGAAATGAAGTAGTTGTTGTAGGCAGTTTTTCACAAAGTGAAGGAAGTTTGAGTGAATTTTATTATAAAATAAAAGAACTTTCTCAATCATGGGAAAAAAATAATTTAATACTCTTACCTCAATGGTTACCATCAATTGCTTGGTATTTTGGGGGGTCAGTTGAACTTGAAGTATTCTGTGATGATAGAGCGGTTGAAAAAATATTGGAATATAACTTTCCAATATGCTTGGATATCTGCCACTTGTTTATGTGTAAATCAAGATTAAAAACTGATTTTTTAGATGTGTATAAAAAATTAAAAAAAAAAAGTACCCACTACCATATTGCTGATTCTTCTGGAATTGATGGTGAAGGTCTTCAAATTGGAAAAGGACAAAAGGAGAATTTGAATATTATACAAAATGTATTAAAATCGAATGGTCAGAAAGTTATTGAAGTTTGGCAAGGTCATTTAGATAATTACAGAGGATTTGTGGATTCAATAAAAATAATTTCAGAATTTTTTAATAAATGAAAGTTTCTTTGATTTTAGGTATTAATGGTCAAGATGGATCTTTGCTTGCAAAAGAACTTTTAGAGTCTGGTGGGAGTGTTTGGGGTGGTTTTAGAAGAGGAAGTGAGACAGGATCATCATTACAAACTTGGAGATTAGATGAATTAGGAATAAGAGACGATGTTAAATTGTTACCCTTTGACCTAAATGATTACATATCAATTCAAAAAATTATTGACGAATCAAAGCCTAGTCAGATAATTAATTTAGCTGGTAATAGTTATGTGGCTGACTCCTTTTATCATCCTCATTCAACCTTAGAAACAAACTTCATAGGTACTCTAAACCTTTTAGAATCAATTAAATCAACGAAAAAGGATATAGAAGTTTTTTTAGCAAATAGCTCAGAAATTTTTGATTCAAAAAATAATAAACCAAAAAATGAAAAGTCTGTTTTAAATCCATTAAATCCCTATGGTCTATCACAACTTTCTTCGCTTCATTTAAGTAGAATTTATAGAAATACATATGGTATGAGGATTTACACTGGTATTTTTTTTAACCATGAAAGTCAATATAGATCAAGATCATTTGTAGCAAGAAAAATATCTTATAATTTAGCAAGATTAAAATTATTCGGAGGAGACCCTTTAAGAATTGGCAACCTTGATTCCAAAAGAGATTGGGGAAATGCAGAAGATTTTGTTAAAGGAATTAAATTAGTTTTAGAAAAAAGTGAACCTGATGAATTTGTATTTTCAACAGGAAAATTAATTAAGTTAAGAGAAATACTCAAAATTGCAGCAATATATTCTGGTTTTGAACCTAAATTTGAAGGCAATGATTTTGAAGAAAAGTGCTTTGATATGAAGTCTGGAAAAATATTAGCAATTGTTGATGCAGCTTATTTTAGAAAAGTTGATACACCAGGGATGATTGGTGATTCATCGTATTTGAAAAAAAAGTCAGGTTGGAAAGGATCAAGAGATGGTAAGGAGACTATTAAAAAAATGGTAAAAAAAGATATTGAAAGGATGAAATTAAAATAAAAAAAAGTGTATTAATTTATGCTGGTGATCCTGGAAGTGCTAACTATTTAAGGTTTGTTATTCCCTTGTTCTCTGACTTAGGTTATGAAGTTACTTTTTTAGCGAGACCAATAAGCCATAGATTTTTATTACAAAAAAAGACTAGAGCTGTAAAAATTTCTAATAGTTTTGATTTAAACTTTTATCTTAAAAGAAAAATTGATTTAATTTTAATGGGAAGTACTGCAAAATTTGAAAAAATTCAAAAATTAATTTTTAATTATGCCAATAATGAAAAAATTTTAGTTATTGGTATTGCTGATGCCAAAATGAGCTCAGCATTTAGATTTAAATCTGATAAAGAGAATATGATTCCAAACTACTTGTTAGTAACAAATGAAGATACAAAAAAAAATTTAGTTAATTTAGGTTTTCCAAAAAACAAAATTTTTAATACAGGACATCCACAATATGAAAATTTATTATCATTAAAAAAAAACTTTTCTAAAGAAAAAATAAAAAAGTTAAAAATAAAAGTTCTTGGAAAACAGTTTGAAAATTATCCAGTCATTACATTTGTTTCAGAACCTACTATACCTGATTATAATAAATCTGAATTTTGTGGTGATTGGCCAAAAGAGTGGATTAACATGGAAAGAAATAATTTGGCCATCAATGTATTTAAGAGGTATGCAAAATTTCTTTTTAACGATTATTATAAAATAATAAGGCTCCATCCCAAAAATAAAATTGAGAAGTCTAAAAATTTTGATATTCATTTTGATAAAGTTAGTTTTAGAGAGGATTCTGATAGTATTTTGTTGATATCAGATATCATTGTTGGTATCACATCAAGTATGTTAATTGAAGCAGCTGTTATTGGGATTCCAACTCTTTCAATTCAAAGTAGAAGAAACGACTATTTAGATATTCCAAAATTTGTTAGAGAAAATATTAGTTTAATTAATAGTCTTAAAGATTTTGAAAAAAAAATAAAAAAAAAATCAACTTTTCCTATCAGTGTTTCAAGTTCATCTAAAATATTGAAAAATTTTTTTAAAGAATTAAATTATTCCAATGAATAACAAATTAGCAGTGTTTGGTGGTAAACCAATTATAAAAAAAAAAATACCTAAATATTCATCTATCGGTAAAAATGAAATTAAGTCTGTTAATAGAGTTCTGAAAACTGGTTCTTTATCAGGGTTCTATGGAAGTTGGAGAAATGGATTCTTTGGTGGTAAGGAAGTTAAAAATCTTGAAAAAAGGTGGTCTAAGCAATTCAATTGTGAACATTCTATTTCGATGAACTCAAATACTTCTGGACTTTATTGTGCTATGGGCGCTATTGGACTTTCTCCTGGTGATGAGGTAATTGTTCCTGCCACAACAATGTCAGCAACTGCTATGTGTCCTCTGATTTATGGAGGAATCCCAGTCTTTGCTGACATTGAGGATGATACCTTCAGTATTTGTGTTAAAAATGTAAAAAAGTTAATTAATAAAAAAACTAAAGCAATTATAGCCGTAAATTTGTTTGGGCATCCTGCCGAACTTAAAAAGTTACGCAAGCTTGCGAATAAACATAAAATTTATCTTATTGAGGATAATGCTCAAGCAATCATGGCCAAAGAAGGAAAAGATTATTGTGGCACAATAGGTCACATAGGAGTATTTAGTTTAAATTATCATAAGCATATTCATTCAGGAGAAGGAGGAATATGCACAACTAACGATGATTATCTAGCAAAGAGACTGCAACTTATAAGAAATCATGCGGAGGCCGTAGTTGAAGATGCAAAGGTCCAAGATCTTGTAAATTTAGTAGGTTTTAACTTAAGATTAACAGAACTTTCGGCAGTCATAGCAAAAGAACAGTTAAAAAAACTATCACGCCATGTCAGTAAAAGAATAGATTTTGGCTTAGAAATGTGCGAGGGAGTAAAAAGCCTGAAAATAAGGGGTATTGAAACACCAAAAATTAGAAGTGATTGTACACATTCATTTTATAATTGGGTTATTAAATATGATGAAAAAAAGTATGGTGTTAAAAGAGCCAATCTTGTCAAAGCATTACAATGTGAGGGTGTTCCTTGTTTTTCAGGTTACGTAAAACCATTATATCTTTTGCCTATTTTCCAAAAAAAAATTGCTATAGGAAACAAAGGATTTCCATTTAATGTGAGCTCAGTTAATTATGATAAAGGCATTTGTCCAACAGCAGAAGATTTATTTGAAAATAAAATAGTAGGTCTAGAATGCTGTGCGTATGATTATTCTAAAAATACTCAAAAAAAAATAGTAAATTCAATAGAAAAAGTTTTTTCATCTATTGAAAAACTTAAAGATATTAAACTCAAAGAGTAAATATTTGTAATTAAATTCGATGATTTATTGTAAAAAATGCCTTGAACCTAATACAAGGCCTAACTCAAAGTTTGACAAAAATGGAGTTTGTCTACCTTGCTCAATGAATTCAGTAATATCAGAAAAGATATTAAAGCAACGAAGTAAGGAGTTAGAAAAAATTTGTAAATGGGCAAAAAAAAATGCTCTTGCAAAGTATGACTGTATAATTCCAGTAAGTGGAGGAAAAGATAGTACAAGACAAGCATTACATATGAGAGATAATCTGAATATGAACCCACTATTGGTAACTTGTGCATATCCTCCAGAGCAACAGACTGAGAGAGGTGCAAGAAATATGGCCAATTTAATTTCATTGGGTTTTGATGCGTATTATATTAGTCCTTCACCAAAAACTTGGAAAAAACTTATGAAACATTGTTTTTTTAAATATGGAAATATTTTCAAGTCATGCGAGCTTGCGCTATTCGCTTCAGCACCTAAGTTATGCTTAAGCTTAAAGATTCCATTAATGGTATATGGGGAAAATGCCGCCTTACAATGGGGTGGAGATACACACGTTTCAAAGGATGGTGATGGGATTAAACAAAAATATACTAATACATTGGAAGGCGGAGACATAACTAAGTATTTAAAGGAAGGTTTTAAAAAAGAAAAATTTTATTGGTATGATTATCCATCTGATAAAGACTTAATAAAAAGTAAAGTTAAGATAATTTATTTGGGTTATTATCTTTCAAACTTTGATGATGAAACAAATAGTAAAATTTCCCAACAAAATGGTCTTGAATTTAGAACTGGAGAAGATGCCTCTCCAGCACTTACAGGATCTTTGACTCCTTATGATGCCTTAGATGATGACTTTGTTTTTGTTAACCAAATGTTAAAATATTTTAAATTTGGTTTTGGTAAAGTCACCCAACAACTTTCTGGTTTTATAAGAAAAAAAAAATATTTAAGAGATGAAGCAATAGAGATTGCACAAAAATTCGATGGTAAATGTTCAGAATTTTATATAAATAAATTTTGTAGATACATCGGTATTTCTAATAAACAATTTTGGCAACATGCAGATAAACTAAGAAACAAAAAAATTTGGAAAAAAACAAAAAAAGGTTGGATTTTAAAATATAGTTTGTAATGAAATTTAAAACATTAGGAATAATTGACGTTGGAGTAGGAAATTTATTTTCAATTAAAAATGCTTTTAAAAACTTTAATATTCAAATAGAGATTTTAAAGAAACCAATTTTTAAAAATATAGATGCATTAATTTTACCAGGGGTGGGGTCCTTCCAGTCATCAATGCGAGTTATGAAAGAAAAAAACTTTTTTTCAAAAATAAATTATTTTGTTCTTGAAAAGAAAAAACCGATTTTAGGACTTTGTTTAGGTATGCAAATGATGATGCAAACAAGTGAAGAGGGTGTTGGCAAGGTTGATGGATTTGGGTGGATTGATGGGAAAGTTGAAAAAGTTAATTTAAAGAATGGGAAAATGCTCAATGTAGGTTGGGAAAAAGTTTTATCAAATACAAAATTTTCTAAAATTGATAAAAGTTTATTTAATAGTTATTATTATTTTGATCATAGTTTTTGCTTAGATAAGAGTAGTAAAAATATAGTAGGAATTAGCAAAAACAATATCCCTGCAATTATTTTTAGAGAAAATATTTTAGGAACGCAGTTTCATCCAGAAAAAAGTCAAAAATCTGGAGAAAATTTCTTAAATTTTTTTTTAAAAATTAATAAATTAATTAATCAATAATGAATAGACTAATTGGTTCAATATTCCATATCAATGGTTTGGCAGTTCAAAGCTTTGGATTTAAAAAATATCTTCCAATAGGTAAGGTAGAAATTGTAGCTGAATTTTTAAGTTCTTGGGGAGTAGATGAAATTGTTATCTTGGATATACATGCTACAAAAAATCAAAGTGTTACTGATAGTGCTGTAATTAAAAGGGTCGCAAAAAAAATAAATGTTCCTCTTAGCGTGGGCGGAGGTGTAAAAAAATTAGAACATATAAAATTTATGTTAGATAATGGTGCAGAAAAAGTGGTTATTTCTAGTCATTTATATGGTCAAAATAAGTGGATAATGGAAGCTTCTAAGAAATTTGGCTCTCAATGCATAATAGGGTGCATTGACTATAAAATAATAGATAACAAAGCAGTAATTTTAAGAAATAATGGAACTACATTTATAAAACAGAGTTTGTTCGAAACAGTTGATCTATTGAGTAAAATAGAAATAGGAGAAATTATGCTACATTCCATTGACAATGATGGTAGAAGATTGGGTTACGATATTGAAACACTAAAAGAAATTAATGCTATTTCATCCAAACCTTTAATAATTTGTGGCGGCGCAGGAAATTTTTCTCACATTAAAAATGTAATTTCTTTGGATGGATGTTCACCGGCAATCGGAAATATGCTTAATCATAAGGAGCATCATATAGCAAAAATAAAAGCTTGGTTGAAAACAAACTGTAGGGAAAAAGTTAGACCTAATTTAGAAGAATTTATATATGAATCATAAGATTACTTATTGTTCAAGATGTTTGTATAATTCTGAACATCCATTAAATATTACTTTTAATAAAAATCAAATATGTAGCGGTTGTGAAATACATGAAGAAAAAGATACTATTGATTGGAATGAAAGATTTGTAAAACTTAAAAAGATTGTGAATGGTTATAAACAAAAAAATAAGCTTAGTTATGATTGCATAGTTCCAATTTCTGGAGGACAAGATTCTTTTTTTATTGTCGATGTTGTAAAAAAAAGATTAGGCTTAAACCCGCTTCTTGTCTCGTATAATACCCATTATAATACGCTTTCAGGATTGAGAAACCTTGCTTTGATTCGAACTATATTTGATTGCGATATGATACAGAAAATTGTTCAACCTCAAAAAATAAAAAGAATAAATCTTTGTACATTAAAAAATCTCGGAAGTATGTACTGGCATGTGTTAGCTGGACGAACTGTTTTTCCAGTACAGGTAGCTGTTAATTTAAATATACCTCTAATTATATGGGGTGTACATCAAGGTTGTGATCAAGTAGGTATGTTTTCCCATTATGACGAAGTGGAAATGACTAGAAAATATAGAAAAGAACATGATTTAATGGGGTTTGAAGCTGAAGATCTAATTAATAATTTTTGCGACATAACAGAGCAAGATATTGATGAATTCAAATATCCTAGCAATTTTTTGATTTCAAAAGTAGGCGTTCGAGGAATTTATTTAAGTAATTACATAAGATGGGATTCAAAAAAGCAACATGAGGAAATGCTTAAAAAATATAATTACGAAACAGTTAAGCAAATCAGAACGGCCGACTCTTATAATAATATTGATTGTATGTTTTACAATGGTATACACGACTATATAAAATTAAAAAAATGTGGGTATTCTAAAATCACTGATCACGTAAACAGAGAAATAAGATTAAAAAAACTTTCAAGGGAAAAAGGTATAGAAATTGTTAAAGAGTACCAAACCCAAAAAACAGATGATTTTGAACCATTCTTTATATTTAATAATATTAGTGAAAAATATTTTAAAAAAATTATTCATAAGTTTATTAATAAAAAATTCTGGACATTAAATAATGGAAAATGGCAATTAAAATGGGAACCCAACAAAAACAAGAAAAAAAATATAATAGAAAATGCAAGATTAAATTCAAAATTTGATTTTAATTTTATAAATAATAAAAAAATTAAAAAAGAAAATAATTCGCCATACCTTCTGCATAAATCTTGGATAGAAAATGAAAAATAGAATACTTATTAGAGCATTTACAGCTAGAAGAGATGTGATGAGTTCGTTAGTTTTAAAAAAGATTTTAGAAAAAAAAAAATGTGAAGTTATTGTTTCCAGTATTAGACAATTTGAAATGGCTATAAAGTTATGGAAACCAAATTTAATTATAATTAATGTACCAAGCTTAGTTAAATATGTAAAAAATATTTCTCAAGGATCACTTGTAGCTTTAATTCCTGGTGAGGGTGCAGAGCAAGATGAATTTTCATTTGCTTCTCAATGGAAAAAATTCAATAAAGAACATAGAGAATGTGCAGACTTAATTTTTCTATGGGGAAAAGGTTCATATGATGAATGTAAAAAAAAAATTCCTGATTTTTGTGGTAGCAAATATATTGTTGTTGGAAATCCAAAACTTGACTCAGTAAAATATCAAAAAAAAAATAATAAAAAAAATAATGTAATTGGCATGGCTTGCAGATTTCCTACAATTAATCAACATTCTGGCCTACCATACGCTATGATTTCATTACAACCAAATGTTCCAGTAACTTCGCAAAACCTTACCCTTACATCAGTATATAGTTTTAAAACGATGATGGAGGCTATTAAGGTTATTTTAGAAAAAACTGATAAGAATATTTCTATTAGACCTCACCCTCTTGAGGCTATTGAAACATATTATGAACATGTAATTGGTTTTTTTGATCAAAAATTTAGAAGTAGAATTAGTATTGATAAATCTTTATGTTTAGCAGAATGGTTAAATAATATCGATATTATGGTATCGTCTACATCAACATCAATTGTTGAGGCTGAATTATTAAAAAAACCAATAATCTCATTAGATAAAATTTCTAAAACAACGAAGTTAAACTCACAAGAATCAAGTTATTCGCCTTTTCTCCAGGGATGCTGTTTAATACCTAAAAATTTTTCAGAATTTTTACTTTTTCTAAATAAAAAGAAAAAAAAAATTATTAATAAAAAATTCTTTTCTTTTTTAAAGGAATTTCATGGATGGCCCTTTAAACAATCATCTAACTATTTAATAGCCCATGAAATAAAAAAAATTCTTAATAAAAATATTAAAAAGAAAATTTTTTTTTTACCAAAATTTTTGATTGAACTTGTTGATTTGTATTTATTTTATAGGGAAATGAAAAAAAATAGATTACATTGGAATTGCAATTATCATCATAAATCATACCCAACACCAAACTATTTAAATTCCATGATACAATCCATATATAAAAACCAGAAATAGAATGAAAAAAATAATTAGTTTTATAAAAAGTCTTATTTTTGACCCATTAAATTCTAAACCTTTCATTATTTTTTCGAGACATTATTATGGTAATTTGTCTGGAATGAAACAAAATCTTTATGGTAACTTTCACTTATCTATAACTAGATTTTTAAGTTTTTATAAAAATTTTAAAATACATTACCGTAATTGGAATTCCTCTAGAACTTTAAAAAATCATGGATTTGTAAGTTTCAATGTTAATAAAAAACTAATATCTAATATTGACAAAATTAATTTAAAAATTAAAGAGATTGAAAAAGAAAAAAAATTTAATAAAAACTCTCTTAAACTTTTTGATAAAAATGATCTTCAAAGTGTG
>PATB01000028.1 GCA_002712255.1 Alphaproteobacteria bacterium
TAATTTCATAATCAGTCATTGTATGGCCTAAATAAAGTGATTATGATAAACGATAATTGAAATGAGGCAAGAACATAAATTAACTTCAAAAAAAAGAATTATAATACTGAGTATCTTAGGAATTATTCCTTTTTACTTTGAATTAATTTTTTATTTATTTAGCTCAGAAATTTATAACAACAGTATATTAAAAATTAGAGGAGCTACTATTTTTTATGGAGTTTTAATCATTTCTTTTTTGAGCGGAATGCATTGGGAAAGAATAATTTCTCAAAAGAAAATTAAGTTTTACATATTACCGATGATTCCAATTATCCTTTTGTGGACTTCATTTTTGTTTTCTACCAACTACAACTTTTACACTTTAATCATAATTGGTCTTTTATGGTGTTTATATATGGATGTGATTTTTTTTAAAAAAATTAGTCATTGGTTTGTTAAAATGAGAATAATCATCACAATTTTTGCACTAGCACCCCTTTTTACGATATTTTTTCTTCATTAAAATCAATGACATAGGATTTTTTTTTATTTTTTTTCTTGAATTCAATATTTTTTAAGTCATCCTATATCATAAGGATATGGGGAGGGTCTGGATAACGTAAGTTATCCATTTTCTTTCCGTATGTAATAATTAACAGTCGGGCTTATTCCTTTAGTGAGTTTGACCGACATAAAAGTAACTACGAAAGGAAAATAATATGGAATATCAGCTTAAAGCGGATGATTTCGTGGGTGTAACTTTTTGGATAATTTCCGTATCTATGGTCGCTTCCACTGCATTCTTCTTTTTTGAATCAAACAGTGTTTCAAAGCATTGGCAAACTTCTGTGAGAGTAGCTGGACTCGTTACTTTAATTGCGGCAGTTCACTATTACTACATGAGGGATGTTTGGGTTTCCACAGGTGAGTCCCCAACTATTTACCGATATATTGATTGGTTATTAACAGTACCACTGCAAATGATTGAGTTTTACTTAATTCTAGCAGCAGTTGGCGCAGCAACGGCGGGTATTTTCTGGAGACTACTAATTGGTACATTGATTATGTTAATTGGTGGTTTCATGGGAGAAGCCGGATATATTAATGCAACAGTTGGTTTTATTATTGGAATGGCAGGATGGATTTACATTCTGTATGAAGTATTCGCAGGCGAAGCCGCACAAGCTAGTGCATCAAGTAATTCCGAAGGAATGAAGTCTGCTTTTAATTCATTAAAGTGGATTGTTTCAATTGGATGGTCTATCTATCCTATTGGATATTTCCTAGGTTATTTATCAGGTGCTGGTGCTGATGCGTCTACGCTTAACTGGGTTTATAACCTTGCCGATTACATCAACAAAATTGCGTTTGGTGTGATTATATGGGCAGCTGCTAAAGCTGACTCAGCAAAAGCATAATTTATAATGTAACTAACATTAGGTAAGGGAAGCATAAAAAAATGCTTCCCTTATTTTTTATGATAAAAAATTCAAGTTATAAAAGTTATATTAATAACCTCAACTTTGTCCGCTCATCCGACAATTGGACAGACTTAAATAACTTTTCAAATAACATCAAATCTTATCTTCCAAGCAAAGCTAATTACATTGATAGATTAAATATTGTTGAAAACAAAATGAGAGAAGCATTATGTGATGACTCTTGGATGGGACACTGTGCAAAATACCAATTACAATCTGGAGGGAAAAGATTTAGAGCTCTTCTTGCCCTAATGACATCTGATCTTTTTCAGTTGGATACTAAATCATCGGTAAACGTGGCTGTTTGCTGTGAATTTATTCACAATGCATCGTTAATTCATGATGATCTTCAAGATAGAGACTTACTAAGGAGAGGACTTCCTACAATTTGGAATAGATTCGGAGATCATACAGCTATTAATTTAGGTGATTATTTTATTTCAGGATCTTTTGAAATATTAACAAAAATTAATGTAAACCCTGATTTCAAATGTATTGCAATAGCAGAGCTTAGCAAAATAATTAAACAAACCGTGAAAGGACAATCACTTGAAATTTTAGGTAGATCTGATTTTGATTTAAGAATGGAGGACTATGAATCAACAGCAAAAGCTAAGACAGGAGGTCTTATTTGCTTACCAATTAAATTAGTTATGATACTTAAAGGGAAGAAAATTGAAGAAAAAAATTTCACTCCACTTTATGAAGCTGGCCTTGCATATCAAATCCAAGACGATCTTTCAGACTTTCTAGGAATTAAAGATAGAGGTTTACCTGGAAGAGACCTTAAGGAAGGTAAGATGAATGTTTTAATTATGCATTTTCTTAGATATGCTAGTAATGGAGAAATATTTTTATTGAAGGAATTTCTAAAGAAAAAACCAGAATCAATCTCAGAAGAGGATATTTTAAATTGGATTAAGACTATAAAAAGTAAAGGAATTATAGAAAAATCAATAGAACATTTAATTGACGTATCTAAAAAATCAATTTTACAATCCGATGATCTTGACAAAAGAATTTATGAGATAGTAAAATTTGTTAATAAAAATATTTTAAAAAGAATTTCAAAAAAAATTAAAGATTAGTATGAAAAAAGCGATAGTAGTTGGTTCCGGTTTTGGAGGAATTGCATCAGCTCTTCGACTAAAAGCAATGGGTTATGATGTAAATATATTTGAAAAACTCGACCAATTGGGTGGTAGAGCAAGAGTTTTTAAGAAATCAGGATATATTTTTGACGCTGGACCAACTGTAATAACAGCTCCTTTTTTATTTGATGAATTGTTTGAACTATTTAATAAAAAAAGGGAAAAATATATTAAATTTGTAAAATTGGAACCTTGGTATAGATTTTATTTTTCGGAAAATAATAAATTTTTTGATTATTCAGAGTGTATAAAAAAAACAGAAAAAGAAATATCTAAATTTAATCATGCAGATATAAATGGCTATCACAATCTAGTAAGTTTCTCAGAAAAAATTTTTAATGTTGGTTTTAATAAGCTTTCTACTACACCATTTCATGATTTTTTTTTCATGATTAAACAATTGCCAAAACTATTAACATTAAAAAGTTATTTAACAGTTTTTCAATTAGTTAAAAAATTTATTAAAAATAAACAATTAAGACAAGCCTTGAGCATTCAGCCGCTCTTATTAGGTGGAAATCCAACTGCAACAACATCAATTTATAATTTAATTCATTTTTTAGAAAGAAAGTGGGGTGTTCATTACGCAATTGGAGGTACAGGAAATTTAATAAATGCTTTAAAAAAACTTATGAAANAAGAAAAAATTAAAATTTCATTAAACTCTGAAGTAACAAATTTAATTACTCAAAAAAATAAAGTTTTAGGTATTGAAGTTAACAAGTCAAAAAAATATCTTGCCGATAAAATAGTTATAAACGCTGACCCAGCATTCACATATAAGAATTTATTGAAGACAAATTATAATAGAAAATGGAACGATAAAAAATTAAAAAAATTGGATTACTCCATGGGTTTATTTGTTTTATATTTTGGTACAAAAAAAAAATATAACAGTATTTCACATCATACAATTTGGATGGGTAAAAGATATGAAGGGTTACTAAACGATATTTTTAAAAATAAAATATTAGCAAAAGATTTTAGTCTGTATCTTCACAGACCAACAGCAACAGACAACAAAATGGCACCAAAGGGTTGTGACTGTTTTTATGTTTTGTCTCCAGTACCAAACTTATTGTCTAAAATTAATTGGGATAAACAAGCAGAGTCATATAAAAATAATATAATTAAAGCACTTGAGAAAACAATTTTACCAAATTTAAGTAAATTTATTGAAGTTAGTTTTTACATGACACCCAAGGACTTTGAAAAAGATTACCTATCGTTAAATGGTACAGGATTTTCAATAAGTCCAATTTTTACTCAGTCTGCTTGGTTTAGGTTTCATAATAGATCAGAAGATTTTAAAAATCTTTACTTTGTTGGTGCAGGAAGTCATCCAGGTGCCGGTGTTCCAGGTGTGGTTAGTTCTGCCAAAGTTCTAGAAAATATAATTTCTAATGAAACTTGACAAAAATCTTACTATTCAATTAAGAGCTAAAACTTTTAATTTTGCTTCATTTTTCTTGCCAAGAAAAATAAAAAAAGACATTGAAAATCTGTATATTTTTTGTAGATATCTTGATGATATTGGTGATGATAAAAATATAATAAAAAAAAAATCTATACAAAAACTTAATCAAATAAAAAAAGAAATATTAAAAAAAAAAACAAAAAATTTTATAATTATGAATTTTATTCAGTTACAAAATAAATATAACATTGAAAATAAATGCGTACTCCATTTAATTAATGGTATTAAAAGTGATCTTAAAGAAACTGTTGATATTAAAGATGAAAAAGAATTAATTTTTTATTGTTATTCAGTTGCAGGAACAGTTGGTTACATGTTTTGTAAAATTATAAATATAACCGACAGAGATTTATTTTTGCGAGCAATTCAACTTGGAATAGCTATGCAAAGAACAAATATTTCAAGAGATATAAAAGAAGATCTAGAATTAAATAGGATTTATTTACCGAAAAAAATGAGGGAATTTAAGGGTAAAAAAGAAAAAATATTAAAAAATAAATTTCTTAAACAAAAAATATCAAATAGTCTATATAAATTTCTTATCAAAACAGATTCTTATTATTTAAATTCTTGGAATGGAATAAATAAACTTCCTTTTAGGTATTCTTTGTCTATTGGGATAGCTGCTGAATTATACCAAAGAATTGGAATAAAAATTATGAAAAAAAATTGTAACATATGGGATGAAAGAGTTCATCTAAAATTTTTAGAAAAAATTTTTTATACATTTTCCGCAATAAAAAAATTATTTTTTGTTAATAAAAATATTGAAGAAAAAATTGATAGTGAATGTAATCTTTTATTAAAAAAAATTAAAATTTTATAAAATGAAAAATTTAGAAAACTTTGAAATTATTATTATAGGTGCAGGTTTATCAGGTTTAACATTGGCAAAAGAAATTTGCAATAAATCAAGTAGTAATATCTTAATCTTAGAAAAAAAAAAAAAGTTTGAATATGACAAAAACTGGTGTTTTTGGAATCGTCCGACCAACCCATTTACTGACAACTATGATAATGCATGGAGTAAAATTTCAGTAAGTATAGATAATAAAGAAAGGGTTTTTGAAGATCAATCAATCAAATATTTACGAATTAAATCAACATCTTTTTATAAAAAATTAATAAATGATCTAAAAAAAAAAAATGTAAAAATTAAAATGAATCAAAATATTAAAAAAATTTTTCTTGAGAAAGATTTTAAATTAATTAAAACCAACAATTCTTTTTTTAAATCTAAAATTGTTTTTGACAGTCGACCTCAAAAATATTTAAAAAAAAAAAATCTTCTTTTTCAACATTTTTATGGTGTAGAAGTGTTATTTCAGAATCCTACTCTTGATGCAAGTAAAGTTACACTTATGGACTTTCAAAAATTTAAAGATGGTATTCACTTTTTTTATGTTTTACCCTTTTCCTCAAAAAAAGGTTTATTTGAAACAACATATTTTTCCACAAAAATAGCAAGTGATAATATCTATAAGGCTGATATAAAAAAGTATTTAGAAAAACATTTCCCAAAACAACAATACAAATTTAGATTTGTAGAAAAAGGTGTAATTCCAATGTTTCATTCTCATAATGAAAGTAATGATTTAATTACTATAGGAACTCCTGGAAATTGGGTTAGAATGTCAACTGGATATTCTTTTCAAAATTCATTCATGCATGCTAAAGAAATAACAGATAATTTGCTCAAAANAAAAAAAATGGAGATTAATCAAAATAAAAAAATCAAATTTCTTGATAGAATATTCTGTTACTATATTACTAATTATACAAGAGATTCAAAAAAATTTTTTAAATGTTTTTTTTATAAAAATAAATTAAAAGATATTGTCAG
This sequence comes from Alphaproteobacteria bacterium, assembly GCA_002712255.1. GTDB lineage: Bacteria > Pseudomonadota > Alphaproteobacteria > Methylaequorales > Methylaequoraceae > MED-G10. The sequence continues at coordinate 5,935 of PATB01000028.1, forward strand.
TTTTTTGGTAGGAGATATAAGCTTTTTACGAATGTTAATAATAGTTCTTTCTCTACCCAAAAAACAACTTCTTTATTCAATGTTTAAGTCCTTTAAGAATAGTTGAAAAATGGCATCACTTGATACAAAGATCTTTATTTTAGTTAATTTATTCTTTTTTATTGTGATTTTATTTTTTGGTGAAGTTATTTACTCAAACATGACAAGTCAATTATTTATTTTTTTAATTCCTCTTATTTGGCCTGGTTTAGCTCATGGGAGTTTAGATGTTCTCACAGCTAAAAGAAAGAAAGTAATCAAAGATTTGTCTTCACTACTAATTTTTATAATACTTTATTTACTCATTCCTATATCATTTTTTGTAACGTGGAAAATTTTTCCTAACTGGGCATTTACAATTTTTCTAATACTATCACTTATGCATTTTGGAATTAGCGACAAACTAAATGAAGAAAAACTTATGATAATAAATGAAGTNTTTTTAAGGTCTTTGATTATNATATGTTTACCAATAATTTTTTATAATGAAAAAACATTAAAAATTTTTTATTTTTTAAATGTTTCAAAAGAATATGGTTTTTTATTAACAGATTTATTTTACTATTTTGCTTTTTTAATAATTCCTTCATCAATTTTATTTTTTATAATCTCATTAATAAAAAAAAATTATGAACATATAACTGATATAATAGTGTTATTTTTTTGTTTTATCTTTTTTGAGCCACTATTATCATTTTTTATATATTTTTGTTTTCTTCATTCCATTAGACATCTTTTAAATGAAAAAAAGTTGCTAAATTTATCGAATAAGAAATTATTTTTAAAAACCATTCCAATGACTTCATTAGTTTTATTTTTGGTTGTTTTTATAATTTTTTTTTATTTTTTCTTTCCTGAAAGAATAAATACTTTTTTTATTAATAATTCAATCATTGCAATGTTCTGTTTAACGATCTCACATGTAATTTTAATAAATTTTATAAAAGAAAAATAATCTATTACTTTTTTAATGGAGAAAACCAGTTTATTTTTTTTTCTTTTGTATGAGAGTCTATATTTTTTGGAATATTATACTTTTCCTCATCATTATAACATATTGTTCTTGTTTCAATATTTATTCTTTTTTTTTCTCCTAAAATACTTCCATGAATATGGTTACCAGAAAAGCAAAGTACATCACCAGGATCTAATTCAAAACGTTTTATTAGTTTTTCTCTAAAATGTGCTTCAGAGAATGGAGTTGACGGATAATCTTTTATATTTTTAAATTTTTCAAAACTCCAACTATCTGAATTATTGGTAACTTTTTTTTTTAAAATAATCAGGTACAATAAAAATAGAGTTGGATTTATTAACTTTATGCAATGGAACCCACCAGTTAATTTGATTAAAAACATTTGAAGCCCATGTGTCTCTATGAGCTTTTGAAGGTTTTAACATTCCTAAAGGTTTTTTTTTAAAAGCTGGACTGTATCTAAATGTTATCTTATCTGAAAAGGTGTGCTGAATATTAAATTTTAAATCTTTTAATAAATTACTAAAAACATCTAAAAGAATTTTTGAATTCTTAATTTTTTCTTGGAAGTCTGATATTTTATTTTTTTGAAAATTTTTAGGATTTTCCTCTGTTATAAAATCTTCTATATTTACACCAAAATATTGATAAAAATAACTATCGATTAAATTGACTAATTCTAAGCTATTAGAAAGTTTTTTAAAAATAAAAATGTTTCCTTCAAATATTGATTGTTTCAAATAATTTAAATCCTTTATTTCTTTTCTTGTAATATTTTCAATTTTATATTTTAATTTTTTCATAAATATTTATTTAAGTTTATGAAATATCTTACAAAAAAAATAGCATTAAAAATTCTTGGGGTTGACAAAATTGACCATAGCATTGTAATTAGTGACCCAAACACTCCNAATTGCCCTATGGTTTATATAAGTGATGAATTTTTTAATCATACTGGGTACACAATAGAAGAATCACTTGGAAAGAACTGTAGATTTCTTCAAGGCCCAGAAACAGATGAAAGTGATATTGAGCAAATCAGAGTTGCACTAAGATCAAAAAAAAAAATTACAATTGATATTTTAAACTATAAAAAAAATGGAGATAAGTTTTGGAATAGACTAAGAATAAGGCCAATTTTTAACGAGAAAAATGAGTTAATCTATTTTGCTGGAGAACAAAATCCGATTCCCGTTGAATCTGTGAGAAGATATACTTTCAACAAAATCATTGAGTAGAGTTTTTAAATTTATATTGAAGATCGAGGTAAGAGCCACCTTCACATTGTAGAACATTTTCAGGACCTTTATTATCATTTTTCCTTTTTTGAGAAATTAAAAATAAATTTTGATAATAAAGAGCTTGTCTTTCTTGTAATGTCCATAATGTTCTTTGGTCTAAATCAAAAGATCTTTTAGAATTTTTTTGGTAATGGTGAATCATTTCATGTAAAATTATGGATTGATCACACATTTTTGTTTCTGGTATTAAGTCATTAATATAATATATTCCGTCATTTTTTATATAGTAAGCTTTCACTTTGCAATTATCTGATGAGTAGCAAGCCTTATCAGACATTTCATTTTTGGTAAGACTATAAAACTTTGGCGGATCAAGCCTCTTATCGAATTCTGTATTTTCGATTATCCAGCTTGTCAAAAAAATCAGTAGTTTTTCAGATACCATTTTTATTCNCTTAATTTTATGATTCCGGTTTGTGATCCATTGTTAAGGTTGTATATTTTAATCGATTGTGCTCCATCGTCTTCCTTAACACTTAAATAAAGATAATTTCCTTTAATTTGAAAAGAATTAATATCACCATTTAAATTAGGAATTAGTTCTAGATTTTCAATATTTTTAAGATCTCTATTTTTAAATTTATAGATTAAAGATACAATTGTAATTGAGAAAAGAAGTAATACAATTATTCCAAGAAAAATAACAATTTTTTTAAGGTTTTTGTCCATTGAATCAAGATTATATTACTATTTATGTAACTAGCAACGATTTAGGTCAAAGAATTGATTTATTTTTGTCAGAAAAAATAAAAGAAATTTCAAGAAATAGAATTATAAATTTAATCAAAGAACAAAATATTTTTTTCAATAATAAAACTGTTTTAACACAATCATTTATTTTAAAAAATGAAGGAAAAATTATTGTTAATTTACCCAAACCAAAAGAATCTAAAATTGTACCTAAAAAAATGAATTTAGATATTATTTATGAAGATAATAATTTAATAGTGCTAAATAAAGAATCAGGCTTAGTAGTGCATCCAGGTGCAGGTAATATTGAAAATACCTTAGTTAATGGTTTACTACATCATTGTAAAGGTGACCTATCAGGAATTGGTGGGGTGTTAAGGCCAGGGATTGTCCATAGAATTGATAAAATGACAAGTGGCATTTTAGTTGTAGCCAAAGATGACTATTGTCACAAGATTTTATCAAAACAGTTTAAAGATAGAAAAATTAAAAGGCACTATATCTGTATTACATTAAAAAGTTTACCTAAATCAAAAGGAATTATTGAAGAAAACATAAAGAGATCAAAAATTGATAGAAAAAAAATGACAGTTTGTAAATCAAATGAAGGAAAAAAGGCAATAACTGAATATTTTTTAGAAAAAAATTACTTATTGGATAAAAATGTAAAAATAAACATTTACAAATGTAAACTTCAAACAGGAAGAACTCATCAAATAAGAGTTCATTTTAGTTTTATGAATAGCCCTATATTAGGTGACCATACTTATGGAAAAAATATGAAATTTAAAAATATACCAGAAAATATAAGCAAAATAATAAATGAAAAATTTTTGAAAACTAAAAGGCAAGCTTTACACGCTGAATCAATTGGTTTCTTTCATCCAATAAAAAAAAAAGATATGTTTTTTAAATCTGAATTACCAGATGAATTCAAAATATTAATAAAATCATTAGAAAATGCCTCTGAATTAAGGAATTAACAACTAAATTAATACTTTGTTCATCCTAGGTTCATTTTTTACTTGATTTAATTTTTTCTCCTATTATTATGTCAATTATGACAAACAAAATTAGTATAAATTTAGCTAGAGCTTTAGACCAAAACGATATTTCAGGTTATTTAAAAAAGATCAGAAAGTATCCTCTATTGACTCATAAAGAAGAAGAAAGTCTAGCAAAAGAATGGATTAATAATAACTGTTATAATTCAGCACATAAGCTTATAAATGCACATCTAAGACTTGTTGTTAAAATATCAATGAAATTTAGAGGTTACGGACTTCCATTAAACGAACTCATATCTGAGGGAAATATTGGTCTTATTCAGTCTTTAAACAGATTTGATCCGTCAAAGGGTTTTAGACTGTCTACATACGCAATGTGGTGGATTAGGGCTTCAATACAAGAATTTATATTACACTCTTGGTCACTAGTTAAAATTGGGACAACTGCAGCGCAAAAAAAGCTATTTTTTAATCTTAGATCACTAAAAGGTAAATTAAAAGCACTTGAAGATGGTGACTTACCCCCAGAAATGGTTACGGAAATTGCAACAAGATTAGATGTTTCAGAAAATGACGTTGTTGATATGAATAGAAGGATGTCTGGTCACGATCATTCATTAAATAACCCCTATTCTGCTGAAAATGACGATGAATGGATTAATGGACTACAAGATGACAGAGAAAACCACGAAAACAAATTTTTACACAATGATGAACTCAACAAAAGAAAAGAGATGTTAAAATTAGCTCTAAGCAATTTAGATGATCGTGAGAGAAGAATAATTACCCAAAGAAGACTTGTAGATGACCCTCTAACATTAGATGAGTTAAGTAAGTCTTTTGGAATATCTAGAGAAAGAGTTAGACAAGTAGAAGTGAGAGCATTTGAAAAATTAAGAAAAGTTGTAAAAAATATAGATTACAAAAAAAAAATGGTTAATCATTAAAAGGATTTTTGACTAATATAGTATCTTCTCTTCTAGGACTCGTTGACAATATAGAAACTGGTGTTTCCAAAACTTCTTCTATCCTCCTAATAAATTTTATCGCTAAGGCAGGAAGTTCTGACCATGACCTAGCCCTTTGGGTACTTTCCATCCAACCTTTATGAGTTTCGTAAATTGGTTCCAGTTTTTTTTGCTCAGACTCTGAATAGGGAAAATAATCAATTTTTTTTCCATCTAATTTATACCCTATACAAATTTTGATTTCTTCGAATGAATCAAGTACATCAAGCTTTGTTAACGCTATCCCATCCATCCCAGACACTTCTATTGAATGTTTAACTATTATGGCGTCAAACCATCCACAACGTCTTTCTCTGCCTGTTACGGTCCCAAACTCATTGCCAATTGTTCCTAATTTTTTTCCAATAACACATTTCAACTCAGATGGGAAAGGTCCACTTCCAACCCTAGTCGTATATGCCTTAACAATACCTAGAATATAACCAATTTGCTTAATTGAAATACCTGACCCTGTAGATGCATTACTTGGGACCGTATTTGAGGAGGTTACATATGGGTATGTTCCATGATCAACATCAAGTAAAATACCTTGAGCACCTTCAAATAAGATTTTTTTCCTCTCAACTTTTGCTTTTCTTAAAATTGGACTCGTTCTTTGAACGTACGCAAGTATTTTCTTTTTAAAGCTATTGATTTCTTTTATAGTTTCATCAAACGACAACAGTTTTGATTTTAATCCAGATAAAATAATGTTGTGATAATCTAATATATTTTTTACCTTTTCCTCTAAACTTTTTTTATTTTTTAAGTCTCCAAACCTTATTGCTCTTCTTCCAATTTTATCCTCATAAGCTGGACCAATGCCCCTACCAGTTGTACCAATTTTATTAGGACCTTTTCTACTTTCCCTAATTTTGTCAATATTTCTATGAAAACTAAAAATTATGGTTGCACTTTCAGAAACAATTAAATTTTTTGGACTAATTTTCAATCCTAGTTTTTTTAATTTATCAATTTCCTCCAACAGTGCTAAAGGATTTACAACAACCCCGTTACCTATGATTGAAAGAGTATTCTTTCTAATAATACCTGATGGAATAAGACTCAAAGCAATTTTTTTTTTTTTAACAACAATCGTATGACCTGCGTTGTTTCCACCCTGAAACCTAAGAACAATATCTGCTTGATTTGATAACCAATCTACAATTTTGCCTTTTCCTTCGTCTCCCCACTGTGCACCTATTACTGTGACATTTGACATATGTTAATCCACTCTTAAAATCTTTTTGTCATCTAAGTAAAACTCACATTTATGAATCTTAGCATTTTTAATTATTTGATTTGTTTTTAATTTTTTTATTGCCTTAATTACAATAAAGCCTCTATTCTGAAGACTTTTTTTAAAACTATCACTAAGATCTTCATTAACAAATATTTTTTTTAAATTGTCAACTCTTAGTAAAGACTCTTTAACTAAATTCTCTACATAACCTGAAAAACCAATACAGTTCTCACTAAAAACTTTATAGTTACCACCTGTAAAAAGTTCTTTTAGGTTTTCTGAAAATACCTTAAAAGCTAAACCAGTGTGATAATTTGATCCATCAATTTCTAGCGGATCCATATACAAATCTAAACTGGGAAATTTTTTTTTTATCTTATCTACAATTTTAATAAAATTATCAATTTCTATTTGTGTATTTTTTGGAAATTTAATTTTTTTTAAATTTTTAATATTCGTTTCAACTAGACCAACAGCACTTAATAATGCTTTAGAGATTAACTCAAGTTTTTTTGAAATTTTTTTAATACCAATATGATTTTTATTTTTATATTTCTCTTTTACAAAATCAAGATCATTTTTAGTTAGTTTGAAATCTTTGGATAAAGATTCTATGAGAGTTGGCATTGTAAAATTTATGAAAAATTTTTTAATCTTCAGTTTTTTTAATGTTTCAATAATTAAATCAATAATTTCTTTTTCACAGAAATTATTTTCAATACCTATAATTTCTGAACCAATTTGAGTAATCTGTCTTGATAAATTCAGTCCATTATTATTAGCTTTCAAAATCTCTCCTGAATAACATAATCTTAGGGGTCTAGGTGATTCTTGAAGAGAACCACATGCAATTCTGGCAACTTGCAAGGTAATGTCTGGCCGTATTCCCATCATTTTTTGGGAAATTGGATCAAGTAATCTAAAAGAATCAATATTATCTTTTTCGTTGGTTAAAAAAAAAAGTGAACTCTCAAATTCTAATAATGGTGGCTTAATTAAGAAGTATCCATTTTTATTCATTAAATTCAAAAAAGCTGAACTTATTTCGAACTCTTTACCAGCAAGATCTGGTAAACTGTCTCTAAATCCTTCAGGTAATAGTTGACTTTTCACTTTTACAATACAAATTTATTAAAACACCAATCTAACCAATTTGTCAGAGCAATTAAATCATTTTTTTTAATATTTGGTCCATTCCAAATTCTTATACCCTCTTGCATTGTTCTAAAATTATTTATGTCATATGCAATTTTTTTTCTACTTAAAAATTTTAAAATATTTTCATGATCACATTTTTTTTTGTAAATAAAAAAACTTGGAGTCACAGATTGATTGTTTTTTAAAGAAAAATAACTCAAAAAATTATTCTTTTTCTCCCATTTATCTAAGATTTCTTTATTTTTTTTACAAATTTTTATATTTTCGTCTAAACCTCCTCTCTCATTGTACAAATCAATACACAATTCAAGATCAGCAAAAGATAATAAAGATGGAGTATTTATAAGAAAATCAAAATTTTTAAGACTAAAAAATTTTAATTGATGAGATTTTATTCTTTCCAACGCCTTTGGACTTAAAACTGCCACACCTTTTTGAGACTCAGCTCCCAGAGCCTTCTGAAGAGAAAAAACTGAAACATCTAGATATTGCCAAGGTAAATCACAAACAAAAACAGCTGAAGTTAAGTCAGAAATTATTAGGCCTTTATGATTTTCTGATAAAAAATTAATATTAGAAATACTCATACCATTGGATGTAGCGTTCCAAACAAAAACCACATCATTATTAATAGGTATACGATCTAATGATGGTAACTTACCAGATAATTCTTGTTTACAGTCTACTTTCAGTTTTAATTTTTTTAGTTCTTGTGACCATAATAATCCCCAATAGTCAAATATTATTGAGGTGATATTATTTTCTCCAAGAATAGAATGCATAATTGAAGTCATTGTTCCGGTAGAGGAACCTGGCAAAAAAAAAAATTTTGTAATCCTCTGGTATTCTTAAGGTTTTTTTCACCTTAAAAATAATTTTTTCAATATACTCCCTTACGTCATTCGACCTGTGATATCTTCCTAAATATTCTAAGTTAAGTTTTTTGACTGACCAACCATCTGGCTTTCTTGTCGGTCCAGAGGAAAAATTTGGATTACTTGGTTTTTTTGGAGAAATATTCATATATTATAAATTAGAGGAAAGATAAGAAAAAACACTAACCAGCAAATAAATGTTAAAGGCAAGCCAAATTTAACATAATCAATAAACTTATAGTGTCCAGGTCCCATTACCAATAAATTAGTTTGATACGCTAACGGTGTAGCAAAAGAAGTATTAACTGAAAAAATTAAAGCTATTGCAAAAATTTTTGGATCAACATTTAACTTTTCTGCTATATCAATAGCTATTGGGGTAAATAAAACCGCACATGCATTGTTAGATATAAAGTTTGTAGTTAATGAAACCAAGGCATAAAAACATAATAAGATGGTCAAAGGACTTGAACCATGGAGAATGTTTAGAAGCCATTCAGATAAAAAATTTGCAGCTCCAGTGACTTGAATAACTTTTCCTAAGGCAAGAGACGTGACTATAAGAAGAAGAAGATTGTGGTCAACACTTCTTAACGCTTGTCTAACAGAAAGAACTTTAAATGTTATCATTGATACAACACCAATTAATGAAGCAACAACAAGTGGGAGTATTTCTAGTGCTCCTAAAACTACTACACTCAAGAAAATAAAGATTGAAATTTGAGCAATATTTTTATTTTGTATTTCTGATGTTGTCCATTCCATAGGTAATAAATCACTTTTTGTACGAAGCGCTTTAATTGATTTTTTATCCCCTTGAATTAATAGTGTATCACCTGGCTCTAGAGGTAATTCACCCATATTAGTTGTAATAATTTTAGATTTTCTTTGCAAACCAATTACTATACAATCATATCTATATCTGAAGCTCACATTTTCAATCGTGTTTCCAACCAAACTGGATGAAGGTGTGACCATAGCCTCTGTTATTACTTGATTTTTAGAATCTTGATCTTCTTCATTTTCATCAAAAGATTCTATTGAACCAATATTTTGAGATAAAATAGAGGTTAGTTGTTCCCTACTTGTAGAAATAACTAAAATATCACCCTGTTCTAAAATAAAACTATAAAATGGTCCGTGCTCGGCGTGTTCTCCTCGTTGTATCATAAGAATCTTAGAGTTTTCAAGTCCTTCAAGCTTTCCTTCATTAGCTTTTTTTCCAATTAATTTTGAATTATCATTAATAATTATTTTAGTAATGAAATTATTTTTTCCATCTTTGACAAGTTGATTTGAAATAGGAGATCTATCAATTAACAAAAATTTTGAGAAGATAATTATATATGCAAGTCCACATAATGCTATGATTGTACCTGGAAATGCAAATTCAAAAAAACTTATCTCTATATCTGAATACCTTTTCAAAGAATCTGATACTAACAAATTCGTGCTTGAACCAATTATAGTTATCATTCCGCCCAGAATTGCCGCATAACTTAATGGCATTAAATACCTACCTATTGATTGATTAGATTTTTTAACCACACTTTGCAAAATTGGAATAAAAATAATTACAACTGGAGTATTATTAATAAACGCACTCAATATTAAAACAAAAATTAAACTTACAATTATTACAATTGTAGAATTATTAGGAAAATACTGTAAAAAATTGGATATAAAACCATCCAAAACTCTAGTATTTACAACACCTTGACCAAGAATTAAAAGACTTATTACAGTTATTAAAGATGTATTACTAAAACCATTTAAAATGCTCTGTGGGTTTAAGAGATTTTGGTTTTCTTCACCTCTAAAAGGAAAAATTGAAAAAAATATGAGTAAAAATGTTAAAATTACTATAGATTTAAATGCCATTGAGAATTTGTCTATTGCATAAAAAACCATGCTAAAAAAAGCAATTAATAGGCTTAAATAAACAAAAGTATCATTTTCTAAATTAAACATTTTAAAAGTTTATTGAAGGAATTTAAATATATCTATGTTTTTAATTTTTAAATATTATAATTGAAATATAAAACTTAATTTATAAATTAATTAGAATGTTAAAAAAAGTAGAAAAAAATAAAAAATTTAATAACCACAAATCACCCAACGTAAAGACATCGTTTCCTAATTCAAAAAAAGTTTATCTTCAAAGTAAGAGATTCAAAAACATCAATGTACCTATGAGAGAAATTTCATTAAGCGATACTGATATAAAAAAAATAACAGTCTATGATACTTCTGGATGTTATTCTGACCCAGATGTTAAACACGATTATGAATCTGGTTTAAATAAATTGAGAGAGGTATGGATTAATAACAGAACAGGTATTTCCCAATCACAAAAACAAAAGTTAAAATTTCTAAATTATTCAAAAAACATTGAACCTTTTCCAAATATAAATAAAACCATATACAAAAAAAAAGGTAATGATGAAATAACTCAATTTTTTTACGCTAAAAATAACATAATCACAGAGGAAATGGAATTTTGTGCAATAAGGGAAAATGAAGGAAGAGAAAAACTAATTGGTGAAAAATTTAAAAAGGAAGATTTAGTTACTGCTGAGTTTGTTAGAATGCAAGTTGCATCAGGAGAAGCCATTATTCCATCAAACATCAATCATACTGAACTTGAACCAATGATTATAGGAAGAAATTTTTTAGTTAAAATAAATGCAAACATTGGAAACTCCTCAGTTTTATCAAGTGTCTACGACGAAGTTGAAAAATTAGTTTGGGCAATTAAATGGGGTAGTGATACAGTTATGGACCTATCAACTGGAGAAAATATACACGAAATTAGAGAATGGATTATTAGAAACTCTCCTGTACCAATTGGGACAGTTCCTATTTATCAAGCTCTTGAAAAGGTAAATGGTGTTGCTGAAGAACTTAGTTGGGAAGTATTTAGGGAAACCTTAATTGAACAAGCTGAACAAGGTGTTGACTATTTCACTATTCACGCTGGAGTGAGACTTCACTACATACCACTTACAATTGATAGACTAACTGGTATTGTTTCAAGAGGAGGGTCTATAATTGCTAAGTGGTGCCTTGCACACCATAAAGAAAACTTTTTATATACAAATTTCGAAGAAATTTGTGAAATAATGAAAACGTATGATGTAAGTTTCTCTTTAGGAGATGGGTTAAGACCTGGTTCTATAAATGATGCCAATGATAAATCTCAATTTTCAGAGTTGGAAACACTGGGAGAGTTAACGAAAGTTGCTTGGAAACATAATGTTCAAGTCATGATTGAAGGCCCTGGACATGTTCCAATGCAGTTAATTAAAGAAAATGTTGAAAAACAGTCGGCAATCTGTGGAAATGCTCCATTTTATACATTAGGCCCGCTTACAACTGATATTGCACCCGGTTACGATCATATAACCAGCGCAATTGGAGCCGCAATGATCGGTTGGTATGGAACTTCTATGTTATGTTATGTTACTCCTAAAGAACACCTTGGATTACCCGATAAAAATGATGTAAAAATTGGAGTAATTACTTATAAAATTGCTGCGCATGCTGCGGATTTAGCTAAAGGGAACAAGGGAGCTTATTATAGAGATTACGTTTTATCTAAAGCTAGGTTTGAGTTTAGATGGAGAGATCAATTTAATCTTTCATTAGACCCTGAAACTGCTGAAAATTACCACGATCAAACTTTACCCGCAGAAGGCGCAAAACTCGCCCACTTTTGCTCAATGTGTGGTCCCAAATTTTGTTCGATGAAAATTTCTCAAGAAATCAAAGATGTTGCTTCAGAAGGCAAAAAAGAAATGTCTGAAAAATTTAAAAAATCTGGTGGAAAAATTTATCTATAATATAGTTTAAATTAAAGGCCCATATGAAACCCCTAGATTAGGTGACTTTTTCAAACTTTCAAATAAAAATTTTTTTGACCTTTTAACTGAATTCTCCAGAGAAAAACCTTTAGCTAAATGTATACTAAGTGAAGTAGAAAAAACGCAACCTGTACCATGTGTATTTTTTGTCTTAACTAATAAAGATTTAAATTCAGAGATTTTATTATCTTGAATAAGATAATCACAAATTTCTTTTTTATTTTTTTTTATACCTGTAAGAACAAACGGTGTCTTATACTTTAAATAAAGAGCCTTTAAATTACTTTCTACTAAATCATTTTTGTTTTTTTTATTAAATAATTGTTTAATCTCATCGTAATTAGGAGTAAAAACTGGTTTTAATGGGGAAAATATTTTAAAAAGATTTTTGTATTTATCTTTTTTATAAAAAATCTTTCCTGTGGTTGAACAAAAAACAGGATCAATTACTAAAGGACACCTAATAGATTTTTTGATTAAAAAGTTTTTAATAAATTTTGCTACTTTCAAGTCACACAGGAGACCAATTTTAATAGCATCAACCTTATATTCATTAAATATAGAAAAAACCTTTGATTTAATAAGTTTTAGTGAAACTAGCTCCATATCATTCATTTTATCTGAACTTTGAGAGGTTATAACTGTTATAACATTTAGACAAAAAGCTCCTAATAATTGACAAGTTTTAATGTCTGCTTGTACTCCAGCTCCAGATGTATTATCGCTACCCGCAATTGACAAAATTATCTTTTTTTTATTCATCAATTTGTTTAATTTTATTAACTATTTGTTTTATGGATTTATTTACATAACTCTCATTATGTGATTGAACCATTATTCTAATAAGGTTTTCTGTACCAGATTTTCTGATTAAAAAATCAATTTTTTTATCAATTAATAAAAGATTTTGCTTTATATTTTTTATTTTTATTTTTTTTAATATGAATTCTGGATTATTGATTGTTTTTATATTCACCAGAGATTGATAGGTTTTTTTATAAAGACTTTCGGATAACTGAGATAGTTGGATTTTATTTTTTTTTAGTATATTCATAATATAGATCGCTGTTAAAATTCCGTCACCACAATACCCATTATCAGAGAAGATTATATGTCCAGAAGGCTCTCCTCCTAGTTTTGATTTATTTTTTTTCATCTTTTCAATGACATAGCGATCACCCACATTGGACATGAATAACCTAATTTTTAATTTTTTAATAAAATTTCTGAAAGCAAGATTTGACATTTTGGTACTTACAACCGAATCAAAAAATTTTAAATCACCTTGTTGATATTTACAAATAATAGCGAGAGCTTTGTCGCCATCAATAATATCTCCATTTTCAGCTGCAATAACTACTCTATCAGCATCTCCGTCAAAGGATAATCCAATATTTGCCTTATGTTTTTTTGTCAATTTTGCTATTCTTCCTGGAAAGGTTGCTCCACAATTTTTATTTATATTTTTTCCATTAGGTTTATTAGAATAACAAATCACATTACAACCCAATTGTTTAAAAAAATTAGGTGCTAACCTATAAACAGACCCATTAGCACAATCAATTACAACCTTTACACCTGATAAGTTAAATTTATTGAACTTTTTGGTAATAAAATTTTTGTAAGGTTTAAAATCAAGTTTTTTATAAGAAATTGGCGACTTAGAAAAATTAGGTATTATTTTAATTCTATCTAATTTATTTTCAATTTTTATCTCCTCTTGGTCTGATAGCTTTTGACCATTTTTTTTAAAAATTTTAACACCATTGTCATAATATGGATTATGAGATGCTGATATCATAATACCAAAGTCATAGTTGAGAAATTTTGTATAAAAAGAAATGATTGGAGTTGAAACAACACCAATAAAATCACAATCGACTTTCATCAATTTAAAACCGTCTCTCAAAGCCTTTTCTATATAAGTGCCTGATATCCTTGTATCTTTTCCAATTAAAATTTTTTTTTTTTCTTTTTTAGCATTTACTAAAGACAAAGCTATTTTAAAAAAAAAATCATCGACAATTGGAAATTTTTTTACTCTCCCTCTTATTCCATCAGTTCCAAAATATTTTTTTTTCATTTTGAATTTAGTTTTTCAAAGACCTTTATTGCTTGATTGACATGTTTCACATCATGAACTCTGTGAATTCTGATACCTTGCATCATAGCAAAAATTGTAGCAGAGATTGTACCTCCTAAACGCATCTTTGGATCATCTTCTTTACTTATTGATGATATAAATCTTTTTCTTGATATTCCTAACATTAATGAACAATTTAAAGCATGAAAAATTGATAGATTATTTAAAATTTCGATATTTTGATCAAAATTTTTCCCAAAACCAATTCCTGGATCTACTATAATATTTTTTCTTTTTATACCATTAGATTCACAATAATTAATTCTTTCTTCAAGAAAGTCATATACATCCAAAACTACATCTTTATATTTATTTTTTTTCATCATAGTCTTAGGTGTACCCGGCATATGCATTAATATGATGGGAACATCATATTTTTTTACAATTTCAATACTTTTTGAATCATTTTTCAAAGCACTTACATCATTAATTATATTAACTCCACTTAAAAGACCTAGTTCCATTGTTGATGAATTTCTGGTATCTAAGGAAAGTTTTATATTTTTGCCATTTAATTTTTGAATAATTGGTAAGACTCTCAAGACTTCATCTGATGGATGTACCTCATCTGCACCGGGTCTTGTCGATTCACCTCCAACATCTATAAAATCTGCTCCATCGTCTATCATTTTTTTAGAGCTAGAAATGGAGTCTTTTAATTTAAGATTATCACCTCCATCCGAAAAGCTATCTGGAGTAACGTTTAATATAGAAAAAATTAGACTTTTTTTTTTTTTAAAAAATTTATTATCGTTTAAAAAATTTTGTTTTTTTGTAACTAGATTAGTTACTAAAGTTTCTAATCTTTTATTTGATTTTAAAACTTTTTCAAAAAAATCAATTACTGTATATGATTCCCTAATAATTCTAGCTTTTTTCTTCTTAATAAGTTCAATTGAAGTAAAGACAGTTTCATTAATTTTTATTGCTAGGTTTTTTCTTAACAATGATGAACTCTTTGAGTGTGGAATGAATCCAAAGGGTCTTAAATAATATTTGGTGTCGTTAATGGACAACTTCTAATAATCAGGTGGTTGCTGGGTTTGGATCAAGACCAATTTGTCCTTTAGACTTCTTACTACCTCCACTTGTCGGAAGGGATGTTTTTTTATTAATATCATTTTTACTATTTTGACTTTTTGTTTTAAATTTGCCTTTTTTTATCAATTCTCTAACTTCATCTCCAGATAATGTTTCATACTCTAGCAAGGCTTTAGCAAGATTATGAAGATGTTTAAGATTCTTTTTTAAAACCTTTTTTGCATGGTTTTCGGCTCTATCTATTAATTTTCTTATTTCTTTATCTATTAATTTAGCTGTTTCATCGGACATACTAGTTCTTTGAGTAACCGATCTTCCCAAAAAAACATCCTCTTCGTTCTCAGAATATTTTAATGGTCCAAGAATATCACTCATTCCCCACTCCACTACCATAGCCCGAGCTTTTTGTGTTGCCTGAAGTATATCATTTGAAGCTCCTGAGGTAACATTATCTTTCCCAAAAATAATTTCTTCAGCTACTCTACCACCAAACATCATGGCTAATTTGGCTTTCATTTCAGTTTTGGTTTCTGAATATCTATCTCTTTCAGGAAGATTCATTGTGACACCTAATGCCCTACCTCTAGGTATGATTGTTACTTTATGGAGAGGGTCGTTTCCTGGTGTAAAAATACCTACTAAAGCATGACCTGCCTCGTGATATGCTGTTAATTCCTTCTCCTTTTTACTCATTACCATAGATCTTCTCTCTGCACCCATAAGCACTTTATCTTTAGCATCCTCAAAATCGAGCATGGTTACTAGCCTTTTATTTCTTCTAGCAGCTAAGAGCGCTGCTTCATTAGCTAGGTTTGCAAGATCGGCACCAGAAAATCCAGGGGTCCCTCTAGCAATAACGGAGATATCAACGTCCGGAGCAAGTGCCAACTTTCTTGTATGGACATCTAAAATTTTGTTTCTTCCTTTTATGTCTGGATTAGGAACAACAACTTGTCTATCAAATCTTCCAGGTCTTAACAATGCAGGGTCTAATACATCTGGTCTGTTTGTCGCTGCTATTAGTATTACTCCCTCTGTTGCATCAAAGCCGTCCATTTCAACTAATAACTGATTCAGGGTTTGTTCTCTTTCATCATTACCACCTCCAAGACCAGCACCTCTATGTCTTCCAACAGCATCAATTTCATCAATAAATATTATGCAAGGAGCATTCTTTTTTCCTTGCTCAAACATATCTCTTACTCTACTTGCACCTACACCCACAAACATTTCTACAAAATCAGATCCTGAAATAGAGAAAAATGGTACGTTAGCTTCGCCAGCGATTGCTCTTGCTAACAAAGTTTTACCAGTACCAGGCGGTCCAACTAATAGAGCACCTTTTGGTATCTTCCCACCTAATCTTTGAAATTTTGTTGGATCTTTTAAAAATTCTACTATTTCTTCCAACTCAGCTTTAGCTTCATCAATACCGGCAACATCTCTAAATGTCACTTTATCTTTGTTTTCATTAAGGAGTTTAGCTCTAGATTTTCCGAAACCCATTGCCCTTCCGCTTCCTGACTGCATTTGTCTCATAAAGAATATCCAAACACCAATCAACAACAACATCGGAAACCATGAAATTAATATGTCAAGTAACCCAGGAGAGTTTTTTTCAAGGGGTTGTGCTATTATCTCTATATTATTTTTCTCTAGTTTATCAATTAAACTTAGATCATTCGGAGAATATGTAGAAAAAAGTGTACCGTTTGAGTATTCTCCAGTAATGTTATTACCCCTTATTTCTACCCTTGAAACGTTACCGTTTTTAACATCATTTAAGAAATTTGAATAAGAAACTGTTCGTGATTGCTGCACAGAATTATTCGTTTTGTAAAAGTCAATTATTAGGAATACCAAAAAGCCAATAAGTAGCCAAACAGCAAGATTCTTAAGTAAATTATTATTCATGATATTTATATAATTATAACCTGCAAAATTCTCAATTAATATTTAAAAAAAATTTTTTTTTTGTAGAGGTATTTTTGGATTAAAATAGAAACGAATACCAACTTTATCAAAAGATTGTTTATCAGATAAAAAAGGTATTAGTTTTACTTTATTTATNTTAAACATGGGTAATGATTGGATAGTTAAAAAATTTAAGTTAGTATTTTTTTGTCCAATTTTTTTTTTAAAATAGGGCCAGTTTTTAGATGTTATGTAATTATATTCTATATCGTANTTTTCCGACTCAATAGTAAATCTATTTTGCCATACTGATCTTTCTCCTTTTTTTAAAAAAAAATGCTTGTCATTGTATTTTCTTAAAATTTCTTTGTAGATTTTTATATGGTCAGAACAAACCTTTAAAAAACATGTATGTAAAGTATAGTTAAATAAAGTTTTTGTTTTTAAAAGATTTAAAAAACTTAAAATTGATTTTTCTTTGGGAGAATATATTTTACCTGCAGCTGTTGTTAAAAGTTTTTTTAGAATTTCAACTTTTAAAAAATTTGGATTCTTCATAAATTGTTTTTTTCTAATATGAAATACACCATAATCAAAAAAAATAAGTTCTTCGCAAAAAAAAGTTGAAATCTTTTTTTCAATTGAAAGATTTTTTTCTTTTTTTTTTTTAAATTCACTAGAAATTTCTTTTATTTCATTTAAAGTTTTCAATTTCAAAAACTTTCTCACTCTTACCCTTTCAAACTTTTGATCAAGGTTTGACTTATCTTCCAACCATTGGACTTTNAAACTTTTACAAGTAGCCAGAAGCCTTTCCTTTTTATAAAATAAAAGAGGTCTCATTATTCTGATACTATCAACAATTTTTATTTTTGGTATTGAAGACAACCCTAATGATGAACTGCTTCTTTGTTTTCTCATTAAATAAGTTTCCAAATTATCTTCAAAGTTATGAGCTGTCATAAGGTTTATGATTTTAAGTTTTCTGCAAAGATTTATGATATTTTTGTATCTTGCATCTCTTGCTAGTTCCATTATTCTTGTATTAATTTTTTTATGTTTCCATTCAATTTTAAAAAAATTAACACCTAATTTTTTTATTTTATTTTCTAGAACATTTGCTTCTAAATTACTTTCTTGCCTAAGATTATGATCGAAATGTAATGCAGAAATTTTTCCATTAAATTTCTTTATCCAGTCTCTCATTAACATTAGNAAAGCCATACTATCAGAACCTCCGGAAATACATAATCCAATATGAGGATTATCTTCAAAAGTGAAGTTTGAAGACANGTTTTTTTCAAATTCTGTATGGGTTATTGCTTTAAAAACCACATTATTCCTTAGGACAATCTAATTTTTTCTTCTCTGAATTAGCTCTTTCAAGAAGGTGTTTTGGTGCTGATTTATATTTTACTTCTAATTCATAAAATACGTTACAAGCCTCATTTTTTTTTTCTAAATTAGCAAAAGATAATCCTAGTTTTAACATATTATCTGGTCCTTTAATTGAATCTGGGTATTTTTTCAAACCCTCACCGAATTCAAGTATAGCCTTTTCAAATTTTTTCTGAGCATAATGGACCTCGCCTAGCCAATACTGAATATTTGGCATTAAATCCTCAGGATTATATCTTTTTAAATCAACTAATTCAATTTCAGCATCCTCAAATTTACTAGCCCACAATAACTTAATTGCATTCTCATACTTTTTTTTTATTGCTTCTTCAGAGAGTTTCTCTTGAGGATTGAGGACTATTTTTTTTTCATTTACATCACTTTTTTCAGATGGAATATTTGAAAAATTTATTGGATTTTCATTTTTTTTTCTATTATCAGTTTTGTTCTTTTCAAGTGAATCTAATTTTTTTTCAATTTTTGTTATTCTTGATTGAAAATCTTGATTTATTAGATCTAACTTTTCGCTTATTAGATTAATCTGATTTTGAATTTCCTCCAATGTACCAAAATTTTGCCTAAGATTGGTTTCAACTTGATCAATTCTTTTTTCATTTCTGGAGATGTAACCAGATGATAAAGATTTATCTAAGCTATCAAATTTACCCTTTTGTAAATCTGATACATTTTTTTCAAGTCTTTCTAACTTATTAAATATATCCGCTGCATCAATTTCTTGTGAAATACCCATATATGGCAGACAACAAGACAACCCTATCAAAATTATACTTAAAACTTTAGCTTTAACTTTGACCATTTTAAATATAGTTATGGGAATCAATCATGTTGATTCCCAAGTATAGTTTAAGGATATTACTTTTTATTGATAGATTATTAATTACTTCCTACAACTGTGACAGCTCTTCTGTTTTCAGCCCATGATTCTGAAGTACTTCCGTCAGCAGCTGGTCTTTCTTTACCATAACTTATAGTGGTGATTCTTCCAGATTCAACAC
>PATB01000029.1 GCA_002712255.1 Alphaproteobacteria bacterium
AAACCCTTTGTGAGTCTACCTAAAACAAACAAGGGGGAACAATTGCCCCCCCTTGCCGATGAGACTTCTGTTGCCCGGTATCTCACTACCGCGCTTACTTAAATAAATTAAGCAGCGAGTGCCATTTCATTATCATTGGCATTTATAATTTTTTAGTCCGATAACGTTGGTACCATTCCGGGCAAAATTTTTGATAATTCCCACGCACGTCGATCCTATTTCACCCCCTCTAAGTTTTGGTGGAGGTGCCGGGTACCGCCCCCGGGTCCGTCTCGGTTCACAAACCAAACGTTTATTGCCATAGCTGTAAAACAGCAATTAGATGATATAAAAAAAAAAAAAAATTAAACATATAAATTTATTTGTTAAGGATATAATTTAACAGGGTAAAATGAAAAAAAAATCTAACATCAATGATATAAAAAAAATTATTAACTCTGAATTTAAAACCAAAAGAGTAACCGCAAACAAATTAGACAAAGTTTTATATAAGCCTTTTAAGGTTTTGGATCATGGTTTTGTGAGAGTAATTGATTACATGGGTGATGACTCATCTATTGTCCAAGCAGCAAGAGTTTCATACGGAAAAGGAACAAAAAAGTTAAATCAAGATAAAAATTTAATAAATTATTTGCTAAGTCACAGACACACAACTCCTTTTGAGATGAATGAAATAAAATTTCATATTAAATTACCAATTTTTGTAGCACGTCAATGGATAAGACATAGAACCGCAAACGTAAATGAATACTCTGCAAGGTATTCTATACTTGACAACGAATTTTATATTCCAAAAATTGACGACGTTAAACCTCAGTCGCAACAAAATAATCAAGGTAGAGCTGGTGAAATTGATAAAGACCTAGGAAGACATTACCTATCACTAATGAAGGAAAATGGAAAAATTAACTTTTCATCATACAAGCATTTACTTAATGTTGACGAAGATGGAGAAGTGTTAGACGAAAAAAGGACGGGAATTGCAAGAGAATTAGCAAGGATGGTACTACCATTAAGTTCTTACACTCAGTGGTATTGGAAAATTGATCTTCATAATCTAATGCATTTTTTAGCTTTACGATTTGATGATCATGCTCAATATGAAATAAGGGTTTATGCAGAGGTGATGTTAGATCTTATGAAAAAATGGGTACCACTAACTTATGATGCATTTGTAAGAAATAGGGTCAATTCATTAACTCTTTCCTCAGAAGCAATTGAATTCTTAAAAATGAAAATTAAAAACAAAAAAAACAATTATAATAATATAAGCAAAAGAGAGTTAGAAAACCTGAAAAAAATTTTTGATTTTTGATTTTTAATTTAAGATTCGATTTTAACAGTATTTTTTTTTGTCATTAAAATAGAATCTAAAAAATTTTCTGAAATTTTATTAAAAACATTTTGGAAAACCTCTGAATTTTTAAAAGATATGGGTACACCAGAATCGCATGAATTTGAAATTTCTTCAAGTATCGGCACTTCTCCAAGAAATTTATAGTTAAGTTTTTCAGATTCATTCATTACTCCATCTTTTCCAAAAATGTAATTTTTTTTGCCAGCATTTTCAAAATAACTCATATTTTGAATCATCCCAATGATATTTACATTAACTTTTTTAAACATATTTATAGCNTTTCTNACATCTAANAGNCTNATTTCTTGAGGTGTTGAAACNATNACTGCNCCTAGANATTGAAAAGTTTTGACANANTGAAAGNTGNATGTCNCCNGTNCCNGGNGGAAGNTCNATTAAAAGATAATCAAGATNTACCCCATTCNACATCATTNACNANTTGTCNNATNGCATTNGAAGCCATTGCNCCTCTCCANATNACNGANCCNTCTTGAGGAACCATATTNCCNATNGACATGGATTTAANNCCAAANTTNTCATANGGAAGTATNTTTTTATNTTTNGANACACTNGGTTTATTTTNNATACCAAGCATTTTAGGAATNGAAGGACCATATATNTCNGCNTCCANTAAACCNATCNTGANNTTTTTTTTNGANAAAGATGTAGCNAANTTAACNGANATAGTTGATTTTCCTACNCCNCCNTTTCCNGATGCTATTACNATNATATCTTTAACCATNAANGAACCTTACAAAAAANAAAAAATNNTGCAANTATCTTAAATAATACTTTGCATACTGAAAACAATTCTTATATAAAATTAGTAATTTTCAGGTTTTTTATGTCTTGGTCTTCAAATAATGATGATAATAGCCCTTGGGGCAAATCTTCCTCTAATAAGAAAAAGCCTTATAATGGCTCAGGTGGAGGAAACAACGANGATTTCTTTGATAATTTTCAAGAGAAATTAAAAGGTTTCTTTCCAAAAAGAAATAAACCGGCTAGCTTGTCGGTTATAATATTGATCTTATTAGCTATTTGGGGTGCTAGCGGCTTCTATAGAGTTGGAACTGACGAACANGGTGTTGTAACTAGATTCGGCGAATATGTAAGAACAACTGAACCTGGATTGCATTATCACTTACCTTTTCCCGTTGAATCAGCTCTAAAACCGAAAGTTACTAGAGTAAACAGAATAGAAGTGGGTTTTAGAACCTCACAATCCCAATTTAATCAAAATCCTCAAGCAAGACAAGTTCCCGANGAAGCATTAATGTTAACCGGAGACGAAAATATTGTAGATTTAAACTTTACAATTTTTTGGATTATTAATGATGCTAAAGATTACTTGTTTAATGTAAGAAACCCAGAAAGTACTATTAAAAGTATAGGTGAAAGTGTTATGAGAGAGAAGATTGGTCAAACTCCTATTGACCCAATTCTATCTGAAGGTAAATCAATTGTTGAGGAAGATGTTAAAAACAAAGTACAAAGTGTTTTAGATTATTACAAATCTGGTGTTCTAGTTACACAAGTTCAACTTCAAAAAGCAGACCCACCTGAACTTGTTATTGAGTCATATAGAGATGTACAAAGAGCAAAAACAGATGAACAGAGGTTAAGAAATGAAGCAGAAGCTTATAGAAATGACATAATACCAAAAGCTCGTGGTGAAGCGGAAAGAACAATTCAAGAGGCAGAGGCCTACAAAAAAGAAGTGGTTGCTAAAGCTCAAGGTGAGGCTCAAAGATTTATATCAGTTTATGATTCCTACAAAACATCAAAGGATGTTACTAGAGAAAGAATTTATCTTGAAACACTTGAAAAAACACTAGGAAAGATTGATAAAATTATTGTTGATAAAAATGCTGGTAGNGGGATTGTTCCATACTTACCATTGCCAGAACTTCAAAAAAAAAATAAAATTAATAAAACAANAGANAACGATGAATAAAACATTTATAACTTTTTTCATAATTGCAATTGCTTTTTTAGGGTTAAATTCCTTATTTACAATGAATGAAAGGCAACAAGGCTTGGTTCTGCAATTTGGAGAGCCTAAAAGAGTAGTTCANTCGTCTGGCCTTCACTTTAAGCTTCCCTTGATACAAAACGTAGTACGATATGATGTAAGAATTCTTGAGTATGATCTACCAATTGAAGAGGTTATTGCTGTTGACAAAAAAAGGATGTTAATAGACTCCTTCACTAGATTTAAAATTACAGACCCTTTAGAATTTTATAAGACAGTAGGAACCGAATCTAGTGTTAGAAACAGGCTGAATTCAAATGTAATTTCTTCATTAAGGAGAGTGGTTGGTAGAGTCACGTTAGAAGAGTTGTTATCAGAGGAAAGAAGTAAAATCATGGAAAATATAAAAGTCGAGGTTAATAACGAAGCCGAACGTTTTGGTATTGAAGTTGTTGATGTAAGAATTAGAAGAGCCGACCTGCCAGAGGCGAATAGTCAAGCTATTTATGAGAGAATGATAAGTGAAAGAGTTAGAGAGGCAAAAGAGTTTCGAGCCAAGGGATCAGAGATTGCACAAAAAATTAGAGCAGAAGCTGATAAAGACAAAACCGTGATTTTAGCAGAAGCTACAAAAAAAAGTGAAATACTTAGAGGTCAAGGTGAGTCTGACGCTGTAAATATATATGCAGATGCTTTTGAACAGGACCCTGACTTTTATTCGTTCTATAGATCAATGCAAGCTTATGGAAATGTTCTAGGTGAAGAAGGAACAACAATGATCTTATCACCAGATAGCGAGTTCCTTGAATTCTTTAATAATTCAAAAGGTCAAAGATAGGTTGCTATGTTAAAAAATTTTTTTACNTATACTATATTAATTATTTTCACCTTAAACTTTAAGACCATTAATGGTCATCCTTTATCAGATGATTTTGCAGATTTAGTTGAGAAACTTTCACCAAGTGTTGTCAACGTGTTTACCGTTCAAAAATCTAAGCCTTCAAACAATCAGGTGCCTTTTGATAACATTCCACCGCAGTTTAGAGATTTCTTTAAAAATTTTCCTCCAGGCTTTCCGTTTGGCCCTCAGCAGCAGCAACCTTCTCCGCAGGATGAACAACCTCAGGCGCTTGGGTCAGGCTTTGTAATAGATCCTAGTGGTTATATAGTAACTAATAATCATGTTATAGAACAAGCAAACGAGATAAAGGTAAAATTTCCTGATGAAACTGAGCTGGAAGCTAAGCTAATCGGTAAAGATAAGTTAACTGATCTTGCACTTTTGAAGGTTACGTCAAAGAAACCATTAAATTATGTGAAATTTGCTNACTCTGATAAAGCAAGAGTTGGGCATTCAGTTTTTGCTATTGGAAATCCATTTGGGTTAGGTGGAACAGTGACAAGAGGAATTATTTCGGCATTTAACAGAGATATAAATGCAGGACCATATGATAGCTTTATTCAAACAGATGCTTCTATAAATAGAGGTAATTCGGGTGGACCCTTGTTTAATCTTGATGGGGAAGTACTTGGAATTAACACAGCAATTTTTTCACCTACTGGTGGTAGTGTAGGTATAGGATTTTCTATTCCTGCAAACCTAGCAAAGCCGATNATTGAACAATTGAAAAAATTTGGGAAAACACAAAGAGGTTGGTTAGGAGTGAGAATTCAAGAAATAACTCCTGATATAGCAAAAAGCTTGGGTTTGAAAAACGAAGAGGGTGTTTTAATTTCAATGGTGAACCCCGGTGAGCCAGCCGAAAAAGGTGGTCTTAAAGCTGGTGACGTTATACTCGAGTTTAATGGAAAGAAAATAAAAGATGTTAAATCACTTCAAAGAACAGTAGNAGATTCAGCTGTTGAAAGTAAGGCTACTGTAAAAGTTTGGAGAAATAATAAAACAAAAAAATTCACAGTAAAGCTTGGTGAACTTGAAAAGTTCAGTGAAGCTGAGTCATCTACTGAAGAAAAGGACGAAAATATTAAGACTAACGAAGTTGAACTCGATGAAATTGGTTTGCGTTTTGTTGGAGTTAGTAGTGAAACTCGATCTCAATATAATTTACCAAAAAATATTAAAGGAGTTGTTATTACTGCTGTGAAAAGAGATTCATTTGCTGCGAAAGCTGGATTAACAGTTGGTAGTGTTATTTCTCAAATTTCTCAAATAAATGTCAAGAATGCAGATGAGGCAAAAAAAATCTTCGATGATGCAAAAAAAAAGGACACTGAATCTGTTTTAATTCAGGTATTTCAGAATGATTTCTCAAGATTTCTAATTTTAAAAATTAAATAAAACTTTGTTTCCGCTTGCAATATTTATTGGTGGTCCAACAGCTTCAGGGAAAACAGAACTAGCTTTATCAATTCAGTCAAAAATTCCTGGTTTTGTTGTTAACGCCGATAGTATGCA
This sequence comes from Alphaproteobacteria bacterium, assembly GCA_002712255.1. Classification (GTDB taxonomy): domain Bacteria; phylum Pseudomonadota; class Alphaproteobacteria; order Methylaequorales; family Methylaequoraceae; genus MED-G10. The sequence continues at coordinate 5,749 of PATB01000029.1, forward strand.
GGTTTATGATAAATTAGATATTCTCACTAACAAGCCAAGTAAAAAAGAGATTAAAAGTTCGAATTGTAAATTATTCAGTTTTATTCGTTATCCTAATAAATGCAATGTTGGCCTATGGAGAAAAAAATCTATCGAATTATTGGGAGATATTAAAAAAATACCTATATTCGTAGGTGGTACAGGTCTTTATTTAGAATCCTTAATTAATGATATTTCCGAAATTCCAGATATATCTAATAAAATCAAATCAAAAATAAATGAGATTTTTTTAAAAAAAGGTAAAGGTTACTTTTATGATAAGTTAATGAAGATAGATAATTTCTATGCAAAAAAAATCTCACCAAATGATACGCAGAGAATTTTAAGAGCTGTTGAAGTAAAGATTGCAACAGGTAAGAGTTTTTCTGATTGGCATAAGCTAGAGAAAAAAAAAATATTTGAGAAGATTATTTACGTTGTTGTTAGAATGGATAGAGAAATTTTGTATAAGAAAATTAATGATAGATGTAAAGATATGCTAAAGAATGGTGTCTTAGAGGAGGTAGAAAACTTTCTTAAGAACAAGTCAAACCACCATCATCCCCTTCATAAAGCGATAGGACTTAATCCATTTTCATTATTTATTGAGGGTAAGAAAAAAAAAGAAGAATGTATTTCTATTTTTATGCAAGATACGAGAAGATATGCTAAAAGACAATTGACCTGGTTTAATAATAGGGCTAAAAATGCCAAACATCTTGGAATTCTAGATGTAGAAAATTATATTTTAAAAAATATTTAAATATAAAATTTATGGTTAGTTGAGTAATACTTTTTTTTGGTTTAGTTTAATATTATGAAGAAAATTACCGGTGCAAAAATTGTAATAGAATCCTTGATTCAAGAAAATGTAAAAGTCATTTTTGGTTATCCTGGGGGAGCAGTTCTTCCAATTTACGATGAGCTATTTAAACAAAAAAAAATTAGGCATATTCTAGTTAGACATGAACAGGCTGCAGTGCATGCCGCAGAGGGCTATGCAAGATCAACTGGTAAAGTTGGTGTTGTATTAGTGACCTCAGGTCCTGGCGCAACTAATACTGTGACTGGACTTACAGATGCAATGATGGATTCTGTACCAGTTGTTTGCTTATCAGGTCAAGTTCCTACACACATGATTGGGAATGATGCTTTTCAAGAAGCTGATATAGTTGGTATTACTCGTCCTTGTACAAAACACAATTACCTTGTAAAAGATATTTCAAAATTAGCTGGAGCCATTCATTCAGCTTTTTATATTGCAAAAAATGGTAGACCAGGACCCGTTCTAGTTGATATCCCAAAAGATATACAAACATTCAAAACAATTTATGAGGGAAAGAAACTAACAAAAAAGATTTCTTTTTACAAACCCTCTCTTGAGCCGAGTGCAGATGAAATAGATAAAGCGGTAGAATTATTGTCAAAATGTAAAAAACCAATTTTTTATGTTGGAGGAGGTGTTGTCAATTCAGGTTCAAAAGCATCTAATGAATTATTAAAGCTTATGAAAAAAACCGGTTTTCCATGCACACAAACACTTATGGGTTTGGGTGCTTATCCAATGTCTGATAAACAATTTTTAGGAATGCTTGGTATGCATGGTACATATGAAGCTAATTTGGCAATGTACAACTGTGATTTAATGATTTGTGTAGGAGCAAGATTTGGTGACCGAATAACAGGAAAAGTTTCTGGTTTTTCTCCAAATTCAAAAAAAATTCATATGGACATTGATGCATCATCCTTCAATAAAAGTGTTAATGTTGACCTTACTGTAAAAGGAGACTTATCTAGAATTCTAAAATTAATTAATGAAAAGATTACAAAAAAAAATATCAGTTTTAAAGAATCAAAATATGCTTCATGGTGGAAACAAATTAATATTTGGCGATCTAGAAACTGTTTGAAATACAAACAATCAAAAAAATTAATAAAACCACAATACGCTTTACAAAGATTAAACGAGCTAACGAAAAAGTTCAGTCCATTCATAACAACTGAAGTTGGACAACATCAAATGTGGGCAGCTCAATTCATAGAATTTAATAAACCAAAACATTGGATGACTTCTGGTGGACTCGGCACTATGGGTTATGGGCTTCCAGCTGCGATGGGTGTTCAAATTGCTCATCCAAAAGGTTTGGTAATTGATGTCGCTGGTGAAGCTTCCATTCTTATGAATATTCAGGAAATGTCAACTATTAGGCAATACAGATTACCAGTCAAAGTATTTATTTTAAATAATAATTACATGGGTATGGTAAGACAATGGCAAGAACTTTTGCATGGAAATAGACTTTCTGAATCATACATGGAGTCACTCCCAGATTTTGTTAAATTAGCAGAATCATTTGGCGCAACTGGATTAAGAGTGGAAAATCCAAATGAGGTTGATGATGTCATTAAAGAAATGATTAAAATTAATGGAGCTGTAATTTGCGATGTTGTAGTAGATCCAGCCGAGAATTGTTTTCCAATGATCCCTTCTGGATCAACTCATAATCAAATGCTTCTTGGTCCTAATGATAAAGTTGATGGAGAAATTTCAGAAGAGGGAATGGTTCTCGTCTAAATAGAGCATGAATGAAAAAAATACAAAACATATTTTATCAATCATGGTCGATAATGAACCTGGGGTTTTAGCTAGAGTAGTAGGTCTTTTTTCAGGCAGGGGATATAACATCGAAAGTCTATCAGTTTCTGAAGTTGATTCTCATAAATTTTTGTCAAGAATTACAATAGTAACGTCCGGTACAAAACTGATAATAGATCAGATTAAAGCTCAACTAGGAAAGTTAATACCAGTTCATAATCTTGTTGATATATCCGAATTAGATAGCTTCATAGGAAAGGAGTTGATTTTAGTAAAATTGAATGTAAAAGATAATCAAAAATTAGATTTAAAAAAAAAATTAACTAAATTTGGTGTTGTTATTTTATTAGAAAGAAATTTTGAATTGATTGTTCAGTATACGGGAACACCAGAGGATATAACTAAACTTGTAAAATTGCTTAAAAACACTAAGATTATTGAACAAACTAGGTCTGGTTTAGTTTCAATGGCAACTGGAACAGACTATATTAAAAAGTAAGGAAGGATAAAATGAAGGTTTTTTACGATAGTGACGCTGATTTGAATTTAGTAAAAGAAAAAAAAATATGTATTATTGGTTATGGAAGTCAAGGTCACGCACATGCTTTAAACCTTAGAGATAGTGGGGTAAAGGATATAACTATAGCTCTGAGAACAAACTCTGAATCTAGAAAAAAAGCAGAAGGTGATGGATTCACTGTGATGGAAGTTAAGGATGCTATAAAAGACGCAGATATTTGTATGATTCTTGTTCCTGATGAACTTCAAGCAGATTTATATACTGATTTTTTGGAAAAAAATCTTAAAGAAGGTTCTGCTTTACTCTTTGCTCATGGTTTAGCAATTCACTTTCAATTAATAAAACCCAGAAATGATCTTGACGTTTTTATGATAGCGCCAAAAGGCCCGGGACATACTGTTAGAGGTCAATATCAATCCGGTGGAGGTGTACCTTGTTTGATAGCAATACACCAAGATGCCTCTGGTAGTGCACTTGATATAGGTATTTCTTATGCATCAGCAATTGGTGGGGGTCGTTCTGGAATTATTCAAACAACTTTTAAAGAGGAATGTGAAACTGATCTTTTTGGTGAACAAACAGTTTTGTGTGGAGGATTGACTGCGTTGATTCAAGCTGGGTTTGAAACTTTGGTCGAAGCGGGTTACTCTCCAGAAATGGCTTATTTTGAGTGTCTTCATGAGGTTAAGTTGATAGTTGATTTAATATATGAAGGAGGAATCGCAAACATGAGGTATTCAATATCTAATACAGCTGAGTATGGAGACCTTACTAGAGGACCAAGAATAATTAACAAAAATGTAAAAAAAGAAATGAAAAAAGTATTAGAGGAGATTCAAACGGGTAAGTTTGTAAGAGATTGGATTTTAGAATGTAAATCTGGTCAACTTAATTTCAAAGCAGAAAAAAAGATACAAAACCAAAAAAAAATTGAAGAAGTAGGAGAAAAACTAAGATCGATGATGCCTTGGATAACTTCAAATAAGCTGGTAAATAAAAAGAAAAACTAATATTATTATGGATATGGAAAAAATAAAAATTTTTGATACTACTCTTAGAGATGGTGAACAATCAGCAGGGGCTTCTATGTCAGTAGAAGATAAGTTATTGATTGCCGAAAAACTTGATGAAATGAAAGTTGATATAATAGAGGCTGGTTTTCCATACGCCTCAAAAGGAGACTTTGATGCTGTCAGTAAAATTTCGGAAAAGACAAAAAACTCAATTGTTTGCGGATTAGCTAGAGCAAATTTTAATGATATAGATTGCGCTGGCAAGTCTTTAAAAAGAGCAAAAAAACCACGAATACATACTTTTATTTCAACCAGCGAACTTCATATGAAATACAAATTAAAAATGAAAAAAGAAGAAGTAGTTGAAGCAATAAAGAAAAGTATCAAAAGAGCAAAAAAATTCACTGATGATATTGAATGGTCACCGGAAGATGCTTCTAGAACAGACCTCGACTTTCTTTACAAGACAATAGATATCGCAATAGCTTCTGGGGCTACAACAATAAATATTCCAGACACTGTTGGTTATGCTATACCTGGAGAATTTGGTAAGTTAATCTCAAATATAAAAAAAAATGTTACTAATATTGATAAAGCAACTATTTCAGTGCATTGTCATAATGACCTTGGTTTGGCAGTTTCGAATTCATTAAGTGCAATTATTGCAGGTGCAAGACAAGTAGAATGTACTATAAATGGAATCGGAGAAAGGGCGGGAAATGCTGCTCTTGAAGAGATTGTAATGTGTTTGAAAACAAGAAAAGATTTACTTCCATTCTATTCCGAAGTTGACAACAAAAAAATTTCAAGTATTTCTCATTTAGTTTCAACTGTTACTGGATTTAGCGTTCAGCCTAACAAAGCAATAGTTGGTAAGAACGCATTTGCTCATGAATCAGGAATTCATCAAGACGGTATGCTTAAACATAGTAATACTTATGAAATAATCACCCCTGAATCTGTAGGGCTATCTTCATCAGAGTTAGTTTTAGGAAAACATTCAGGAAGGCATGCATTTAAAGTAAAATTACAGAACTTGGGTTATAAGTTTGAAGAAACTAAAATTAATGAATTATTTGTGAAATTCAAAAGTTTGGCTGATAAAAAAAAGCAAGTTTTTGACGAGGATTTGTTAGCCTTAGCAGATGAGGAACGTTCTTTAAAGAAAAGTAACTTAATTGAGTTAATCGATATATCAATTTCCTCTGGTTTGAAGAAAAAAGCTAACGCCGAAGTAAAATTGAGTTACGAAAAAAAAATAAAATTGAGTAATTCAGATGGTTCTGGACCAATTGATGCTGTTTTTAAAGCAATAAAAAAAATATTAAATGTAAAAGCAAATTTGGTTGTATATCAGGTTAATGCTATTACTAAAGGAACAGATGCACAAGCTGAGGTAAGTGTAAGGCTAGAAGATGAGGGTGTAAGTGTTTTAGGTATAGGAAATGACATTGATACAATTGTTGCTTCAGGTAAAGCATATATTAACGGATTAAATAAATTAATCTTGAAAAAGGACAAAGCAGAAGATTCAAAAAAAGCACTTAATTCACAGGCTGAAGAAATTGATAAGCACGTTATATAAAGGGTTTGCTTTTTTTTTAAAATGTAATATTTTTATGAAGTAAATTATGCGTAAATTTTTTTCTTTTTTATCTCAAGATATAGCAATAGACTTAGGAACAGCTAACACCTTAATTTATGTTAAAGGAAAGGGGATTGTACTAAATGAACCTTCAGTTGTAGCTCTTTCTAACGAAAAAAAAGACCAAAAACCAAAAGTCCTTGCTGTAGGTCATGAGGCAAAGACTATGCTTGGAAGAACGCCAGGAAATATTGCAGCAATCAGACCAATGAGAGATGGTGTTATAGCAGATTTTGATGTTGCAGAGGAAATGATAAAACATTTTATTAGAAAAGCGCATAATAACAATAGTTTTTTTAGTCCCGTTATTGTTGTTTGTGTTCCTTCTGGTGCCACATCAGTTGAAAGAAGGGCAATTGAAGGCTCCGCCGCCGCCGCTGGTGCAAGAAAAGTTTTTTTAATTGACGAACCTATGGCTGCTGCTCTTGGTGCAGGTTTACCTGTTACTGAACCATCGGGTTCTATGGTTGTCGATATTGGTGGGGGAACGACCGAGGTGGCATTGCTTGCCTTGGGTGGAATAGTTCATGCGCATTCAGTTAGAGTTGGTGGAGATGCAATGGATACAGCAATCATAAATTATATTAGAAGATCACATAATTTACTTGTGGGTGAAAGTAGTGCAGAAAGAATTAAAAAGGCAATTGGTGTTGCATCTGCTCCTAATTCTGGTGATGGAAAAGTACTTCATATTAAAGGTAGAGATCTTTTAAAAGGTGTTCCTAAGGAGGTCGTTATAAATCAGAGGCAAATTGCAGAAGCTCTTCAAGAACCTGTTCAAGCAATTATTGAAGCCGTAAAAAATACTTTGGAAAATTCTGACCCAGAGTTAGCAGCAGACATTGTTGATAAAGGTATTGTCCTAACTGGTGGAGGTTCATTGCTAGGTGAGTTAGATCAAGTAATAAGAGATTCAACTGGTTTGCCTGTAACCATCGCAGATGACCCGCTAAGTTGTGTTGTTCAAGGTACTGGTAAATGTGCAGAAAATCTTAAATCTTTAAGATCTGTACTTTCAAGTAGCTATTAATTATGGCCTATAAATCATCCTTTTCTTCCAGAGGATTCAGATCAGGACTTTTAAATCAATATGGTATGGAAATATTTATTTGTGTTTTGATATCCATTTTTTTTTTAATATCATCTTACAATAGGAGTAATCTCTTCATAAATATTAAACATTACATCATTGCCTTTAGTAAACCAGGTTTAATGTTAATTGCAAAACCATTTGAGATTAGTAATGAAATTCTTATTTTCGTAGGAGATTTTAAAGAAATAAAAAATCAAAAGGTATCCTTAGAAAAAGAAAACTCTGCATTATTAGAAAAAATTAATAAGAATAACTTTCTTGAGTTTGAAAATTTCCGTTTAAAAAAATTGTTAAATATTGATGAAACAAATTATTCGAAGAAGTTAATTGGGAGGATATTAATTGACCCTTATAAAAATAATGATTTTACCTTNGTAATTGATCTTGGGAAAAATGATGGTCTAAAAATAAATGACATTGTTTTTAACGAAAATGGAATGATCGGAAGAATTATTGAGTTAGGAGAATTTTCATCTAAAGTGATCACACTTTATGATCAAGATTCTGTAGTGCCAGTTTTTTCATTGAAAACAAAAAAATCTTTTTTTGTTAAAGGATCGAATGATAAACTTCTTATTAAGCATCTAGATGGTCCATTTGAACTAGAACACAATGAAATCTTAATTACAACAAAAGCTGCTGGTTATTTTAAGGAAGGAATCAAGGTGGGAAAAGTTAGGAAAACTCTTGACGAAGTTTATATCGAACCATTTGCAAAATTATCTGATACGATTTATGTTTATGTTTTAGTTTTTAAATTTGATAAANAACTTAATCTATAGATGTGTAAAAGATGATTGCTAACTTTTTTGTAAAAATCTTTCCTTATATTTTTATACTTTCATTTATTTATTTTGAATTTTCGCCTGTCTATTTTTATGATAATGAACTTATCAAACCTTTCTTATCATTTTTAGTTGTCTATTCATGGATTTGTCATGACGTAAATAGGTTCAGACCTCTGTGGTTATTAATTTTTGGCTTNTTTTATGACTTCTTAAAAGATGGAATTGTAGGTATTACACCACTTTTTTTTATAATATTATCTCATATGCAGCAAAAAAAATCTGAGACCCTTATTTCATTTGATTTTAAAGAAACCTGGATAAAATTTATTATTTTCTTAATTTTATATTTTATAATTATTTATCTATGTAATTACTTTTTTGAAAACTCAAATTATAATTTCAAAAAAAATATTTTTAGTCTTATTTTAACTATTTTATTATTCCCTATATTCTTTTCTTTGATTGAAAAGCTAACAATAAGGTTTGGAAGATATGATAACTAGAGATTTAAGTCGCTCTCAAAAAATTAGAAGAAGATCTCTTATTCTTGCAGGTATAAAATCTTTTTTTGCAATGATTGTTTGTGGTAAGTTATATTATTTACAGATACTAAATAAATCAAAATATGGAAAACTCTCTGACTTAAACCGAACAAAAGTTAAAATTCTTTATCCAGAGAGAGGAANTATCTTAGATAATTTTGGAAATCCAATTGCTACTAATAGACTAGATTATCAATTAAATATCTTCAGAGAAAAAAGTGATTTAATTAATAGATACATTTCAAAACTAAAAAATATAATTTTCTTTTCTAAAAGAGATTACCAAGAGTTAAAAAAAAATCTTTCAACAGAAGATCTTTCAGACTTTATTATTCTTAAAAAAAATTTAACTTGGGATGAATTAGAGATTTTTGAACTTGTTTCAAATAAATTCCCCTTTCTATTTATTACTAAAGAAAAAGTAAGAAGCTATGAGAATAATTTTATTTATTCACATGTATTAGGTTATGTAGGATATAAAAATGACCTTAAAGAGAAAAAATTAAATAATCTAAAATTTGGAATTTCAGGTTTAGAAAAGACATTTGATAAAAAACTTGTTGGTAAAGATGGATGGATTAAATTAGAAACAAATTCAAAAGGAAGAATTAAAAAAGAATTAAATAAAAAATTTGCAATTCCCGGAGAAAATATAAAAACAAATCTAATTGCATCTGTGCAAGAACTTTCACACCAACTTTTGTCAGGTATTAGNGGAGCAGTTGTAGTNTTAGACTGTAAGTCAGGGGGAGTAAATTGNATGGTTTCAAATCCATCATTTGATAATGATGAATTTAGTAAGGGTATTAGTAGTGAAAAATGGAATGAATTATTAATTGATGAATCAAAACCTTTACTTAATAGATGTATATCAGGGCTATATTCTCCGGGCTCAACCTATAAACTATTAACAGCTTTATTTGTAATTGAAAAAATGGGTTACAATTATACAAAACAATTTTATTGTCCGGGATTTGTTGATTTTGGTAACAGAAAATTTCACTGTTGGAAAAAAGAAGGCCATGGAAGTTTAGATTTAATAGACGCTATCAAAAAATCATGTGACTGTTATTTTTACAATTTAGCTAAAGAAATAAATGTTGATGATTTGTCTAAATTTTCAAAAAAATTTTCTATGGGGACTCTTACAGGAATTGATATACCAGATGAAAATTATGGTTTAATGCCAAACTCAGAGTGGAAAAAAAAAAATAGAGGTGAAAAATGGCAAAAAGGTGAGACTTTAAATACTGTCATCGGTCAAGGTTTTACATTATCTACTCCCTTGCAAATTACACTTATGACAGCGAGAATAGCTTCAGGAAAGAAGTTAGAACCAAAAATACTAAAAAGAAATAGATATTTTTTTGAAGATTTAAATATAACTGAACAAAACTTAAATTTTATAAGAAAGTCTATGTATAAAGTTGTAAATGAATACGAAGGAACAGCATATTCATCAAAATTGGATAATGGTCTTAAAATGGCAGGAAAAACAGGTACTTCTCAAGTAAGAAAAATTAGTAAAAAAGAGAGAGAAAGTGGTGTTCTAAAAAATGAGGAATTAATTTACAAATTACGAGATCACTCTCTCTTCACTGGTTATGCACCTTTTGATAACCCTAAATTTGCAATAACTGTTGTGGCTGAGCATATGGGTAGCGGCTCAAAAGTAGCTGCTCCAATAGCAAAGAAAATAATTGATTTCGCACTAAAAAAGTATTCATAGTTTCATGATTGAATTAATTAATAAACTTAAAA
>PATB01000030.1 GCA_002712255.1 Alphaproteobacteria bacterium
TTATGATTATGCAGTTTTTTCACAAAATCTCAACTTTTGATTTAGGATTAATAATTTTACCATTTAATCTTAATTCAAAATATAATTGGCTATTATTTTCAGCAGATATTTTTGCTATTGGTTCTCCCATAAAGACCTCATTACCAGAGGATATGATTATTTTCTTCATACCAGATAGTATACAATAATATCCCTCCTCATTTTCAATTATAATTAAATTACCATAACTTCTAAACTGATTTGCATAAACAACCATACCGTTAATAGGTGATGTAACAAAAGATTCTTCAAAAACTTTAAAAACAACACCATTTTTTGATTTTCTTATGTCTTTTCCTTCACCATAGTTGGAAACAATCTTTCCTTGGACGGGAAGTTTTACTTTACTTACATTTTTTTTCCTTTTTATTACTTTTTTTCTTTTGACACCTTGAACTAGCTCATTTAGATTTTTTGCTTTTTTTTTATATCTTTTTTCTTTTACTCGCAAATTAACATCAACCTTTACCTTCTTTTGTAATTGAGCTACTTGCTTAATTTTTTTTTCTAGCGTATTTAATTTTACTGAAAGACTTTTTTTTTTTTTTTTATAAATTATTAATTTTTCGTCCAAATCAATATTTAATTCTGCAATAGTCTTAAAACTTAATATGTATTCATTAATGCCTAATCTTACCTTTTTCAAAAAAAACTCTCTAACAATTTGCTTTGTAATAAAATCCTCTGATTGAAAAAATAAGTTATTTATTATTTTTGTAACCGGAGACAAATATATTTTTTCCTGTAAAAGAAACATTAATCTTCTTCCTACATTCTCACCAGATTTTATACGTTTCTTTAGAATAAGTTGTTTTTGCGAGTTTCTTTCAATATCGATTTTAATTTTTTTTAATTCCTTGTTGTTATTTAAAATATCATTATGAATTGAGACGGTCTGTCGTTTTAAATTACCGAGTTTTTTCTTTAAGGGATCAATTTCTGCAGAATTTAAAAGTGAAAAATTTAAAATAACTAAAAAAAAAAAAAATTTCATTCTATTAGAACTTTTCCTTCCATTTCTTCAGGAGCATCAATATTCATTATTTTTAAAATTGTAGGTGCAATATCAGCCAAAGTTCCAACTTTATATTTATATTCATAATCATCACATATAATAAAAGGAACAGGATTAATGGAGTGAGTCGTACATTTAATAGATTCTATTTCATCAAACATTAAATCAGCATTTCCATGATCGGAAGTTACTATTAAGATATAATTTTTTTCAATACATTTTTTTAGAATTCTTCCTAAACATTTATCAACAACTTCTATAGCTTTAATAGTTGCTTTTAAATTTCCAGTATGGCCAACCATATCTGGATTTGCAAAATTTGTTAATATAAATTCGTACTTGTTTAATTCAATATTTTTTTCAAGCTCACTAGTTAATTCAAAGGCAGACATTTCAGGCTTTTTATCGTATGTTTCAACTCGTGGTGAAGGAATTAAAACCCTTTGCTCTTTATTGAAAGTCTCCTCTATACCTCCGTTAAAAAAATAAGTTACATGAGCGTATTTTTCAGTCTCGGTTATTCTTAATTGATTAAGATCATTTGTTGATAATATTTCACCCAAGCTTTTTTTAATTATAAGTGGTTTAATAATTGATGAGATTTTTTTTTTTAATCTTTTAGAATATTCAATCATACTTGTTGGTTTAAAAAAATTTGCAACTTTTTTTCGATTAAATTCGGTGAAATTTTCATCGAATATTGCCGTCAACAATTCTCTAACTCTATCTGCCCTATAATTGGTTATAAAAAAACCGTCACCTTGTTTTACTCCATCATAGTTATCAAGGTTTATTGGTTTAAAAAATTCATCTGTAACTTTATTTAGATAACTTTCTTGAATTGCTTTAATGCAATCTTTTTTTTTCTCACCATTACCTTCAATTATTACTTTGTATGCTTTTTCAATTCTATCCCATCTGTTATCTCTATCCATAGAAAAAAACCTTCCACAGACACTAACAACTTTTATTTTTTTATTTTTTTTTATAATTTCATTAAGTTTTTTCATATTTTCAAGGCCGGAAATAGGAGAACTATCTCTTCCATCAAGAAAGCAATGCAAAAGAACTTCTTTATTTGATTTCTCAAAAATCCTAATCATTTTAAAAAAATGGTCTTGGTGTCCATGCACACCTCCGTCAGACAAAATACCACATAAATGAATTCTTTCGCAATTAGACTGAATTTCTTTTATACTTTCATGATTCTCTATATACCCATTCATCAAACCTTTATCTATTCTAAGAATGTCTTGAAGTATTACCCTGCCTGCTCCAATATTCATATGACCTACCTCAGAATTTCCAAATTGACCTTCGGGTAAGCCCACTTTATCCTCAGAGGCAAAAAGTTTGATCATTCCATATTTTTTGATGATCTTGTCAAAATTATTTGTTTTTGCTTCTGAAATTGCATTAAAGGAACTTTCTTCTGATATTCCCCAACCATCCAAAATACATAGCAATACTTTTTTTTTCATTTTTTATTTTTTTTTCTATTTGTGATAAGAAGTTCCCTTTAAAATTTCTAATGCCCTGTATATTTGCTCAATTAACATAATTCTTAACATTAAGTGCGGCCACGTCTGTTTACCAAATGAGAAAACATTTTCTCCTTTTTTAAAAGAATCATCAATACCTATTTCACTTCCGACGAGGAAACAAATTCTTTTTACCCGATTCTTCATCTTCAAATCTATAAAATCCGAAAACTCTTTACTTGAAAGATTTTTTCCTTTTCTATCTAAAGTCACAACACAATCCTCTTTTTTTAAATATTTGTTAATTTCATTTTTTTCAAAATCTAATTTTTTTTTGTTTTCAAAGTTAAAAGTCTTAATTTCTACTAAATTTAAATTTAAATTTATTCTTTTTTTATAAAAATTAAATACATCTTTAAATGGAACAGAAGATTTGAATTTTCCAAGACTAATTATTTGAATATCCATTTATGCAAAATTTATTTTTTCATCTTCAACGCCACTTTCCCAAATTTTTTCAAGAGAATAATAGGTTCTTGTTTCAGGCTTAAATAAATTTAATATTATATCTCCAAAATCAACAATAACCCATTCCGTTGATTTTAAGCCTTCAATTGAAATTATTTTTTTTTTGTTTTTTTTTATTATTTTTGAAGCAATTGCATTAATATGCCTTGAAGAATTTCCGTTAGCAATTATAAGATAGTCACCTAAAGCACTCATATCTTTTATATCAATTTTAACAACATTTTCTGCTTTTAATTCATCTAAATCTTTGAGAATTTCTTTTAAAAATTTTTTGATTTTGTTATTTTCTCTCATTAATTCTATTTCTTATTTCTGATGATGAATCTGGATGTGTAAGATTATTAAGAAAAATCCATGTAGGAGGATTCATATATTTAAAAATTTTTACAGATTTTGTGCTAATTTTTTTCCCTTTAAAAAAACTACTTACCTTTGAAGTTGCTATATTTAAAGAGTAAAATGGACGATCAAAAATTGCAATGGGAATATTATAAAAAATTTTTTTCCAATCTTTCCAAAGATGAAATTTTTTTAGGTTGTCAACTCCCATTAGCCAAATAAATTTTTTATTTGGATAATTTTTAAATAAATATTCAATGACATCAATTGTATATACAGTTTTTTCTGAATCAGAAATTTCCATTATTTTTATATTTCTATTGGTTACAAAATTTTTTACATTTTCTGACCTCTTTTGAAAGTTTTTTTTAGTTTTTTTTAATGGGTTTTTTTTTGTTACAATCCACCAAATTTCACCAAGATTCAAACGCTTTAATGCATAATTACTTATAAATATATGCCCCTTATGTGGAGGGTTAAAAGTTCCACCAAGTATTCCAACAAAATTTTTTTTTGATTTTCTCAATTTATGGACGAATCTGACCTGTTCCAAGAACTTTATATTTAAAACTTGTAAGTTGGGCTACCCCAACAGGGCCTCTTGCATGAACTTTAGATGTTGAAATTCCAATTTCAGCACCCATTCCAAATTCTCCTCCATCTGCAAACTGTGTTGATGTATTATGCATCACAATCCCACTATCAACATTGTTTAAAAAAAAATTAACAACTTTTTGATCATCTGAAAGAATTGCGTCAGTATGCCCTGAGCCATATTTATTTATATGATTAACTGCTTCTTCAACGCCATTTTTTATTGTTTTAATTGAGACAATTTTATCCAGATATTCTGTTGACCAATCAATATCTTTAGCTAATTCTATTGAATCAATTATGTTTAGAATATCTTTATCTCCTTTGATTTGACAACCCTTCTCTTGTAATGAAGAAATAATTAAATGAAGATGAGAATGTAAAGCTTCTTTATCGATAAGAATGGTTTCAGTTGCACCGCAAATACCTGGTCTTCTCATTTTCGCATTAACTGTCACTTCCTTACATAAATCTGGGTCTGATTTTTTGTGTATATACGTATGGCATATTCCGTCCAAATGTCTGATCACATGAACCTTGCTGTTTTTAAGGACCCTTTCAATTAACGACTTTCCGCCCCTTGGAATAATTACATCAATATAATTATCCATCTCAAGCATATATCCAACTGCAGATCTATCTGTTGTTGGAATATATTGCAAAGCTCCAACTGGTAGTTTGAACTCTTTATAAGTATCATTTATTAATTCTACGATTTTAGAAGACGAGTTGAAACTTTCGCTTCCTCCTCTAAGGATTAAAGTATTACCTGACTTGAGTGTTAAGCCGGAGGCATCTGCAGCTACGTTAGGTCTTGACTCATAAATCACTCCTATTACTCCTAGAGGAATTGATACCTTTTCAATTTTCAAGCCGTTTGGTCTATCCCATTTATCTATAATTTTACCAATTGGATCATCTAATTTAGAAATATCAATAAGCCCCTCACACATCGATGTTATTCTTTTTTCATCCAATACCAATCTATCTAGAGTAGAAGGTGTTAGTTTATCTTCGTTTTCCTTTACATCTTTTTTATTTTCATCAATAATAATAGACATATTTTTTAGGAGATTTTCAGAGGCTGCTTTCAAAATGTCATTTTTAAGTTTTGAGTCTAATAAAGAGATTGATCTTGATGCTTCTTTAGCATTTTTTCCAATTTCTAAAATTTCTTTTTTACTAACGTTCTTCATTTTATATTCAAAAATAAATAGTCTCTATGTATTATTTCTTCTCTACCTTCATAACCTAATGTATCTTTAATATAAATACTTTTTTTTCCTTTTATAAGATTTAATTCTGAGGAATCATAGTAACTTATTCCTCTTCCAATTTTTTTTCCTTTATCATTTAAAATTTCAATAATATCTCCTTTTACAAATTTTCCTGTTATTTTTTTTACTCCACTAGGAAGTAAACTAGCTCCATTTTTTAGGGCTTGTGTAGCTCCGTCGTCAATTTTAACAGAACCAGAAATATTTATTGATCCACCTAACCAGTTCTTGAAATTATCCTTTTTATTTTTCTTTTGTGCTTTAAAAAGTGTTCCTTTTTTTTTTTTTTCAAAATTTAAAATAGGATTTTGAAGATTACCTTTCATTATCACAGTGTCACATCCAAAAGTAAATGCAATCTCCGCAGCTTGGATTTTTGTAAACATTCCTCCAGATCCATAATCATTGGTTTCAGAGGTTGACATTTTAAATATTTTTGAATTTATTTCAGGTACTTTGTTTATCAAGGTAGCATCTTTATATAATTTTGGATTTTTATTATATAGCCCGTTTACATCACTTAATAGTATTAAAAGGTCTGCATTTATAACTTGTGCAACTCTAGCAGCCAATCTATCGTTATCTCCGAATTTTAGCTCATCTGTAGCAACAGTATCATTTTCATTAATTATTGGAATTATATTTGATTCAATTAAACTTTTGATCGTCTCTCTGGAATTAAGACTTTTTCGTCTATCTTCTGTATCTGAAAAAGTAAGTAAAATTTGCGCAACTTTTTTTTTCTTTTTTTCAAAAGATCTCATAAAGTTTTTCATTAAAATGACTTGACCGCAAGCTGCGCACGCCTGCTTCATTTCAATACTAATTGTCTTTTGATTTATATTCAAATATTTCTTACCAAGTGAGACCGCACCTGATGCTACTATTACAATTTTTTTTTTTTTTTTTATTAAAAAAATTATGTCATCGATAAAATGTGATAGCCATCTTGAATTAAATTTGTTTTCATTTATAAGAAGTGAAGATCCAATTTTAATTACTATACTATCAGCGCTGTTGAGTATTGAATATTTAATCATTTAAAAAATCTTTGAAGATCATTTTTTAATTTTTCTAACCCTATGTTTTTATGACTTGATATAAAGTCAATTTTAGAACGAGTGAATTTTTTAAGCAAGTTAATCCTTTTTTGAATAACTTTCTCAGTAACTAAATCACATTTACTTAACAATATAATTTCCTCCTTCTTAAAAACATCTTTACCATAATCAACAATTTCTTTTCTTATCATTTTATAATTTTCAATGAAATTATAATCTGATTTAACAGAGAGGTCGCACACGTGTATGATTGCTTTACACCTTTCAATATGAGCTAAAAATTTCAAGCCTAAGCCAGTTCCTTTAGATGCTCCTTTGATTAATCCAGGCAGATCTGCTAAAACAATATCCCCATAATTCAATCTTAATATTCCTAACTGCGGCTTAATAGTTGTAAAAGGGTAATCAGCAATTTTTGGTTTAGCATTTGACAATAAAGATAAAAGTGTGGATTTACCTGCGTTTGGAATACCAACAAAACCAAGATCAGCTATTAATTTAAGTCTTAACCAAACCCACATTTCTTGACCTTTAATTCCTTGTTGAAAACGTCTTGGGGCTTGATTAGTGGAAGATTTAAATTTGTAATTTCCTTTTCCTCCAATTCCTCCCTCAACAGCCAAAAATAATTCTTTTTTTTTAAAATCTTTAAAGACTTGTTTTTTATCTTCACTAAGTACAACTGTGCCAACGGGTACTTTAATTAAGATATCTTTACCATTGTGACCAGTTCTATTTTTCCCTGCTCCGTTTTTTCCACTTTCAGCTTTAAAATGTTGTTTATATCTAAAATCAATTAAAGTGTTAAGATTATCTACTGCTTCAAAATAAACATTTCCTCCTTTACCACCATCTCCACCATCTGGTCCCCCGAATTCAACGTATTTTTCTCTTCTAAAACTAACGCATCCTGGGCCACCATCTCCAGCCTTGAGATAGATTTTGGCCTCATCTAAAAATTTCATTTTTTTTCTTTAAGATTATTTTTTTAAAAGCACATCAACAAATGATCTACCAGAAGACTTTTTGCTAAAAGAGACAAAGCCTTCTTTTAATGCAAATAATGTATGATCTTTTCCAATTGACACATTCTTTCCCGGATAAAATTTTGTACCACGTTGTCTTACAATAATATTTCCAGGGATAACTAATTCACCACCAAATTTTTTAACACCTAATCTTCTTCCGGCACTGTCTCTGCCATTTCTAGTACTTCCACCTGCTTTTTTATGAGCCATTTTTNTCCTCTTTTTTTAAAGGTTTTTTTTGAGNGCTTACACTAGAAGTTGTTTTTGGAGTTTTTGTTGTTGTTACGTTTAATATTCTTACTAATGTTAAATCTTGTCTGTGCCCAATTTTTCTTCTGTAGTTATGGCGTCTTTTTTTTTTAAAAACTATTATTTTTTTGTCCCTGATTTGCTCAACAACTTCTGCCTCTACAAGACAGCCTTTAACCATGGGTGAGCCAATTTGATTATCACCATTTTCATTTTTAAAAAATAAAATATTCTCAAATTTCAATGAATCGCCTTTTTTTAAATCACTCACTTTTGGAAGTTTAATTACATCTCCTTTTGTAACTTTATATTGTTTATCTTTATGTTCAAATATTGCGTACATGACTCATTTCCAAGATTATGATTGCTTATACTACTATCAAAATTTTTTATCAATTCTTTTTTTTACCAAAAATTAATTTTTTTTACCCAACTCTATTGGTAATATGTAACAATTATGCTATGAAACGCTTTAATTTGAATAAATTTTTGAAATGACTGAGATTGTTATTACATCCGCCAAAAGAACTCCAATTGGTAAATTTTTAGGAGCACTATCCAATTTTTCTGCAACTGAATTAGGAAAATTTGCCCTAGAAGCTGTTATAAATGAGTGTAAGCTTGAAAAAAATAGAGTTGATGAAGTTATAATGGGGCAAGTTTTAACAGGTGGAGCTGGTCAAAACCCAGCTAGACAAGCATCAATTATGTCANGAATCCCAATTGAAAAAAGCGCTGTTACAATTAACCAAGTTTGTGGTTCAGGTCTTCGTTCTGTTTCTTTAGCTGCTCAATCAATCTTAACAAATCAATCAAGCATTGTTATCGCAGGGGGNCAAGAGTCAATGAGTAACGCTCATCANTCNATTAATCTAAGGAACGGGTTAAAAATGGGTGACGGGAATATCAAAGATAGTATGATTATAGATGGGCTTTGGTGTGCAATGAATGATTATCATATGGGAACAACAGCCGAAAATATTGCGGAAAAATTCAATATCTCAAAAGATGACCAGGATAAATTTGCGACACTATCCCAAAATAAAACTGAAAAGGCTCAAAAAAACAATCATTTCACAAACGAGATTATACCAATCGAAATAAAATCAAAAAAAGAAACTTTAGAATTTAATTCAGATGAATTTCCTCGACATGGCACAACTTTCGATAAGATTAGCTCTTTAAAACCAGTATTTAAAAAAGAAGGTACTGTGTCGGCGGGGAATGCATCAGGTCTTAATGATGGCTCGGCTGCTGTACTATTAATGAAGGAAAGTAAAGCAAATGAACTCAATCTTGAACCATTAGCTCGAATCATCTCTTGGGCAACAGTTGGTGTTGATCCATCAATCATGGGTATCGGACCTGTTCCAGCTGTAAAAAAAGCTTTAGAAATCGCTAACTGGAATTTAGATGATCTTGACCTTATAGAGGCGAATGAAGCTTTCGCTGCTCAATCATTAGCAGTTGGAAATGAATTAAAATGGAATTTAGATAAAGTAAATGTAAATGGTGGTGCAATTGCACTAGGTCATCCAATTGGCGCTTCAGGTACAAGAATTTTAGTGACATTGATTCATGAACTAATTAGAACAAAAAAAAGTAAAGGTATTGCAACTCTTTGTATTGGTGGTGGACAAGGTATTGCAATGTGCATTGAAAGGATTTAGGAAATGTCAAAAATTGCACTAGTAACTGGGGGCACACGAGGTATAGGTGAGGCTATATCAAAAAGGTTGAGAAAAGATGGCTACAAAGTAATCGTGAATTACGGAAGCAATGATGAAGCTGCAAAAAAATTCTCTGATGAAAATGATATAGAAACTTTTAAATGTGATGTCAGTAATTATGGTTCAACTTCAGAAATGATATCCAAAATTTACGAGAAACATAAAACAATTGATATCTTAGTCAATAATGCAGGTATAACTNGTGATGCTCCATTACATAAAATGTCTCACGAAAATTGGCAAAAAGTGATTGATGTTAATCTCAACTCAGTTTTCAATATCACTTCCCAAGTTATAAACAAAATGAGGGAAAATCAATATGGAAGAATTGTACATATTTCATCAGTTAACGGACAAAAAGGCCAGTTTGGACAAACGAACTATGCAGCCACCAAATCAGCTTTAATTGGATTTTCAAAATCGCTTGCACTTGAAAGTGCAATCAAAAATATTACTTCTAACGTAATCTGTCCTGGCTACATAAACACGGAAATGGTTGCAGCAATCAGAGAAGATATTTTAAAATCAATCATAGATACAATACCAACTAAAAGGTTAGGTGAGTCCGAGGAAATAGCTGATCTTGTTTCATATCTTGTGTCTGACAAAGCGCAGTATATTAATGGAGCAACTTTATCAATTAATGGAGGGTTATGGATGGACTAGAAGTTATCTTTCATCCTTCTTATTATTTTAAAGCTTTCCTCNCTGCTTAAATTTCCCAAACCAATTCTTTTTAAATATCTCTTGTCATCAAACATCAAAAAGGGATTCAAATTCTTTTCTTCTCCAAGATAGCAAGGGATGGTAGGGATATTCTGTGATCTTTTATTTTTAATATCAACAATTTTTTCTTTCAATTTCTGGTTATTTGGATCCAAACTTAAAGCAAAGTTTGCATTATTAAGTGTATACTCNTGAGCACAATAAATTTTAGTATTATTGGGTAAGGATCTAATTTTCAATAGTGATTTGACCATTTGGCTTGGAGTACCTTCGAAAAGTCTACCACATCCCAAAGAGAAAAGCGCATCACCGCAAAAAATTACATTTTCATTCTTGAAATAATATGCAATATGACCCTTTGTATGACCAGACACATCTATAACTTGGCATTGTGATTGACCGATCTGAAAAAAATCTCCTTCATTTAATTTAATGTCAATGCCTGGAATTCTGCTACTATCTTTTTCATTTCCTACAATTTTACAACCATATTTTTTTTTTAATTCTAGATTTGCACCGACATGGTCATAATGATGATGAGTATTTAATATGTAATCTAACTTTAGATTTTCACGATCCAAGATATCAATAACAGGTTTGGCAACGGCAGGATCAATACAAGCTGAAGTCATATTTTTTCCATCAATAATTAAGTAAATATAATTATCGCTTAGGACAGGTATTTGATTTATTCTCAACATTAATTAATATTTATATTATTTATTTTTTTGAAACGCAAAAAATTACTTGGTAAGTTAAAAGATTTACTAAAAATCTGTTATTAATTTCATCACCATTTTCATTTAAACAATAAAATTTTTCCACCAAAATTTTTTTTTTTTTACAGAAATCATAAAAATCTCTATACGAGCATAAATGAATATTTGGAGTATTATGCCATTCAAAGGGTAAAATTTTATTTTTTGGCATTCTTCCTGAAAATAAAAAATCTCTCCTTACTTTCCAATATCCAAAGTTTGGGAANGATATTATTGCCCTATCTCCTATTCTTATCAAATTTTCTATTACCCTATCCGGATAAATCATAGCTTGAATAGTTTGACTTAAGATAACAGTAGAAAAAGAATTATCTGGGTAGTCCTCAAGATCATAGTTAGCATCACCTTGAATAACATTAAGTCCTTTTTCTAAGCAGGAACCAACGCCTGTTAGTGTAATTTCAATTCCCCTACAATCAACATTTTTTTTTGAAAGGTGGCGAATTAAATTTCCATCACCGCACCCAACATCAAGA
This sequence comes from Alphaproteobacteria bacterium, assembly GCA_002712255.1. Classification (GTDB taxonomy): domain Bacteria; phylum Pseudomonadota; class Alphaproteobacteria; order Methylaequorales; family Methylaequoraceae; genus MED-G10. Next base: position 11,323 of record PATB01000030.1, read on the forward strand.
ACTGTTTCATTACTTTCAATTAGATTTGAAATTTTTACTAGATCTTTTCTTAATATTTTTTTCATAATTTTTTCTCTTTAATTTGACCTATTATAAATTTCTTTAGAGTGGAGTGAAATTCTGCTTCTTCTAATAAAAAAGCATCATGACCTTTATCTGTATTTATTTCGATAAAACTAGAATTAGCATTTATGGATTTAAGCGCAGAAAGAATTGTTTTAGTTTCAGATGTTGGAAATAACCAATCCGATGAAAAAGAAAAAAAACAATAATTTAATTCTTTTTGCAAAAATACTTTTTTTAATCCTCCTTTTTTTATTGAAAGATCAAAATAATCCATTGCTTTAGTTATGTATAAATAACTATTAGCATCAAATCTCTCTACAAAAGAAATTCCTTGATGTTTTAAATAACTCTCTATTTGAAAGTCTGTATCAAATCCAAAAGAAAAAAATTTACTATTTTGTAAGTTTCTACCAAATTTTCTTTGTAAAGCTGACTCAGATAAATACGTTATGTGAGCTATCATTCTTGCAACAGCAAGTCCTCTTTTTGGAAATTTTTTTTTTGCATAATAATTTCCTTTATTCCAATTAGGATCAGCCATTATGGCCTGCCTACCAATTTCATGAAAAGCAATATTCTGAGCTGAATGTCTATAAGATGCAGCTATGGGAATAACTGAATTTATTTTTTTACCATATTGGGCAGCCCATTCTAATGCTTGCATACCACCCATTGATCCTCCTATAACAGCAAACAACTTCTTAATATTTAAGGCATCAACAAGCCTATTCTGAACTTTAACCATATCATTAATTGTAATCACAGGAAATCTTAACCCATATGGTTTTTTTGTATGTGG
>PATB01000031.1 GCA_002712255.1 Alphaproteobacteria bacterium
CTGGATATAACAAATCCCTCCTAAGGATTAGTTTCTGGTTCGAGTCCAGATAAGATCGCCAGGAAATAGGTAAACGAATGAAAGAACTAGAGTTTTTTTTTGAGAATCAAATTAATGAACATCAACAAATTGTTGAAAAAAGCAGAAATTTATTGTTGAGTTCATTTGTTAATACTGTCACAATTTGCTCAGATTCACTAAAAGATAAAAAAAAATTACTTTTTTTTGGAAATGGTGGTAGCGCTGCCGATGCTCAACATCTTTCAACAGAACTAAGCGTTAGGTTTTCAAAAAATAGAACTGCAATTGCAGCAATTTCATTGGTTACAGATACATCTACTATAAGTGCAATTGGAAATGATTTTGGGTTTGACCACCTGTTTTCTAGACAAATAGAAGCTATTGGAAACGCTGGAGATGTCGCAATTGGGATTTCAACCTCTGGAAAAAGTGAAAATGTAATCAATGGTTTGAAAACAGCAAAACAAATGGGTCTTAAGTGCTTAGCCTTAACTGGTAAACATACAAAAGATGTAGACAAACTTTGTGACCAAGTTATTTCTATTCCCGCAGATAACACATCTAGAATACAAGAGATGCATATAATGATTGGGCAAATGTTATGTAACGCAATTGAGTTTAAATTAGGACTTGCACCCTTAGTAACAGAGGAAGAGTGAGTATACACATAATATAAATAAAAATAATGAAAGTTTTAAATAATGGCAAATAATGCATATACACCTAAAATACTTCTGATACTTATAATCTTTTTTTTAGTCTCATGTGAACAACAATTTTCATATTTACCCTCTGGAGATAATAAACATATCCACTATGAAATAACTTTTATTGATAAAGAAAAAATAACTAAAAAATACAAACAATCTTACTTTCTAAAGGAGTCAGATAAGAGAAAATCTGTATTAGTCAGAAGTGACGGGAAAGTTATAGAATATGAAAAAGAGCCACAAAAACTTATCCTCAAAGACGTTCAATATCTATTCCCTGGTCTTGTTGACCGTCCCAAGGAAAAATTAGAGTTTGAACGTGAAAATATTGTTTATCAAATGTCCTTGGAAAAGAACAAGTCCTGGAATACTAATGACTTGACCACGTTAGTGGTGAAATTAGGCTATGATAGAATTTATAGAACTTTACTACCAATAAATATAGAAAATAAATTAACTAGCTTAAATGAGACTGTTAAAATTAAAGATAAAATTTTAAAAAATTGTTTAAAAATTGAAGGATTTGGTCAAACCAGTTTTTTTCCTGGTGCACCATTAGGTAAAATTGATATTACGATAAAAAAAACTGAATGGTACGCTCCAGGCTTGGGGTTAGTGAGGTTAATAAGAGAAGAAATTTCCGATTCAGAGACAATGGGAAACGTATACTATGAAAAAGTAATGAATTTTGATTAAAAATACCAAGAAAGTGTTGATTAATTAGAAAATTAAACTTAGATAATATTAGTTGAGAATGTTTTTAAAAAGAAGAAATATAGGCCTTTACAATTCAAAGAATGAAAAAGATTCTTGTGGAATTGGGTTAGTGGCCAACATTTATGATATTCCATCCAAAAATATTATAAACAGTGCATTAAATCTTTTGTCTAACCTAACGCATCGGGGCGCGGTCAGTGCTGATCCAAAAGCTGGAGATGGAGTTGGTATTTTAACACAAATACCCCATCAATTCTTTCAAAAAGAACTTTCTGCAAATAACGTTATACTACCAAGACCAGACGATTATGCCGTCGGAATGTTTTTTTTGCCAAGACATACTGAAGAGAAAACGCATTGTATTGATGTAGTTAGTAAATATTTTAATAAATTTGGACTGAAAATTTTAGTTCAAAGAATGGTACCAACTAACCAAAATGTTTTAGGTTATTCAATTAAAGGAAAAGAACCTTCAATATATCAATTTTTCGTTTCTGAACTTGAAAAATCTCAATCTATAAATCAGTTTGAGTCAAAGCTTTTCTTGGCAAGGAGAAATATGGAGATTGATCTAAAATCTTTTGACTTTTACGTTGTTTCCCTTTCTCCAAGAACAGTTACCTATAAAGGTATGATTATGTCAGACAGTCTTAATAATTTTTATTTAGACTTTAATGACGATCTCTTTATTTCCTCATTGGCAATTGTTCACCAAAGATTTTCTACTAATACTTTTCCAAGTTGGGAACTTGCCCAGCCTTTTAGATTTTTGTGTCATAACGGCGAAATAAATACTCTACGAGGTAATGTTAATTGGATGAACGCCAGGGCTAGAATTTCTGATTCAGAGTTCTTTTCTAAAGAATTTAAAAACATTAATCCATTAATTTTTGAGGGTGTTTCTGATTCAGCTGCTTTTGATAACGCTCTGGAATATCTCATTATAGGTGGTTACGATATTGAAGAAGCCATGATGATGCTAATTCCGGAGGCGTGGGAAAAAAATAAGCTTCAGAACAAAGATCTAAAATCTTATTACAACTATAATTCTAATTTAATTGAACCATGGGATGGACCAGCCGCAATGTGTTTTACAGATGGTAAAAAAATTGGAGCGATCCTTGATAGGAACGGTCTACGTCCGTCAAGATACCTTGTTACTGATGATGGTATGGTCATGCTCTCATCTGAAATGGGTGTTCTTGATGTTCCTCCAGAAAAAGTGGTTAAAAGATGGAGATTGCAACCAGGAAAAATTTTTTTGATAGATCTTCATCAAAGAAAAATTTTAGAAAATGATGAAATAAAACTAAGATATTGCAACAGATACAAATACGATACGCATTTGCAAAAAAATCAAGTATTCCTTAAAGATTTAAAAATAAAAAATAACTCAAAACAATTTACAGACGATCAATTTAAGAAATACCAGATGGCTTTTGGTTATACAAAAGAGGATATAAATTTTTTTCTTAGTCCAATCATTAATTCAGGCGTGGAACCTATTGGTTCTATGGGAACTGATACCCCAATTTCAATTTTATGCAAGAAGTCTAAACTTTTATTTTCATATTTCAAACAATGCTTTGCTCAAGTAACAAACCCACCCATTGACCCTATCAGAGAGGAATTAGTAATGTCGCTTGAAATGTCTTTGGGGTCTAAGCCAAACATTTTTTCAAAACCAGACGATAACAATTCGTTTAGGCTAGAGTTATCTCAACCAATAATCAAAAATGAAGAAATGATTTCGTTAAACTCAATCGACAAAAATACAAATGGCAGATTACGTTCATCAATTATTGATATTTTGTTTAAAAATTCCAACAAAGGTGGTGAATTAAAAGATGGTATAGACAGAATCTGTTATGAGGCAAAAAATCAAATCTTAGAGGGTTCAAATATCTTAATCTTATCAGATAAAAACATTTCAAATGTGAATGCCCCTATCCCTGCCTTGTTAGCAGCATCAGCTGTTCATCATTACTTAATTAAGGAAGGTTTAAGGATGAAAACTAGCCTTATTATGGAAACGGGAGAAGCCAGAGAACTTCACCATTTTTCAGTCCTTTTTGGTTATGGTATTGAAGCAATAAACCCTTATTTAGCATTTGAAACTATTAAGAATTTAACTTCTAAAACAGATTGGGCTAAGGCTGAAGACAACTTTATAAAAGCTTCACAAAAAGCTGTACTTAAAATCATGTCCAAAATGGGCATTTCAACACTTAAATCATACTGTGGGGCGCAAATTTTTGATGCAATTGGAATCTCAGAAGATGTCATAAATAAATATTTCTGTGGCACCTCCACCCTTATTGGAGGTATCGATTTAAGTCAGATTCAAAAAGAGACTTTAGAAAGATACAATAAAATAAAAAACTTTGACCAAGATTCTAAGCTAGAAGATGGAGGGGAGTATGCATTCAGAATTAACGGAGAAGAACATGCTTGGTCACCATCAACTATATCAAACCTACAAAAAGCAACTAGAATTAATTCTAAAGAATCATTTAGAGAGTTTTCAGATCAAATTAATGGTTATAATAAATCAATTTATACCATTAGAAGTTTATTCAAATTTAAAAAGACTAACTCTATTCCCATAGATGAGGTGGAATCAAGCCAAGAAATAGTAAAAAGATTTGCAACGGGAGCAATGTCTTTTGGGTCAATTTCAAGGGAGGCCCATACAACCCTTGCCTTAGCGATGAATAGAATTGGAGGTAAATCAAATACTGGCGAAGGTGGCGAGGAACCTGAGAGATTCATTCCGTTAAAGAATGGTGATTCAATGAAAAGTGCCATAAAACAAGTCGCTTCTGGGAGATTTGGAGTTACTACAGAATATCTGGTAAATGCCAATGATATACAAATTAAAATATCTCAGGGGNCAAAGCCAGGGGAAGGTGGACAACTACCAGGACACAAAGTGGACGAAAAAATTGCAGAAGTAAGACATTCTACACCTGGTGTTGGTTTGATTTCGCCTCCTCCCCATCATGATATTTATTCAATAGAAGATCTTGCACAACTCATCTTTGATTTAAAAAATGTAAACCCAGAAGCCAGAATAAGTGTAAAATTGGTTTCAGAATTTGGAGTTGGCGTAGTGGCAGCCGGTGTTACTAAGTGTAAGTCAGATCACATTACCATTGCTGGATATGATGGAGGTACTGGTGCTTCACCTTTGACATCAATTAAAAATGCAGGTACACCATGGGAACTTGGTTTAGCTGAAACACACCAAACATTAGTTCTAAATAGGTTGAGAAACAGAATTTCGTTGCAAGTAGATGGAGGGTTAAAAACGGGAAGAGACGTTATAATTGGAGCACTTCTTGGAGCTGACGAATTTGGTTTTTCAACCGCACCTTGGGTATCGGTTGGCTGCATAATGATGAGAAAATGTCATTTAAACACATGTCCTGTTGGTATAGCGACGCAAAATGAGACATTAAGAAAAAAATTTATTGGCACTCCTGAAAACGTAATTAATTATTTCTTTCTAGTTGCTGAAGAGGTAAGGGAAATAATGGCAACTCTGGGTATAAAAAAGTTTAATGATTTAATTGGAAGATCTGACTTGTTAATCAAACGTGATGCAATAGAGCATTGGAAAGCGAAAAACATTGATTTGTCTAAAATATTGTGGAGTCCTGAAACTCAAGAACAATCTGAAAATTTTAACTCATCCTACCAAAATCATAATTTAGAAAATGTTGCTGATAAAAGACTTATTAGAGATGCGCGGGAGGTGTTGAGTGCTAAAAAAACAAATCTTAAATTAAATAAATCAATAAAAAATACCGATAGAAGCTTTGGAGCAATGTTATCAGGAGAGATTGCGAAAAAATTTGGCTTCAAAGGATTAAATGATGACTCAATTGTTGTAAATTTAAAAGGTACGGCAGGACAAAGTTTTGGGACTTTTCTCTCAAGGGGTGTTACACTTATTTTAGACGGTGAAGCTAATGATTATGTTGGTAAGGGTCTTTCTGGAGGGAGAATTGTAATCAAACCTTTTTCAAAATCAAAAATCAAAGCTGAAGAAAATATAATAGTAGGAAATACAGTTTTATATGGTGCAATTGCAGGGGAGTGTTTTTTTTCTGGTGTTGCGGGAGAAAGATTTGCTGTTAGAAACTCTGGAGCTATTGCTGTTGTTGAAGGCACTGGGGATCATTGCTGTGAATATATGACAGGTGGGATTGTTATGGTTTTAGGAAAAACAGGAGTTAACTTTGGTGCTGGAATGAGTGGCGGTATTGCTTATGTTTACGATAAGGAAGGAAATTTTAATCAAAAATGTAATACCTCAATGGTAGAGATACTAAAACCTACAGGCATTAACACGCATTCGACTACAAGCTTATTTAATAAAAACACTTATTTAGAAAATGATGAAAAAAGAATCAGAGAAATGTTGATTAGACACATTAATTATACAAATTCTTCAGTTGCAAAAGTAATCATTGAGAATTTCAACGAAGAAATAAAAAACTTTGTTAAAGTTTTACCTTTAGACTTTAAGGCTGCACTAAAAAAGGTTAAAGTAGAAGATAAGATTGGGAAAGATAGATTATGGCAAAAGTAACTGGTTTCTTAGAATTTGATAGAATTGAGAGTAAATCAATAAACCCCAAAGTAAGGATCAAAAATTTTGATGAGTTTATCTTACCTTATTCAGATAAAATCTTAAATCAACAATCAGCTAGATGCATGAACTGCGGAATACCGTATTGCCATAATTCATGCCCTGTAAATAACATTATACCAGATTGGAATGAACTTGTTTATGAAGGAGACTGGAAGAATGCATTAAACACGTTACATTCCACAAATAATTTTCCTGAATTTACTGGAAGAATTTGCCCTGCACCTTGTGAAGCTGCGTGCACATTAAATATAGAAGACAACCCAGTTACAATAAAAGGGATTGAAAGGTCAATAATTGATCGTGGTTATAAAGAAGGATGGATTCTTCCGCAGGTAAAAAAAGAAAAAACTGGCAAGAAAGTTGCGGTTATAGGTTCAGGACCAGCCGGTTTAGCTTCAGCGCAGCAACTTGCAAGAGTAGGGCACAATGTAGAAGTTTTCGAAAAAAATGATAGAATTGGTGGTCTGCTCAGATATGGAATTCCTAATTTCAAAATGGAAAAACACTACATTGATAAAAGAGTAAAACAAATGGAAAAAGAAGGTGTAAAATTCAGATGCAATGTAAATGTTGGAAATGATTATGATACAAAAGATTTAATAAAAAATTTCGATGCCGTTGTACTAGCTTGCGGATCAGAGGAACCCCGCGATCTCGATATACCAGGTAGAGATTTAAACGGTGTCCACTTTGCTATGGATTTTTTGACTTTACAAAACAAGATGTGTGAAGGAGATTTAATTTCGGANGAAAAACAAATTTCTGCAAAAAATAAAGATGTTGTTGTTATTGGAGGAGGTGATACTGGCTCTGATTGTATTGGTACCTCNAACAGACAGGGCGCTAAATCTGTCACGCAACTCGAAATTCTAGATAAGCCCCCGGAGAAAGAAGATAAACTACTAACTTGGCCCCATTGGCCTTTAAAGCTTAGAACTTCATCTTCACATGAAGAGGGAGTTTCAAGGACTTGGAGTGTTTCTACTAAATCATTTGAAGGTGACGGAAAAAATTTACACTCATTGACACTTAAGAAAGTAGAGTGGGAAAAGGATAAAGACAATAAGATGACTTTAAAGGAATCAAAAGGTCCCGATTCTGAAATTTCACTAAAGGCTGATTTAGTTTTACTTGCTATGGGTTTCCTTCATCCTAAAAAGGATAAGTTGATAAAAAATTTAGGTATTGAACTTGATCGTAGGGGAAACGTTGCTGCTAACGATGTTGATTATAAAACTAATTTAGACAAAATTTTTGTTTCTGGNGATATGAGAAGAGGACAGTCTTTAGTTGTTTGGGCTATAAGAGAAGGACGNCAGGTTGCCCATTCTGTCGATAAGTTTTTGATGGGAAAAACAATTTTACCCTATTAAATTTAATTTTTTTTTAATTAAAATTTGTAATTTATAGATTTTTATTTTTCATTGGTTAAACTCAACAACAATAAAAATAGGAAGTTGGAGGTTGTCTATGGCAGAAGAATTTATTTTTTGGGAACCCNNCTNCNGNNATATATAAAATTGGAGATAAATCCGATTTTGCTTATNTATTAAAGGAAGGTGCAGTTGAAATTTTGTCAGAAAATGGAACTAAGGTTGGTTATGTTAATGCAAANGAGGTTTTTGGGGAGCAATCAATATTATTAAATACTTCTCGAACTGTCACTGCAGTCGCANTAGAAANNTCAGCTGCAGTAAAAATACCTAAAGAAACTTTACTCAATGAATTCAAAGAATCTTCAATTCTAATCAGAGCAATTTTAAGATCAACCTATTTAAGGTTAACTAATTTAAATACAACAATAACTNAAGATTTGAAGAATTTTTTTGATGAAAATCATGAATGAAGCTATTTAAATTTCTNCTTAAACTCATTTAGTACATCATATCTAAANTCTTTCATTGCTTTNCTNACAGAAAATCCGAGAACAGCAATATTTTGTTTAATTATTTTTTTNTCAGCCTCTCCAACTTCAAAGCTTTTATAAAGTAAAAAAATTAGATCAATTAGTGAGTCATCTCTGTGAGTTAAAATTAATTTTTTATTGTTTTCNTATAAANGCTCAATAAATTTAACTTTTTTAAAATAATCTTTTTCACTAAAGTTCATAACACTAGACCAATGACAAATTGAATTTAACAAAATTTCTTTCATGAATTCACCCATAGAATCTTCTTCTTTAAAAAGTTTATTTAAAATTAAAAAAAGACTAAATCCAAAAGATGCATTTTCAATTCTTTCAATTTTCTCAAACTTTTTGTTAAATAAAACTTTATAAAATTTATTATGTACAACTTTAATTTTATTTTTAAAAGGCTGATTAAATAGAATTTCTGATGCCATTACCATGACAAAAAAACCTAGAGAAAATAAAAGGTTTTCCTTTGTATCTTGTTTAGAAAAAATAAACTTTGGCTTGAAATTATTATTACCGTATTTTTTTTTCCATTCTAAAGCTNTNTTTTTNTCTTTTGGCATGTTTTTTTCAANGGTTAATCTTACTTTAGTTGGAAATTAAAATTATTAAAATAGTTATCAGAAATTAAAGATAAATAAAAATTAGTCGTTGTNATNAGNAGTTAAGGAAAAAAAATGGAAAATACAAAAANAAAANCTAATTTACAATTCAATNTTCTTAAAGAAAANAATTCTAATTATTTAAAACTTATACATCCACCAAAGTCTGATAATNGCTTTTTNTATCCTCTTGCACANCNNAGNTGGAANGAGGAGGAGCACAATGCTATNATTAATCAGTTGTATTCAGGNAAACTTACAATGGGTGAGAATGTTGAAAAGTTTGAAAAACAATTCGCAAATTATTTTGGTTCTAAATTTTGTGTTATGGTTAACTCAGGATCATCAGCTAATTTGCTAATTGTGGCAGCTTTGACATTATTAAAAAANTATAATTTGAAAANAGGTGATGAAGTACTTGTNCCTGCTCTAGGCTGGAGNACAAGTTATTCTCCTTTCAATCAATATGGAATAAAACTTAGGTTTTTAGATATTAATAAATCAACATTGAATATTGACGAAAATATAATCGAAAGAGCAATAACAAAGAAAACNAAGGCAATCTTGGCAATAAATATACTAGGAAATCCTGTTGACTTTAAAAAAATAAATGAGATTTGTGATAAGTATAATTTAACTTTAATTGAGGATAACTGTGAATCTTTAGGAGCAAAGTATAACTCAAAATATACCGGGACATTTGGTGTAGCATCTTCTCATTCATTCTATTTTTCTCATCATCTACAGACTATTGANGGNGGAATGATTTCTACAGACGATAAAGAAATTTATAAATTTTGTAAATCACTTAGATCTCATGGTTGGGCAAGAGATCTGGAAAATAATAACGATTGTAGAANTGATTATGAATCAAAATTTAAGAATGCATTTAAATTTATTCTTCCTGGCTATAATGTAAGGCCAAATGAATTTAATGGGATTTTAGGTCAGTGCCAATTAAGAAAATTCGGAAGATTTTTAAATGGNAGAAGAAAAAATGCNGTTTTTTTTAAAAGTCTTTTTGAAAGTANATCATTTTGTCAAATTCAAGAAAGNTACAAAGATTCTTCATGGTACGGATTTAGTTTAATTCTCTCAGGNAATTTAAAAAAGAAAAGAGAGTATGTAATTAATGAGCTAACAAAAAAAAAAATTGAAACTAGGCCAATTGTAAGTGGAAATTTTTTAAAAAATCCAGTTGAAAAATATTATCAATATTCAGTATANGGCGAGTTAAAAAATATAAAGGATGTGGATGAAAATGGATTTTTTGTTGGAAATTCGCATAAAGATTTAAAGCCGCAGATTCGTAGACTCTATGAAATTCTGGACAATTTAAATAAAAAAATAAACTAATTCTAAAAGTATCTATGATTATTAACAATTTTTTAGGTGGTTTAGGCAATCAATTATTTCAAATAGCAGCGGGTTATGCTCATGCTAGAAGAATCAACTCTAAATTTGCAATAAATTACTCATTAAATCATGTTGGATTTGGACAAGGGCATCATCCAGAGAAATACAGATACAATGTCTACAAAAATATTCCAACCACTAACCAAGAGATTCCATTGATTTATACAGAAAGAGAATTTAGTTATAATCCTATTCAGCCATTAGATAATATATGTCTGCACGGTTACTTCCAATCTGAAAAATACTTTAAAGATTATAAGGATGAAGTAAAAAATTTATTTGACTTTGATTTTAAAACCAAGGAAAAAATTACAAAAAAATTAGACTCTATTGAAAAAAAAGTAGGAATACATCTAAGACTAGGTGATTATTTACATAAAAGACATGAGGGTGTTTTTTATAACGTTGATTACCCATCTTATCTTGAAAAAGCAATGTCGTATTTCGACAGTAACCACAACTTTATTATTTTTTCAGATGATTTTAAAACTCTTAAAAAAAAAATTGATTTAAAAAAATTTTTAAATATGAATAATACAAATGAAGTCGAAGATTTGTACTGTTTGACACAATGTGATGACATTATTATGAGTAATAGTTCTTTTTCGTGGTGGGGAGCATGGCTTGGGAAAAAAAAGAAAAAAATTATTTCTCCTGATCGTTGGTTTGGTCATTGTGTAAAAAAGGATTATGAAGATAGATTTAATAAGAATTGGATAAAAATTTCTACAAAAGATTAAGAAATTCAAAAAAAGTATGATAAAAGTCTTTAAAAGATTTAAATGACTTTTATGAAAATTTCGTTTGATTTAATTAAAAAAAGAAAAGTACTAATTTCAATTCTGATCCTTTTTCTGATCATTATCATCGTTGTTTTTTCTTTATTGAAAAAAAATGATGCAGAAACTTCACTCCCTTATGAAGAAAATATTACTCAGGACAATGATCTATTGGCTACAAAAGAGAAAATTGAAAAAATTGATGAAAAAAAAAGGATCACAACAAATAATTAAAGAGAAATTAGATGAAAAACAAAAAACAGTAATTGATAATAAAGCTAAAGAAGTAAAAGTTCCTAAAAAAGTAGCAAAAAAAAAAATAAAAGAAAAAAATTACAAGAAAAAAAATGTAGCACAAACAATATACAAGCTTCACGAGGGCTTAAAAAAAATTAATCAAAACAGTGAGTCCTTTTCCAACATGACACAAAAATTAATCAATGACACGTATAATACTGAAAAAATGTTAAATATGATTATTGGAGACGTGTGGAAGAGATTAGAAAATAAAAAAAAGAAAGAGATGATAGATATTTTCGAAGAGTATATAGCTAAAAACTACATTAAAAGGTTTTCAAAAATTGAAAACCTTGCATTTGAAGATTTAGGAGAAAAAAAAGTTGGAGCATATGTAATGGTAAAAAGTAACTTAATTTTAAGTGATGAGGAGAAAGTTTCTATTAATTATCTTTTATCCCCAGTAGAACAAGATTGGAAAATATTTGATGTTCTTTTAGCTGGCTCCGTAAGTGAGATAGCTACAAAAAAATCTGAATTTAAAGGTTTTATTAAGAAAGATAACATTGATCAGTTGATTCTAGCGCTCAAAAAAAAAAACAAACAATTACTTAAATAAATTCTTGTTCAGAAAATTAAATTTAGTTATGATTTTTAATTGAGTTTAGGATGAGGATTTATAAATTAAATATTTTCAACGTATTTGTTAGCGTCCTCTCTATTCTTTTTATTTTAAACAACAATTTAGAAGCGAACAATCTTAAAAAACAATGGGGCAATATTTCTATAGAGTTAAAAAAAACGAGATTTATGGGAAAGAATGTCCAACTCGAATTTATTTTTGAAAACTTATCTGAAGAAGACGTTTCCTTTTCATCTCTACTTCAGTTGGAAGCAAGATCAGGTGAAGGAGATAGAGGAGAATTAGATTTTACCCATACTGATTGCGATGGCACGATACCACCACTTGGTTTTTTTAAATGTAAAATTCAGTTTAACTTTCCTACTATTTTGAATGTAGTATCTGCACAAATTGGTGCAGGTATA
>PATB01000032.1 GCA_002712255.1 Alphaproteobacteria bacterium
TTTTAAACAAACTTAATGGAATGTTTGCTTTTACTATTATAGATGAAAAAAAAAATATAGCTTTTGTAGCGAGAGATCATTTTGGAATAAAGCCACTATATTTTTTCAAAAATAAAAATTTTATATTTTTAGGAAGTGAAATAAGGCCTTTAAAAAATTTAATAAATATATCATTTGATGAAAAAACTTTGGGCGAATTAATTTTTTTTAGATATTTAAGTGGTACTAAAACTGGTTACAAAAATGTATACAAAGTTGATAAAGGCCAATGCCTTGAAATTGACTTAAGAACTCACAAAATTAAAACTTCTAAATACTTTGATATATTAGACACTATTAATCCAGTCAATCAAATAACAAATATCAACGAACAAGTATTAGGTCTACTTGAAAACTCAATTATTAAACACACTCAAAGTGATGTTGGGTTTTCAGTTCAACTATCCGGTGGATTAGACTCCAGTTTAATTGTCGCGATTTTAAAAAAAAATAATAAAAAATTTAATTCATATAGTCTTGTCTTTGAGGAAAATAATTTTGATGAAAGAAATTATCAAGATTTAGTTTCAAAATTATATCCAAATAATAATATTAAGGTTAATTGTGACTCTCAAACTTTTGCCGATAATTTTGAAAAAACAATTGAAAGTTTAGAGGCACCTACACCTCATTTTGGTTGCGTTTTATTATACAAATTATGTGAGACCATTTCTCAACACAATAAAGTGGTTTTGACAGGTGAGGGGGCAGATGAATTATTTGCTGGATATTCAAGATATTTAGAAATAAATAAATTTCTTGCCTATAAAAAAATTGTTCAATTTTTACCAGACCTTTTTTTAAATAATTTTAGAAGATTAAATTTTTTAAAATATTACAAATATAATGACCCATTTATGGAATCAATGACATTTCGAAAGTTTGATATTTTCAAAGAGGTTTTTCAAGATATAACCCTTGATTTAAAGTTTAGAACTGAAATATACGAAAATTTTTCTAACCCATTTGATAAATTATGTGCTTTTGATCAAGCAATTTACTTAGAGTCGTTACTTCACAGACAAGATAAAATCTCAATGGCACATGGACTAGAGGTTCGTGTTCCATTCGTAGACTTACCTCTGATAAAATTTATTAATTCATTAGATAGAAAAACAAAATATGATAAGCGAATAACTAAAAAAATTCTTAAGAGTGTTTCATCGCTTTTTTTCCCAAAGAATTTTATTAATAGAAAAAAAAATGGACTTTTAATTCCTATATCTAAGTGGTTAGATAATAAAAAAGGATTTGGAAGATTTCTTGACTTATTAATGACAGCAAATTGTAATTTGTATAAATATTGTGAAAAAAAAAAAATAAAAGATCTAGTTGATAAATTTAAAAAAGATAAAGAAATAGGACCTGCAATTGCTCATTTAATTAATATCGAAGCTTGGTTGTTAAGCGTTAATAAAAATAACTAGAAATTTAATAAAAAAATAGTTGATCAATTTTCAAATAAAAATAATCTAAATTATCTTCAAGACTAGGTTCAATTGAATAAGATAAAAGTGTAACAAATATTAGTTTCTAAAAATAAGTTTTAATTTAAGGATATAAAATGTGTGGAATTTCAGGATTTTTTCTTTCAGATACTAAAAACAATGTTGATAGTTTAAAGAATGAATTAAAAAAAATGAATGGTAAACTTTCGCATAGAGGTCCTGATAATGATGACATATGGTATAATGCAAGTGACAATATTTACTTGGGTCATACAAGACTTTCTATAATTGATCTATCAAAAAAAGCAAATCAGCCAATGGAATCAAATAACAGAAGATATGTAATAACTTTTAACGGAGAAATCTATAATTTTATGGAACTTAAAGCAGATTTATTGAAAAAAAAAATTAAATTTTATAACAAATCTGATACTCAAGTTTTGCTAGAGGTTATAAATTACTATGGACTTTTTGATGCTATAAAAAAGATAAATGGTATGTTTGCTTTTGCATTATGGGATAAAAAAGAAAAAAAGTTATTTTTAGTTTCAGATAGATTGGGGAAAAAACCGTTATATTGGTCCAAAATTAAAAATAACATTATATTTGGTTCTGAATTAAAAGCTTTAATGTCATTTAATTTATTTACAAAAGAAATTAACTTTAAGACGTTAGAAAGCTTTTTAAAGTTTTCATATATTAATTCTCCTGAAACAATTTTTAAAAATACCTATAAGTTAGAGCCAGCCTGCATTATGCAGTTTAATTTAAAAAAATATTATACCAAAAAAATATATTGGGGTTTTAATCACTTTCAAGAAAATGAATTTAAAATTGATCAATATATTCTTGAAAAAGAAATCACTAATCTTTTAGAAGATAGTATATCAAAGAGGATGATTAGTGACGTACCAATAGGCGTTATGTTATCAGGTGGAGTTGACAGTTCTTTAGTTGCAGCTTTAGCTCAAAAACAATCTTTAAAAAAAATTAATACTTATTCAATAGCTTTTAAGAATAAAGGCTATGATGAATCAAAATATGCAAAAAAGATTTCAGAAATTTTATCAACATCTCATAATGAATTTACCATAGATGATTACTCAATTGAGAATCTTGTCGAAAAAATTCCATATCATTATGATGAACCTTTTGCCGACTCATCCCAGATTCCTTCCATGTTAATTTCAAGTGAATTAAAAAAAAAAGTAAGTGTTGCACTAACCGGTGATGGGGGTGACGAAGTTTTTGGTGGCTATTCAAGATATATATGGGGAGATAAAGTATCACAGATATGTGGTAATTTTCCAATTGGTGTAAGAAATATGTTCTCAAAAATTTTATTAAATATTTCGGGAGAAAAATTAAATAAAATAAACGAAATTTTCTCACATTCTGTAATACCTCCTCAATTTGGAGATCGTTTAACTAAAGTCGCAAAAATTCTTAAAACTAAATCTAATTATGAAATATATTTAAAGTTGATTACGCAAATGGAAGACAATATTTTGTTAAAATCTTTTAATAAAAAGAAAAATGAAGACTTTTCTAATTTATTTGAAAAAAATCATATAAGTACAGCCATGCAAATAATCGATATGAAAAACTATCTTCCTGGCGATATATTAGTAAAGATAGATAGAGCCAGTATGGCACATGGTTTAGAATTAAGATCGCCACTTTTAGATTACAGATTAATTGAATATTGTTTTAAAAATTTAAATACAGAGCATAAAATTTATAAAATGAAGGGAAAGTTTTTTTTACGAAAAATTCTCTCCAAATATATCCCAATAAACTTAATAAATAGACCAAAGATGGGTTTTTCAGTTCCTTTATCAAAATGGTTGAGAAAAAGACTTAAAAACTGGATGGTAGAAACCTTGAATCAGGATAAATTAAAAAAACAAAATATTTTTAATTATGAGTTAGTTGGAAAATTAATGCATAATCATCTTTCTGAAAAAAATAATAATCAACATGGATTATGGAATATACTGATGTTCCAAACCTGGTTTGATAAGTGGATGAGATAAATTCAATCTTTTAATTCTATTTCGTTTATAATATTTAATTTAAATATATAAATGCCTCCTTACTCCACAAATAATATAACTTGATTTAATTAAGTGTTTATTAAGCTTTTATAAATAGTGGTGTGATTTTTAACCATCTTTTTAAGGTTGAATTTTTTAGAATCCTTTATCGATTTAATAGATTTATCATTCAATAACTTTTTATCAGACATTAAAGTCTTCATTGCTTTAACAAGTTGTTCTTTATTATTACTTTCTATTAAAAAACCATTTCTATTATTAGTGATCTCAGAATTACCCCCCACTTTTGTTGCAATAGTTGGAATACCAAAACTCATAAATTCAATAAGACTATTAGAAAGACCTTCCTCTTGGGAAGAACTAATCCCAACATTAGTAATACTTAAAAAATTATAAATATATTTAGTTCTATTTTTAAAAATAAAATATTTTTTAATTTTTCTTTTTTTAATCAAATCTTTAAGAAATTTTTTATATTCATTTTGACCAGAACCTAAAAAAATAACTTTGAATTCTTTTTTAATAATTTTTCTAAGTGAGTCTACAGACTCAATTACTAGTCTATGATTTTTGTAGGGTATCAAATTAGCCAAAATTAAAAAAACAAAACTTTTTTCTTTTATACCTAATTTTTTTTTTAAACTATTAGATGATTTTTCTTTTTGAGGTTTTGGTTTTACAAAACCATTGTGTATTACTTTAACTTTATTTTTAGGAGCACCCTCATCAATAATATTTTTTTTTACAGCCTTAGCATTTGCAATTATAAGTTTAATTCTTTTATGAAGAAATACTTCAATTTTTTTAATAGGAAATAATTTAAATTTTTGCTGGTAGTTATTCAAAGATCTTCTACTCATTATAATGTTTTGATGATTAATAAAAACACCTATTATACCACCTACTAAATATGCAAAAGGTAAAAAACAATGNATNATNTCAGGTNTANTTTTTNTNATTCTNAANTANTTNACTACNANATTTAAAAAATGNNTTAANNNNGANNTAAATTTNAATTTTGGNANAAAAACNNTTANAGAANTATCTAANTCNTNNAANANNTCNCCNTTTTNNTNCATNANNANATAAAGNTCNATNTNAAATTNTNTTTTATNNANTGANTTAATAANATTNANAAGTTGNTTNTCNGTTCCACCNANNCCAAGTGAGCCAATAAAAAAAGATATATGAATTTTTTTTTTTTATTTTTTTTTTTAATTTTATTTGAGAATTTTCCATTTGTTTTTCAAATGCCCAAGAATTTAATTCACATCAACCGCTTGACATGTTTAAATTAAATTGGGTAATTATTATTACCTTTGTACTTTAAATAATAAAAAGGAGCAATATGCAAAAGCCTAAAATTGCCGTTATAGGTTGCGGACATTGGGGTAAGAATCTTGTTAGAAATTTTTCTGAAATAGGTGTGCTTGAATATGTTTGTGATTCAAACTTTATTCATGCTAAGAATATTGCAAAAGAGTACAATATTAAAGCTAAATCAATCCAAGATATTTTAAATTCAGACGTTAACGGAATTGTAGTTTCAACGCCNGCAGAACATCATAGTGAAATAGCAAAAGCATCACTTGATGCAGGAAAACATGTTTTTGTTGAAAAGCCTATTTCATTAAAAGTTTCAGACGCTAAAAAATTGTGTATAATTGCCGAACAACAAAATAAAATTTTAATGGTTGGACATTTGCTTCAATATCATACGGCATTTTCAAAACTAAAAGAACTTGTTCAAATTGGAAGACTTGGAAAACTTCAATATATATATTCTAACCGTTTAAACCTTGGTAAGTTTAGAAATGAAGAAAATATTTTGTGGAGTTTTGCTCCTCATGACATTTCAATGATTTTAACTCTTGTCGGAGATATCCCTGAAAAAGTTTTGGCTACCGGTGCCGCTCATTTAAATAAAAATATTCATGATGTAACTACAACTCATTTAACTTTTAAAAATGGGGTTCAAGCACATGTATACGTTTCGTGGTTACATCCGTTTAAAGAACAAAAGTTAGTCGTGGTTGGTGAACGTGGTATGGCTGTTTTTGATGATGGTCTTGATTGGTCAATGAAGCTTAAACTTTACCCTCATCAGGTTAATTGGGTAAATGGTTTACCGCAACCTCAAAAAGCAGACTTCGAAGCATTATCTTTAGAACCACACGAACCATTAAGGGATGAATGTGATCACTTTATAGACTGTATTAAAAATAACAATAGACCAAGGACTGACGGCCATGAAGGTGTAAATGTTTTAAGGGTGTTGGACGCTTCAGAAAAATCACTAACTAAAGGTATTGTTATAGAACTAGAGAATAATAAGAGAGAGAAAAAGAAATTTTACTTTCATGAAAGTGCCTGTATTGATGAGGGTAGTAAGATAGGTTTGGGTACAAAAATTTGGCACTATTCTCATATTTTGAAAGGTACAATTATTGGAAAAGATTGTACAATTGGACAAAATACAATGATTGGTCCTAACGTTATCATAGGTAATAATTGTAAAATTCAAAATAATGTAAGTTTGTATAAAGGTATTACATTGGAGGATGGAGTTTTTTGTGGACCATCCTGTGTTTTTACTAATGTGAACACCCCCCGTGCTGAAATTGAACGTAAGGACGAATTTCTTATAACTCATGTTGAAAAGGGTGTGACAATTGGAGCAAATGCAACAATTATTTGTGGGAATAGATTGGGTGAATATTGTTTTATTGGTGCTGGGGCTGTTGTAACAAAAGATGTAAAACCTCATGCTATTATGGTTGGTAATCCCGCTAAACAGATTGGTTGGGTTTCTCATGCTGGAGAAAAACTAGACAGATCATTTAAATGTCCCCGCGAAGGCCGTCAATATAAGATTAATAAAATTGGAAATCTTCAAGAAATAATTAAGAAAAAAAATGTTAAAGAGAAAGCTTAAAAACAAAGTTAAACAATTTTTTAATCTATGAAAAAGCGTGTTGTAACAATTGTTGGGACAAGACCTCAATTTATCAAAGCTGCAGTTTTATCAAGAGAGATAGAAAAAAATGATTCGATTGAAGAAATCTTCATACATACTGGACAACATTTTGATCAAAATATGTCAGATGTTTTTTTTGAAGAATTAGAAATTCCAAAACCTAAATACCATTTCAATATTAATAGTTGCTCCCATGGTGAAATGACAGGACAAATGCTTATGGCAGTTGAAGGTGTATTGTTCAAAGAAAAACTTGATATGGTAATTTTATATGGTGATACAAATTCCACTTTAGCTGGAGCACTTGCAGCTTCTAAACTAAATATTCCTATAGCCCATGTTGAATCAGGTCTTAGATCTTACAATAGAAAAATGCCTGAAGAGATTAACAGAATTATGACAGACCATCTTAGTAGTATTTTATTTTGCCCAACGAAGAAATCTGTGGAAAACCTAAAAATTGAGGGAATTAAAAAGGATGTATATCACGTTGGTGATGTAATGTATGATGCAACATTATTTGCAAAAAATTTTATCAATAAACATACCAAAAAGTTTAGCAGCAAATTTTCCTTAAACCAAAATAATTTTGCATTAATGACAATTCACAGACAGGAATCTGCTGATAACAAAAAGATTTTCTCTAATTTTTTAGATTATGCAGACCAATTTTCTAAAAAAAATAATATTAAAATTTTTTTCCCTATACATCCACGTATAAAAAAATTGGTCCAAAATTATAAAGAAAAAAGAAATTTTTGCTTCTTAAATCCTCTTAGTTACTTTGAAACTCAATATCTGCTTAGCAAAGCATCTTTCGTTCTTACAGATTCAGGTGGTCTTCAGAAAGAAGCTTATTTTCATCGTGTTCCTTGCGTTACATTTCGTTCAGAAACAGAATGGGTTGAAACCATTGAAAATGGATGGAATAGGTTATGGATAGATGATAACTATAACTCTAGAAAATCTATTGCTGATTACGGTGATGGATATGGTGCAAAAAAAATCATTAAAATTATCATGAATAATCTTTAAGTTTTTTTTTTACACATTTTTTTTAAAAATCTAAAAAATATAATAGAAATGTGAAAAAAATTTCTTCTATAAGAAAATTAATTTTCAAAAATTTTTTTAAAAATTTCACAAAATTTTTGTGTGATATAGGAAGAGTGTTTAAGATTAATCGGAAGGCTTAAAACTTTTTCTGAAATTTCTTCGCTGACCGTCAAGGAATTAGATTTGGGAAATTGTTTGTATGCTGTTTGAAGATGAAGTGGTTTTTGATAATAAATCATTGACGGAATACCTACTTTTTTTAATTCACTCATTAAAGTTTCTCTAAAAGATTTGTCAGGTAGTTGAATTGTATATTGTGCCCATGCTGATTTTGCATTTTTAATAACAAAGGGTACCTGAACAATGTTTTTTAACATTTTATTATAATAATCTGCAACATTTTGTCGTACTTTTAATTCATTATCGAATATTTTTATTTTTTCTAATAAGATTGCTGCTTGAATTGTATCTAATCTTGCATTTAGTCCTATACGCACGTTATCATACTTATGCTCACCTTTGCCATGAACTCTGATAGACCTTAGTGTGTCTGCAAGTTCATCATTATCTGTAAAAATAGCACCTCCATCCCCATAACATCCAAGAGGTTTTGCAGGAAAAAAACTAGTTGCTGTAGCATGGGCGAGTTTACCGACTTTTTTTTTAAAAAATTCTGCTCCATAACTTTGCGCAGCATCAGCAAGAATCCATAATTTATTTTCATCTGCAATTTTTTCTAAAGCGTTATAGTCAGATGGCTGACCGAATAGATCAACCGCAATTATAGCCTTGGGTTTTAGTCCATGTTCTTTTGCAATACCTATACTTTTTAATAAGCTCTTTGCATCAATATTATAGGTATCAAAAAGAACATCAACAAATATAGGAGTTGCACCCAATATCGCAACTACCTCAGGCGTAGCTGTATAAGTGAAACTTGGAAGAAAAATAGCATCACCAGGCCCAATTTGTTTTGCCATCAAAACCATCATAAGTGCATCGGTTCCACTTGAGCATGTTATTACATTTTTAACATTAGAATATGAAGCTAGTTTTTCTTCTAATTCAAAAACTTCAGGACCCATTATATATTTTCCATGATCAAGAACACGTTTAATAGATTTGTTAATTTGAGTAATTATCTTATTCTGTTGTGATTTTAAATCAAGAAAAGGGATCTCATCAATAACATGTTTTGCATTTAATTTAAGTGTCACTTTTTTAATTTCTTTTAAATTTTTGATTTTTTAAGTTATTGTGGTCCTTAAAAGATTAATAACAATTTTTTTTTAATATTCAAGCCTTGATTTTTTTGATTGTATTAAATTAGATTTATGAATTTATATGAGTTAACAAAAAAAATTTGTTTATTTTTACTGACCTTCTTTATAATTGATTTTTCTCCTCAAATATTAAATCAAATCCAACCTGATAGTGGAGATTATTTAAATTTACATCCTGCAAGACAAACTACATATTATATAGCAATTCAGGTCTTAAAAACACTGAAAATAGATTTAATTTTTTTTCAAAAATTTTTTTTAAGTTTCAGTATTTGTATTCTTTTTTTTTCAATTAAAAAAAAAACAAATATTTTTCTTTGTTTAGCTGCTTACATTTTAATTCTCTCAAATATTTATTACACATCATTTTCAAAAACAATTTTAACTGAAAGTTTTTTATTTAGTTTTATTAATTTAGCAATAGCTTTTTTATTTGAGTTAAGAAAAAGATTTAATTTATTTTTTTTTTGCATTGTGTTGCGGAATTATTTCATCATTAAAACCTATTGGAATTCCATTTGCATTAATTTTGATTACACTTGCAATTATTCAATTAAAAAAAATAAATCAAGTATTTTTAATCATATTAGTTTTTTTAATTCCAAATATAATTGAAAACTTATTTTTCTATAGTCACTTTGATAAAAGAGAAACTGTATTTAAGCATTCAGTTGCTGGAAAACTTTTTATTTTGTCAGGAAAAGATTCTTTTAAAATTAGTGATTATCCAGAAAATCTCCACGAATTGTTAGTTGTATCTAAAAAAGAATTTAAACCTATTCATCAATTTTTAGATGACATTGATAATATTTTTTTAAGATCAGAGTTACTTTCAGATTACGAAGTGGTAGCTCAGTATCAAACGTTTAATTTTCAATCAGTAAAAAATAAATTTGAAGAAAAAATTATTTTTGAAAATTATTCAAAAATTTTTTTTCAAATTCTTAAAAATAATTTATCAGACTATTTAATGTTATCTTTGTACCACTATCTTGGTAACTGGTCTATTGGATCAAAAGTAAGGTTTTTAGAAAAAAATAAAAAAGAAATTCCAAAATTTCAAGAATTAGAGAAATCATCAGGGCCTATGAATATTCCAAGTCTGCCATTAATTCATTTAGCGCAATACTTTTTCATTATTTTATTTTTTATTTTAACCTTATATAGCTTATTTATAATTTTATGGTTTTGCGGAATAATTAATAGAAAATTAAATTTAGAACTTTTTTCACTAGTTTTTTTGGTACAAAGTTATTTAATTTTAATAAGTGTTACAAATGTATCAACACCAAGATATTTAATGCCTATTTACACAATTGTAATAATAGTTGCTATAGAGTTTGTGAAATTATTTCATAAAAAAAATAAAATTAATTCTTAATATGTATTATTTTATTTAAAAGGAAGTATTTTATGAAAATATTACAAGGTATTGATCTTTTAAAAACTGAAAGAATCCAAAAAGTCTATGAAATGTTTGGGGATAAGTTTCTTTATAAGATCTTTTCAATAAATGAAATAGAACAAATAAAAAAAAAAAAACAAAAAATTAAAAAAATAGCTTCCAAATTTTCTGCAAAAGAAGCTACTTCTAAAGCAATTGGAACAGGTTTTTCTGAAGGATTAAGGTTTAAAGATATAGAAATTCTTAATCAAAAAAATGGTAAACCAGTTGTTAAATTAAATGGGAAGGCTAAGCAGAAAATTAATAATGTCATATCCTCAAGTGTTTCAATAAGTGATGAAAAAGATTTAGTAATAACTATTGTTACGTTTATTGTTAAAAATTAATGAATTAAAATTAAGTAGTTGATAAAAATTTTTTTTTAACCAGGTTGTTATTAATATTTAATATATAATCAAAAAAATATTTTTTTTTTAATTTTTTTTATTAATATATTTATTTTTGAAAATACTTATTAAAAATAATTGAGAATTTTAATGAATTTCAATAACCTTCAGGATATTTTTTATCGTACAAGAAAAAAAACCTTAAATTTGGTTAAAAATCTAAACTCAGAGGACATGGTAATACAAACTGAGTCTTTTGTTAGTCCAATAAAATGGCATTTAGCTCATACCACATGGTTCTTTGAAAACTTTATTTTGAAAAAAATAAAAAAATATAAAATTTTTGATAAGTCCTTTGATTTTATCTTCAATTCTTATTACTACTCTGTAGGTAAATTTAATCCAAAAGACTTGAGAGGTTGTTTGAATAGACCAGAAATAGAGAAAATTTTTCAATATAGAGAGTATGTCGAGACAAATATTTTCGAATTATTCTCAAAGAACAAAGTAAACGAAAAAATACATAAACTTATGTTAGTTGGAATTAATCACGAACAACAGCATCAAGAATTGATTTTAATGGATATTCTTAATATTTTTTTTAGTAATCCACTAAAACCTTCATATATTAAAACAAAAAAAAAAAATGAGCCAAAAAAAAGTTATAAATTGTGGAAAAGTGAAAACAAAATAAGTTTTGAATATGGTGCTGATTCAAAAATGGGATTTTCATATGACAATGAATCACCAGTTGGTAAAAAAGTATTGTCACCTTTTCAGATAGAATTTGACTTTGTTTCAAATAATGATTGGAAAGAATTTATTGAATATGATGGATACAAAAGACCAGAGCTTTGGTTGTCTGATGGTTGGGATTTTATTCAGAAAAATAATATAAATAAACCTATGTATTGGATTGATGACAAATATCAATTTTGTTTAACAGGTTTTGAAAAAGTTGATAATGATCAACCTNTTTCTCATGTAAGTTTCTACGAAGCAGATGCTTATTGTAAATTTAAAAAAAAAAGAATGCCTACTGAATTTGAAATGGAATTTTTTTTACAAAACAACAAAAAAGCAGGTAACTTTCTTGAAAATGGTTGCTATAGAGCTATTAATTTTTATAATGAAAAAAATAAAAATGTTCACAATAATCATTATGGCAATCTTTGGTCATGGACAAGCAGTAATTATCTTCCATACCATGGTTACAAGCCATTTAGAGGTAATTTAGGAGAATACAATGAAAAGTTTATGTGCAACCAATTTGTGCTTAAGGGTGGATCATTTGCAACCCCAAAAAGTCATATTAGACCATCATATAGAAATTTTTATTATCCTTCAGATAGGTGGCAATTTAGTGGTATTAGGTTAGCGTCAGATATTAAAGGTTAATGGAAAATCTAAATTTTTATAATTTGAAAGAAGATACTGTTCTCGAAGATAAGGAGATTATCGAAAATCTTGAAAGCTCTTCTCAAAAAAAAATTAATTCAAAGCATCTTTACGACGAAATTGGATCAAAGCTTTTTGAGAAAATCACAAATCTGGATGATTATTATCCCACAAGGTCAGAACTAGAAATCCTAGAAAAAAAAAATGTTTTTAAAAAAAACCTTCCGGAAAGTGCTTCTGTTATTGAATTTGGAAGTGGATCCTATAAAAAAGTTAAAAAACTATTGGAAGCCTTAAATAATCCAAAAGAATACATTCCAATTGATATAAGTTATGAATTTTTAAAAACAAATGCTAAAGCATTTGCAAAAAAATTTCCTAAAATTAATGTTAAAGCAGTTTGTGCTGATTTTAATCAGATCCAGTCCTTAAAAAAAATTGTTCAACATAAAAGTAAAAATTTAGGTTTTTTTCCAGGGTCAACTATTGGTAACTTTGTCCCTGATGAGGCACAGAAACTTTTAAAAAAATTTGCAAAAATACTTGGAAAAGATAATTATTTAGTAATTGGCGTTGATATAAGAAAAGATAAAAAACTTATGGAAAAAGCTTATAATGACTCACAAGGTGTAACAGCAGAATTTAATAAAAATATTCTCAAAGGTATAAATAAAAAAACTGGTGCTAAATTTAAGACAGAATATTTTGAACATTTTGCATATTTCAATGACGATGAAAAAAGAATTGAAATGCATCTTATTAGTAAAAAAAATCAAATCGTTAATATTTCTAATAAAAAAATTAGGTTTGATAAAGGGGAAACTATTCATACTGAAAATTCTTATAAATACTCCATAGAAGAGTTTAAGAAATTAAGCATTTCATCTGGATATAAAGTGATTGATTTTGTAACAGATAAAAACAAATATTTCGGAGTTTTTTTTCTAAAGGTAATTCAAACTTGAGTTATATAAATTTTAACAACGCAGGAGCAAGTTCTGTTACAAAAAGCACGTTAAGAATTATCAAGAACTTTTTAGAATTTGAAAATAATGTAGGAGGTTATAATGCTGAAATACGTTATAAAAAAAAGCTAGATGAATTTTACCTAAATACTTCAAAATTAATAAACTCTGATTTAAATGAAATTTCTTTTTTACAAAACTCAACCTACGCCTGGAATTTTTTCTTAAACTCTATAAAAATAAAAAAAGATGAAAATGTTATTATCCTTGATAATGAATATGGTAGTAACCTAATAGGATTAATTAATAAAAATATTAAATATAAAATCTCAAAAATAAATGAAGATGGTAACATTTGTTTAAAGGATCTTAAAAATAAGATTGATACAAAAACTAAAATTGTTTTTGTTTGTCATATTGCATCTCAATGTGGTGATGTAATAAATATAGAAAAAATTGGTAGTTTTTTAAAAAAAATAAATAAAAATATAATTTTTGTTGTGGACGCTTGCCAGTCCATTGGTCAGGTAAAAATTGACGTAAAAAAACAAAAATGTGATATTTTGGTTGGTTCAGGAAGAAAATATTTAAGAGGACCAAGGGGAACAGGATTTTTGTATATAAATAAAAAAATTAAGTCACTTATTTCCCCATTCATACTAGATATAAAGAATACTTTATTAAAAAAAAAATAAAATTGTAATTAATAAAAAATCTCCAATTTTCGAAGTATTTGAGTATTCACCAGCTTTAAAGCTTGGCTTATCTAATGCAATTAATAATGTTAATAAAATAGGTATTGAAAAAATTGAAAAAAAAATAAAGAAATTAACTAGCTTCTTCATATCAGAAATGAGACGTTTTAATAATATTATTTTTTATGAGAATCCTAATTTAAATATTGGTATTAACACCTTTTCAATAAGAGGTATTGAATCTTCAAGTGTTTATAATTTTCTATTAAAACACAAAATACTTACATCAATTTCTAATCAGCAGACATCTACGCAGTATTTTAAAAAAAAAAAATATTAAAAGTGTAATAAGGGTATCTTTTCATTATTATAATAAATTNGANGAAGTGAAAATGCTAAAAAAATGTTTAATTGACTTAATCCAAAAGTAAGTAGATATTTGAAGTTATGAAGATTGTCAAAATAATAAGATCTATTCAAGTTATAGCGGTTTTAATAATTTTGTTAGGATCTGTTTGTGGTTTTTTGAATGAAGTTTATACGATGATTATTTCTAGGAAAGTAGACTTGGCTGATCTTCTATTACTTTTTATCTATGTTGAGGTGATGGGAATGATAAGAGTTTATCTTCTAAATGAAGAAATAAGAATAACGTATCCTTTAATTATTGCTATTACAGCAATATCGAGGTTAATTATTCTACAAAAGAAAGATTTAGATCCATCAATCTTAGTTTACGAATCTGTTGCTATCTTAATAATTGCTCTAGCAATAATAGTCTTAAGATTAAGATATCTTAATATGTTAAAACCAAAAAGAAATTTTAAATGATATAAATGAAATCTTTCTCATTGAAAAATATTTTAATATTAAATACTTTTTTTTTTTTATTTTTTCTTTTATTTTTCTTTTTATTTCCAAAATTTGATATTTTTTTTTCTAAATTATTTTTTTACGAAGGTAAATTTATTTCTGAAAAAATAAATTTTATTAGGGATCTTAGATCATTATTAAAGGACTTAATGATCATAATCTCTATTTTATCACTACTTATTTTATCTATAAATTTTTTTTACAAAAAAAAAAAAATTCTTAAAACTAGAACAAAACTAGTTTTATGTGGATTTATTGTTGGACCTGTAATCGGTTGTGGCCTTATTGCAAATTTATATTTCAAGGATACTTGGGGGAGGGCAAGACCAATAAATGTTCAGGAGTTTGGTGGTAAAAAAGAATATACACAACCATTTATTAAGTCAGATCAATGTGAAAGAAATTGCTCTTGGATAAGTGGTGAAGCTTCTGCAGCCTTTTCGTTTATAACAGGAACAATAATAATTAAAAATCCAATATTTTTTTTAGCAAATGTAATATTTGGAGTAATAGTTAGTTTTTGTAGAATAGCAATGGGAGGACATTTTTTAAGTGACAATATTTTTGCAATGATCTTTATGATCTATTTAGCAATTTTGTATAAATATTTCATTTTTTTTCATTTAAAAAAAAATGTTTAAAATTCTAGTAATTACTGACGGTAAACTAAGTAGTTTAAATCAATGTAATTCGATAGTTAATGAACTTCAAAGTTTAAAGAAAGTTCAAATAAGATATCTTAAAATTAAAAGAGGTCTTATTCATTTTTTTCCCAATTCAATAATCTATTTAAAATTATTAATAAATTCTTTTTTTGATTGGAAATTAAATAATAAAAAAATTAATTTTATTATTTCTTGTGGACGTATTGCAGCACCATATAATTTAATTTTTAAAAAAAAACATAATTGTAAAAATTGTCATATTTTAAATCCTTATTTTAAAAAAAAAGCATTTGATAGAATAATAATTCCTGAATACGATTCCTTAAAATTTTCTACAAAGGAGAATTTAATTCTAACTAAAGGGACGTTAGTTGAAAGAAAAAAAATTAATCTTAATAAAAATGAATTAAAAAAAATATCCAATTTATTTAAAAAAAAATACAAAGTTTTATTAGTATTAATTGGTGGAAATGGAAAAAGCTCCACTATTGATATAAATGATTTAGAACTAACAATTAAAAATATTAATAAAGAAAAAAATATAGAAATAGTTTATTGTTTTTCTCGAAGAACTTCTGACACCTTAAAAAACTTTATAAATAAAAATAAAAATAAAAAATCATTTATTTTCCCAAATCAATCTTTCAATCCTTACTGGGAATTGATAAATGTTGCTGATTATATATTTGTTACGGCAGATTCTGTTAGTATGATATCTGACGCTTTATCAACAGGAAAACCAACATATATTATACCAATTAAAAAACTAAAATTAAAAATTAAAAAGTTTCATTTAAATCTTAATAAACAAAATATTACCCGCATATATTACAAAAAATTGCAATCTTGGAAATATGAAAAATTTGAAGAATCGAAAAGAGTAGTAAAAGAATTAAAAAATTTTTTAAATTTTTAGCTTTTCCATCTGTTGTGAACCCATATCCATTGTTCAGGATAATTTTTAATCCAATCTTCAATATATTTATTAAGATAAAGAAGGATTTTTTTCTCTGTACCTAATTTTTTGATTTTTTCATATGTAATAGGCTTAAAGTATTTAATATTAAATTTAATACCTTTTGCTCTTATGCAGTATGCAGGAATAATTGTACATTTGAATTTAATAGCAAATTTTGCAATGGCTGTTGCAGTCATTGCTTCTTGATTAAAAAATTTAATAGCAATTCCATCATTCATTTTTTGATCAATTAGCATACCTAAATTACCTTTTCCCTTTAGAACCTTGATACATTCTTTTGCACCATCAGGACCTTTTTTAATTAATTTTACTCCATAATTTTTACGTATTTTTTCTAAAAGTTTTTCTACATAGAAATTATTTGGTGGTCTATAAATAAAATTAATATCATATCCATTTTGAATTAATGGATGAGAGGATAATTCCCAATTACCAATATGAGCGGAAAAGAAAATACATTTACCATTTTTTATAGGTTCTAGTAAGTTTTCTATTGAATCAATTTTAAGTAAAGGATTATTTTTAATTTTTATTTTGTTAAGATGAGGGTATTCTCCAACAACTCTTCCAAAATGAAACCACATTTTTTTTAAGATAGATTTTCTTTCTTTTAGCGTTTTTTTTGGAAATACAATTTCTAAATTTTTAATTCCAATTAAATTTTTTTTTGAAAAAAAACCATAAGTATACATTATTGTACCTCCTAGAAGTGAAGATAGCCTAATTCCAATAATTTTTGAAAAAATGAAGAAACAGGAAAGTAATATATATTGAATTAAATTCATAAATTTATTTTAAGAAATTCATACATTTGTTAGCTATGTATTCTCCTATCGGAATTGAAGATGTTAATCCTGGCGAGTCCATTCCAAATAAATTTATTAGTCCTTTAATATTATGAATGGAATGGTCTTGAATTACGAAATCATTTTTTTGTACTTTGGTTCTTATACCACTATAATCGCATGTAATTAATTCCTTTGAGATCGCAGGCCAAAATTTTTTAATTGATTTTACAAATTTAGTTTTTTTCCTCTCGATCACATTGTAATTTATTTTTTTTACTATCTCCTCATCAGGACCAAAAATAGTCTGACCTTCAATATTTAAAGTTGAATGAATTCCTAGACCATATTTTGTTGGAAGAGGGTAAATTAGTCTTTTAAAAGGAGATCGACTAGATAGCTTCATATAGCTTCCTTTTACGAAAGTAATTTTAGGTATAAGTTTTTTATTCAATTTTTCTATTTTGCTCGCTAAAATATGACTTTGTAAACCTGAACAATTAATTAAAATCCTTGTAGAAAAAAAATTATTTTTATTAATTGAAAATTTAATTTTTTCATTTTCTTCATGAATATAATCTACTTTACTATTAAAAACTAATTCCCCCCTTTTTTTTTCAATGTCAGCAATAAAGTTGATCATTAAATCTTGTGAATCAACTATACCTGAAGTTTTGGAATATAAAGCTGAATAACATTTTAAATTGGGTTCAATTTTTTTTAAAGTTTTATAATTTTTATATTTTAAAAAAATTCCATTTTTATCGGCATTTTTTTTTATTTTTGAAAGTATTTTTTCTTCAAATGGGTTATTTGCAATAATTAATTTACCACATTTGTTGAATTTTATTCCTCGTTTCTGAGCATAAGAGTAAATTTCTGAATTTCCTTTTACACATAATTGAGCTTTGAGTGAGTTTTTTGGATAATAAATTCCAGCATGAACCACACCACTATTCCTTGAACTTGTTTCCTGTCCAAATTTGTGGTTTTTTTCAAGTACTAATACATTCTTATTTTTTTTGGCAATACTTCTTGCAACAGACAAACCAATCACGCCAGCACCTACGACAACACATTGAAAATCAGTTTTATTTTTTATCATAAAATTAAATCCGTTTTATCTAATGATTATTATAGCTGGTGAAGAGATTTTATTTTTTTTTATAAAAGAGGAACAGTCCCTTAAATTTGTTTTAAAAATTTTTTGGTCGTTTAATGAAGCATTTTTAATGATTGATACATTTGCTTGGGAAGAAACATTATTTTTTCGAAGGTTTTTTGTTATTTCCTCTATTTGACTAATACCCATGTAAATATAAATTCTTCCTTTATTTTTACTTATATTAGCATAGTCAACTTCTTGAGAGGTCGAATTAATTTTTTTGTGACCAGTAAAAAAATTACAAATTTTGCTTTTGTTAAAAAAGAATTTATTTATCACACTAACAGATGCTTGAGATGAGGTTATTGCACTAAAAACTTTAAAGTTGATTTTATTCTTCCNTAAAAATTGAACTTCTTGGCTTGCTCTACTAAAAAAACTAGCGTCACCACCCTTTAACCTTAAAACTCTTTTTCCTAAATTTGCATATTTAACTAATAATTCATTAATCTCTGACTGAGAACATGAATTCTTTTTTGTTTTTCCAGCATATATAAGTAATGTTTTATTATCACATTCATCTAAAATTGATTTATTTACTAAAGCATCATAAATGATAACATCAGCAAGTTTTAAAATATATTTTAATTTTAGCGTTATTAATTTTTTTGAGCCAGGTCCAGCCCCAGCTATAATGACTGTATTTTTTTCAAATTTAATATTAGAATGTTTATAATCTAATTTCATAACCTAAGATGATTTAATGCATAATACAATTTTTTTAGAAAATGTTAATGTTGAATTTGAACAAAAAAAAATTTTGTCAAATATATCATTTAAAGTTTTTCCAAATAAACCTGTTTGTTTAATTGGAAAAGGTTTATCAGGAAAAAGTACTATTCTAAAATCAATTGCTGGACTAGTAAATATTTCTAGTGGAGAAATCCAAATAGGAGGAGTTTCTATAAAGAAAAAAAAAAATAGTAAATATTTATGATTCCATTGGTATGGTTTTTGAAAAAGATGCACTTTTTGATAGTCTGAAAGTCTGGGAAAATGTAATGTTCAAAAGTTTAAATAAGAAAAAAAAATCACAACTAATTTTAGAATCAATACCTTTTTTAAAAATGGTTGGATTGTCGGATAGAGATGCAAATCTTTTTCCAGCCGAGCTTTCAGGGGGAATGAAAAAAAGAGTTGCTATAGCAAGAGCAATATCTCATCATCCTAATTTTTTACTTCTAGATGAACCAACAGCAGGTCTAGATCCAGTAAAAACAAATATGATTTTTGATATTGTAAAGAAGTTAAATAAAGAACTTAAAATTACGGTTTTGGCAGTGTCATCCGATGTAAGGGGCGCTTTAAGGTATTTTGATGAGTTTATTGTAATAGAAAAATCAAAGATACATTGGCAAGGAGAAAGAAGTGCTCTATTGAAAAAGCCTTCAAATTTAATTAGAGATTTATTGTAGATTTACTTTCTTTGTAANTCAGCGCATCCTGCTGTTGCATCGATGCCNGCTTCAACATAACAAGCGCTAATATTNTTTTTATCAAGTAGTTTACCTATATTATATCCTCTACTNTTAGAGGCAACCCAAGTAATAGTTATATTGTCAGGATGGATTACTCCAAAGAAGTTTTTGGTACCATCCGTGTAGGAAAAAGTTCCCTTAAACCTTCTGTCTTTTTGCTCAATAATTTCAACTTTTTTTTCCCATGATCTGTATCCTCTTTGCTCGGATAAAGTGTTATTAACTCCGACCCATGTTCCAACAAGATTTGGAATCTTATGATCATTAGCAGATATACTGGTGGAGATTAACGCCAGTAGTAACAAATTTGTATAGATAATTAATCTCATATTAATATTATTGTACTAAATTAAAAAAATTCAATAAAAATGTACGAAAATATCTTTAAACTATATTGTAACAAAAAACAATTTCTAATTTTTTTAATGGGTATTTCAAGCGGGATTCCATTATACTTAATACTTTCAACATTGTTTATATGGTTAGCAAGAGAAAATATTGATATATCTACTATTGGTCTTTTTGCACTGACACAAATCCCTTGGAGTTTGAAATTTTTATGGGCACCTTTTATTGATAATTACAAAATTCCTTTTTTAAGCAACATTCTCGGGCAAAGAAAATCTTGGCTTCTGCTCACTCAATTAAACCTTTCAATATTTATAATTTTTTTGGGATACAGCAATCCAGCGGATAATCTAATGATTACAGCAATATTTGCTTTATTGGTTTCATTTTTTTCAGCAAGTCAAGATATCATTGTAGATGCTTACAGAATTGAAATTTTGAATGATAATTCTCAAGGTGCGGGTGCTGCCATGACACAATTTGGATATAGAATAGGTGGTTTAATAGCTGGAGCAGGATCACTTTACTTAACAATTCACTTAAGTTGGGAGAAGATCTTCCTAGTAGTTGCAATTATTATCCTTTTTTTAATGATACTAATAATATTTGTTATTCCTTCAAAGAATAATCATGTAACATCAACAAAAAATCTTATTACACCATTTAAAGAATTTATTTTTAGAAATTCTTTTTTTAAGATTCTTTTAATTTTTTTGTTTATTTTCTTTTTTAAGTTCGGTGACGTAATTGCCGGCGTAATGGCAAATCCTTTTTATGTTAAAATTGGTTTTACCAATGTAGAAATTGCAAATGCAAGTAAGGTGTTCGGCGTAATCATGACAATAATAGGTGTATTTGTAGGAGGTTATTTTGTTAAAGTGGGTGGAATTTTAAAAGCACTTCTAATTTCTGGCTTTTTTCAGATAATTTCAAATCTTTTGTACGTTTTACTAAATATTGTTGGACCAGAAATCAATTATTTATTTTTAACAGTAGCTGGTGAAAATTTTTCAGGTGGATTAGGTTCAGCTGCGTTTGTGGCATATTTGTCTGCACTATGTAATAAAAAATATACGGGAACTCAATATGCATTATTATCTTCAATTATGGGATTAGCGAGAGCGATATTATCATCCCCATCAGGATATTTTGTGGAAGCTTTTGGTTGGAGTATATTTTTTATTTTCTCTACTATTTGTGGTTTACCTGCGATTTTAATTATAATTTGGATGTGGAGAAAGTTTCCAATAGAATATCAAAAATCTAGGATATAATATCTCTGTATTCTTTTAATTTTGTAAAAGAACTATAGTTATTCATTTTTTTAAAGAAGTTATTTAATAAAGGGAACTCCTTTATGAAGTCAGTATTTATTTGCTCTAATTTACCTGAGCAAAACCAAAATATTACTCTCCAGGCAGTAATATCCGCTATACTAAACTTATCATTAAAAAACACTTTTTCAGAAGAAGATCTATCAAACAGTTTTTCTANGTATGAAAACCAAATTAGTAAATCATTGTCTATAAATTCTTTTCTTAATTTTTTTGATTTTTCAAAATTTTTTTCACGCATCGCTGCTCTGATTGACGGTGCGATTTTATTAGTAATTTCATTAGACCAGTCTAAAACTTGATCAATAACAATAGCATTCAATTCATNTTTAGAGTAAAGATTTGATTTTATTGCACAAAATCTTGCAATCGAATGGGTATGAGCATATTTTTTATTGCCAATTATGATAATTGGTAATTGTCCAAAAGGAAAATTTTGCTTAACTTTAGGCCAATCATTTCTTTTTACTCTTTCACATTCAAAAGGAATGTTAGAATACGCTAGGCTCAACCTGAGAATATCAAATCTCCAAAAATTAAAGTCAAAATAAACTAATTTGATCATCTTATTTTTCTGCAAAGGCTTTTTCTATTACAAAACCACCTTGAACTTTAGTAGAGCC
The DNA here is from genome assembly GCA_002712255.1 of Alphaproteobacteria bacterium. Taxonomy (GTDB): domain Bacteria; phylum Pseudomonadota; class Alphaproteobacteria; order Methylaequorales; family Methylaequoraceae; genus MED-G10. The sequence continues at coordinate 21,960 of PATB01000032.1, forward strand.
TTCGACTGAACCAAGTTTCTCAAACATTTTTTTTAATTCAAACGTCATATCTTCTGAACCGCAAATCATTACTCTGTCATGCTTAGGGTCAAAATCTTCTACCTTTAAGTAACTCCATAATTTATTATTGTTAATCCATTCAGTAATTCTTCCAGTTCTATCCCACTTTTCACGGGTTACAGTATTAAAATAATGAAATTTTCCCTGTGTTACCTGTGAATATATTTCATCATCATTAAGTCCATTCAGAGTATCGAAATATGCAAGCTCTTTAACTGTTCTTACTGTATGAGTTAGAATAACTTTTTCGAATTTTTCATATGTTTCAGGGTCTCTAATTATACTCATGAAGGGCGCTAATCCAGTTCCAGTTGAAAGTAAAAAAAGATTTCTGCCTTCAAGTAAATAATCGCAAACTAGTGTTCCTGTAGGTTTTGAATTAATAATTATTTCATCATTAACATTAATATGTTGAAGTTTGCTTGTTAACGGACCATTAGGAACCTTAATTGATAAAAATTCTAGATGATCTTCATGATTAGGGCTTACCACGGAGTAGGCTCTCAATAGTGGCTTACCATCTATTTCTAGTCCAATCATTGCAAATTCACCATTTTTAAATCTAAAGCCTTTATCTCGGGTTGTTTTAAAACTAAAGGTCTTATCGGTCCAGTGATGGATTTCTGTAACTTTTTCTTTTAATAAAGCCATAATAAATAATTTATGTTTGTTTTAAAAAAACTTCATTAGGAATCAAACTATGATATAAACTTTAAATATAATTTTTTTACCAAAATGACAAGTATAAATATTAGAAAACTTTCACATTCGGAAATGGATTTATACAGAAAGCCGCTTTTACCTGAAACATGGAGTTGCTTTCCTGTGGATAAAGATATAGATACACAGCAGTTGAGAAAAATTCTGCAGAGNGATTTAGATAGAATTAGATCTGGAGCTGAAAAGGATCCATTTTCTAACTCAATTACGATGCTCGCGCTTGACATATCCAGACGACTTGAAAAAAATTTACTTAATTACTCTGCCTTGGAAGCCCTTATTCAAAGATTGGCTGTTGGATCAGTTGGGCTAAGGGCTGACAGATTAAAGTCTTATATTGGNTCATCAAACAAAAAAAATAATGATGAAAAAATTTTTAACCTTATAAAAAAACTTGTTTTTGATAAATCTGGAAAAATAATAGAATTTGATAGCTTTAACAAACTTCTAAAACAAGAGATTTTTGGTATTGTTTTAACCGCTCATCCTACTTTCGGAATGACTTATCAAATGATGCAGGATCTTGCAAGACTTGCTACATCTGAAAATGAAAATGGCAAAAAAATTTCTAATAAAGAACTTAAATTAATAATTAAAGATATTTTTAAAACTGAACAAAGACCAGAAAAAAATATTTCTCTGGATTTCGAACATAGCTTATCTATCGCTGCTTTAAAAAATTTACAGCTATCTTTAAAAAGTTTTTATAAAATAGTAATTAAGGTTACAAAACAATTTTTCCCAAAAAATTATCATAAAATTTATCCTCAAATATTAAGACTTCATACTTGGGTAGGCTATGATGTTGATGGTAGGGGTGATATTTTTTGGAACAACACCTTCTCAAAAAGATTACAGGTAAAAATAGAGCAACTGAAAATCTATTTTAAATCAATATCAGATCTTTTGAAAAAATCTGATAATAAGCATTCACAAAAAATACTCTTATCTTTAAAAAAAAAATTAAATTTAGCAATTCTTTTGAATGAAAAGATTTTCAAATCATTTTCAAGAAATGATTTTTTGGAAAATCATGAAGAATTTAAAAAAATTTCAAATTTTATGTTTAAAAAGAAAAAAGACCTTATCACGGACTCAAATTTAATTCTAAATAGTATTGAAGAGGTAATTTCTTTTGAAATTAAAAATAAAATCAAAAAAAAAAGTATAATTGATGATTTGATTTTACTTAAGATTGAAATCAAAAATCTTGGTCTTGGACTTGGTCGAACACAAGTTCGTTTGAATGCGAATCAATTAAATAATGCTATTTCAAAGGAAATAGATTTGAAAGGTGATCCTGACGATCCATCGAGAAAAAGAACATACCTTTCAGAAATTTCAAAATTAATTGAGAAGGTAAAAGCGGTAAAAATTAATTTTGGTAGCATTCTAGAAGAGAATATGAACGCTAGACGATATTTTATGGTCATTAAGCAAATGTTAAAATACATTGATGAAAATCAATCAATTAGATTTTTAATTGCGGAATGTGATTTTTCTTTGACAGTTATGACNGCACTCTACTATTCAAAACTGTTTGGTGTTGAGGAAAAAGTTGATATTTCACCTTTGTTTGAAACTGAAAAAGGTCTTTCTTCNGGTCATNTTGTTATTTCAACACTTTTAAAAAACAATCACTACAAAAAATATATTATTAGGAGAAAAAAACTTGCCGTGCAAACAGGNTTTTCAGATGCAGGTAGATATCTGGGGCAATCAGCAGCAGTTTTATCAATTGAAAATTTACAGAGAAAAATTGCTAAACTACTCTACGATAATAATCTATCCAAAGTAAAACTTTTGATTTTCAATACTCACGGNGAATCAATTGGAAGAGGCGGGCATCCAATNTCTTTAACAGATAGACTAAATTATGTAAATTGTAGTTATACAAGAAAAAAAATAAAAGAGTGGCAAATAAATCTAGTTCAAGAGATGAGTTTTCAAGGAGGTGATGGATATCAATATTTTNTGAATCATGATTTAGCTTATGCGTCGATATCAAGAATTCTTGAATTTTGTCTAGATGATAAAAATTTTGAAAAAAAAGATGCTTTATACGACTCTCAAGACTTTGGAATTGAATTTGTAAACACCATTAAGCAATTTAACACAGATATTATGAATGATCCAAACTATGCTGCACTATTGAATGTTTTTGGAGTTAACCTAACACATTCAACTGGTTCTAGAGCAGTAAAAAGGTTTGTTGATGGTTCAGTTAAAACCTTGGTTTATCATCCTAGCCAAACACGTGCAATACCTCAAAATAGTATTCTTCAGCAACTAGGAATGATGGCAAATTCTTTGGGAGGAATAGGCATATTTTTAAGAAAAAACCCCAAACAATTTATAGAATATTATAACAAGTCTGAGAGATTTAGAAGAATTATGGATATTGTAAAATATGCTTTTGCCTTTAGTGATATTGAGGTTTTGAAAGCTTATATAGATTGTTTTGACCCTGGAATGTGGTTGTCTTGGTCAACAAGAACTGCAGATTCTAATAGAAGTGAAAATATGAAAGAAGTTGCAAATCTCCTGGAAAAATTTGATGTTCATTGGCGTTTAAATAAAGTTTATAGGAATTTACACCAAGAATACATGGAAATTAGAAATTGGTTGCTTGGAAGAAAGAATAGGGGAAGAATAGCTGTAGGAAGAGGAAGAGTCATTGAAAAAGAAATTAGAGACGAATTGCTTCTCATGCATGGTGTAAGAGTAGCAATTTTTCATGAAATTTTTTTACTTTCAGTTAGAATTCCAAAATTTAGTGATCAAGCTGGAACATCTAGAGAGGAAGTTATTGCCAAACTTATAAGGTTTGATGTTGAGGATGCAGTAAAAACTTTAAGAAAGATTTTTCCAGCGGGAAAAATAAAAAGAACCAATTTTGGTTTAGATGAATCCTCAAATTATGTTAGTGAAATAAATATTGATTATTCAAAAGAAGAGAAAAATATTTTTAGACAATTAGAGGCTTTATATGAATGTGCGCGGAGGGTAAGCACAGGGATTTCTCATTTTATCGGAGCAGTTGGATAACTCATTTTTTATTTTTGTAGTGCTCTTCAATTGCAAGAATATCTTCGTCACTTAGATTTAATCTTTGTGATAACTCTTCTAACTCCTTTCTTTCACCTTCATCGATAATGTTATCTGATAACATTAGTTTAAGTTGGTCTTCATATTTTTTTTGATTTCTTTTTGTATGTTCAGTAAATGCTGATGCTAATATTCCGGATGGAAGAGCAACAGTTCCTATCCCTAGTATTATTATTATTGAACCAAAAAATTTACCCATTGATGTTACTGGATAGACATCCCCATAGCCTACTGTAGTTAAAGTAACAATTGACCACCACATCGACTGAGGAATACTCCCAAATTTATCTGGCTGGACATCTTTTTCAACTAAATACATCCCACTCGAGGAAATTATTAGAATGATAAATAATATAAAAAATGCTGCACCAAAAGATTTTCTTTGATCCCATAATACAACAAGTAAAGTATTTATTGAGCTAGAATATCTAGAAAACTTAAGTAATCTTATAATTCTCAATGCTCTAACAAATCTCAAGTCAACAGTTGGAAATAAAAAAGCCAATAAACTTGGAAGAATTGCAATAGCGTCTATGATTGCAGAAAAACTAAAAATATATTGAATTCTAGCTTTTCCATCTGATTGATTTTTACCCTTATTCTCGACACAAGACCATAACCTTCCAATATATTCTATTGTAAAAATAGTGACAGAAAACAATTCAAAATATTTAAAAAAGTCTTTATAATTTATAAATAGACTGTCAACGGTTTCTAATATCACCATTAAAATGTTAAAAAAAATAAGAGTGACTAAAAAAATATCGGTTATTTTTGATGCTTTGTCATTTTCATTTGCAGGTTCTAGCAAAGTCCAAACTCTCTTTCTATAAAAATTTGAACCTATTCTTTTTTTCATTACTTTTTTGGGCAAGTAATTTCTTTTTGACAAGTATTCCCGGGAGCGCCTAAATATATTTCTTTATTTTTATCCCCCCTTTTTTGTGATTGGTATTCGCAGATTACATCACCAGGTATATTTGTCTCTTTAACAAGACGACAAATTGGTTGAATAACTATTCTTTTTCTTCTATCGAAAGTGCCTTCCTCCGGTTCATACTTTCTTCCTACCGAAATTGCTATTTCTGGAATGAAGAATATAAAAATTAATATAAAACTAATCTTCTTTTTCATCCTCTTCATTTTTTTCTCCTTTTTCATCATTTCCAGGAAGATAGGCAGTGCCTTGAATAGATTTTGCATAAAATTTATCCATCAAAGGCTTCGAACTTTTAACGTAATCTTCAAGAGTTTCTTGTAATTTTTTTTCCGCATCTTCTTTAGATTCAGCTTCAATCTCTGCTACACCATCAACTATCCAGTGAACTTTATAAATCATTATCTTCCCCTTTGTTTCCAAAATATTTATTTTTTGTGAAAATTTCGTTTGCTTCAGCTTGTAGTTCATTTATTTTTTTTTTATCAATAAGCTCTCCAACTCTATCTCTTAGTTTCATAGCCTTATAAACTCCAGCACTTACGGAAACAGAATACCATAAATATGATTTTTCAAAATCAATTTCTGGAGAAAATTTTTCAATCCAATATCCAAGTTTAAAAGCAGATATAATGTCATTATTTGTTAAAAAG
>PATB01000033.1 GCA_002712255.1 Alphaproteobacteria bacterium
AGGAAGCTGAAAAAGCTGTTGAAACTCTGATCAAATGGGCTGGGGATAATCCAAAGAGAGAAGGTCTCAAGGAAACTCCTAAAAGAGTCATCAAAGCTTTTGAGGAGTTTTTTTCTGGATACAAAGAGTCTCCAGAGGATTATTTATCCAAAACCTTCGAAGATGTTCAGGGGTACGAGGATATTGTAATGCTGAAGGACATCGCTTTTAATTCTCATTGCGAACATCATATGGTTCCGATCGAGGGCAAAGTTCATTTAGCATATATTCCAGTAAAAAAAGTTGTTGGTATTTCAAAATTAGCAAGGGTGGTTGATATCTTTGCAAAACGTCTTCAAACACAAGAAACAATGACGCAACAAATCGCGAATTGTGTTTTCAACTCTTTAAAACCCAAAGGAGTTGCTGTTTACATTGAAGCTATTCATCAGTGTATGACAACAAGGGGTGTGATGAAACCTAATGTTTCAACGATTACTAACTGCTTTTTAGGGGATTTTAAGAAACAGGTAGATCTTCAAGTAAGATTCAACAATTATTTCAAATAGATGAAAATTATTTTCGGAAATAGGAAGTCTGTCGAAGAAGTTGAAGAAGGAACAGAACTTCAACCTAAGTTTGATAGTCAAGGACTTATTCCGGCTATTACTGTTGAATATAGTTCAAGCGAAATCCTTATGCATGGATATATGAATGAAGAGGCATTAAGATTGTCAATACAAACAAAAAAAGCACATTATTGGTCAAGAAGTAGAGAGTCTATCTGGAAAAAAGGTGAAGTCAGCGGACTTTATCAAACCATAAAACAAATTAAAATCGATGATGATCAGGATTGTATTATACTTTTTGTGGATCTTGAAGGACTTCAAGCAAGTTGTCATGTTGGATATAAATCTTGTTTTTACAGAGAACTTGATACACATAATTCAAAATTTAGTGATAGCTTAGTTTTTACTGAAAAAGAAAAAGTTTTTGATCCAAAAAAGATATACGGAAACATTTCAAATCCCACAAAACTTTAGCCTTAAGATCCTCCAAACGTTTATACACATATAGCATTTTTTAAAAACACCTTTTGATTTTAAAAAACTACTGTTATTATTTAAAATAGTCACATTTTAGGAGGAAATTTATGGACGCTTCGATTTTAAATTACACCGTAAACGATAATGTTGGTGAATTTTTAAGTAAAGATAAAAAATTATATATCAATGGAAAATGGATAGATACAACTTCAGGAAAAACATTTGATGTTGAGGACCCTGCTACAGGAAAGAAAATTGCAACATGTGCAGCTGGAAATAGCAAAGATATTGATGCTGCTGTTAAAGCGGCAAGAGTAGCTTTTGATTCAGGAGCATGGACGGATATTCCAAATAATGAAAAAGGAAAGATTATTTGGAAAATTGGTGATTTAATTGACAAACATGCAGAAGAATTAGCGCAACTAGAATCGTTGGATAATGGCAAGCCCGTGGCAGTTGCAGGAGCTGCAGATGTTCCTCTTTCATCTGATATTTTTAGGTACATGGCTGGTTGGGCTACGAAAATTGAGGGTAACACAATACCCTACTCATGTTTGTATACACCTGGCGCAAAATATCATAGCTACACCTTAAGAGAACCAGTAGGTGTATGTGGTCAAATTATCCCTTGGAATTTTCCATTACTAATGGCTGCGTGGAAAATTGCTCCAGCACTAACTGCTGGTTGTACAATTGTAATGAAACCTGCAGAGCAGACACCATTATCAGCACTTAGATTAATGGAGATTATTCATGAATCTGGATTACTGCCTAATGGAGTTTTAAATATGGTAACCGGATTTGGTGAAGAAGCAGGAGCACCATTAGCTGAACATCCAATGGTAGATAAGGTTGCATTTACTGGATCAACAGAAGTTGGTAAAATTATAACAAAAGCAGCGGCTGGTAATTTAAAAAAAGTTTCACTGGAGCTTGGGGGGAAATCACCTACAATAGTTTTCCCAGATGCAGACGTTGAAGCTGCAATAGCTGGCGCAGCTTCGGCAATTTTCTTTAATCATGGACAATGTTGTTGTGCTGGTTCAAGATTATTTGCTCATGAGAAGATCTTTGATCAAGTTACAGAAGGAATCTCAAAAATTGCTAAAAATATAAAAGTTGGACCAGGCATGGAATCCTCGACTGAAATGGGACCACTTGTTTCAGACGAACAATTTCAAAAAGTATCAGGATATATCGAGTCTGGTAAATCTGAAGGTGGGGAGATTGTTGCTGGTGGAAAATATGATAATTCATCAGGGGGACATTTTGTCCATCCAACTGTTTTTGCAAAGACTAATGCAGATATGAAACTAGTAAAAGAAGAAATATTTGGTCCTGTTGTATGTGCACAACCTTTTTCTGATGAAAGTTTAGAAAAAATTGCAGAAGAAGCAAACAATACTTCTTTTGGTCTAGCAGCTAGTGTCTGGACAAAAGATATTAGTACAGCTCATAAGCTTGCAGCAAAAATAAGAGCAGGTACTGTTTGGGTTAATTGTCATAATATTTTTGATGCTTCTCTACCATTTGGTGGATACAAAGAATCTGGATGGGGAAGAGAAATGGGACATGAGGTTTTAAAAAATTATACCGAGGTAAAAGCGGTTACAGTTAACTTATAATTAATTATTAAAAAGCCAGATGAAAATCTGGCTTTTTTAAAATATGGTTAGTTCAAACTTCTCCCATAATTTTAAAAGACTTATAATTATTAATAACCTAGTTAGTTACACACTTTCATCGGTTATATTATTGCTTTACTTTACCTTCATTTTAATTATTGGATTCTATCCTCAGTTATTTCAAATATATTTATTTAATAACTCTATAACTATAGGAATTGCATTTGGATTATTTATTATAATATTTTCAATTTTTTTAACTTTAATATATGTTTTAATCTCAAATGTATATTTAGACAAACTAAAAGATCAAAATGAATAGTCTTTTTTTTTTTCTAGTAATATTTATAAATCCAGGGCACGCATTTGCCTGGGAAAATACAAGTACTAATTTTGCTGGTTTCATATTTTCATTATTTGTTTTTGTTACACTTATAATAACCTATTTCGCATCAAAAAAGAGTAGCAGTAAAAGTAATTATTACGCTGCTGGTGAGAAAATATCAGGATTTCAAAATGGTTTAGCAATTGCTGGAGACTATATGTCAGCAGCCTCATTTTTAGGAATTTCAGGTTTGGTTTTTTTTTCTGGTTTTGATGGCTTAATTTACTCAATTGGCTTTCTTGTTGGTTGGCCAATTATATTATTTCTGATTGCAGGAAAATTAAAGAATTTAGGAAAATATACCTTTGCAGATGTGACAACAATAAGACTTAAGCAGTCCAAAATAAGAATATTATCAGCATGTGGTACATTGGTTACTGTACTTTTTTATCTTATTGCTCAGATGGTAGGTGCAGGTTCACTAATACAAATTTTATTTGGCCTACCCTACTCTTTTGCTATTTGGATAGTAGGTATTTTAATGATTGTTTATGTTAGTTTTGGTGGAATGATTGCAACTACATGGGTACAAATAATAAAAGCTATTTTGCTAATTATGGGTGCTTCAATTCTTGCCTTTTTCGTTTTAAAAAATTTTTCGTTTAGTCTTGATGAGTTATTAAATGAAGCTACAAAAATTCATCAAAGTAAAGAACTAATTTTATATCCAGGAAAATTAATTTCTGATCCTATTTCAGCTATATCGTTGGGAGTAGCTCTTATTTTTGGTACAGCGGGACTACCTCATATATTAATGAGATTTTTCACTGTTCCTGATGCCAAAAGTGCAAGAATCTCTGCATTTTATGCTACTTCTTTCATTGGCTATTTTTATATTTTAACATTTGTTATTGGTTTTGGTGCAATAATTTATCTTACAAATAACTCTCTTTACCTAGATGAAGGTAATAACTTGATTGGTTCTAATAATATGGCAGCAATTCATCTATCTCATGTTCTTGGTGGAGATATTTTTCTCGGTTTTATATCAGCTGTAGCTTTTGCTACAATTTTAGCAGTTGTTTCTGGCCTGACATTAGCTGGTGCCTCAGCAATTGGAAGAGACCTTTATGTATATGTAATAAATAATGGACAAGCAAATGAAAAAAGAGAAATCCTTGTATCGAAAGTTTCTTCGGTAATTATTGGAATAATTGCAATTATACTTGGGATAATATTTCAAGGTCAAAATGTTGCCTTTTTAGTTGGATTAGCATTTGCAATTGCAGCAAGTACGAATTTCCCTATACTTTTTTTAACCATTTCTTGGAAAGGTTTAACGACAAATGGAGCATTTTTTGGAGGAATGATTGGGTTATTTACTGCAATAGTTTTAGTTATTTTAAGTCCAACGATATGGGTTGAAATTTTCAAATTTGAAAAACCAATTTTTCCATACAAATATCCAGGACTATTTTCAATGATAACATCTTTTTTCTTTATATTTTTAATATCTAAAATTGATAAAAGAAATTTAAATGAAAATAAGTTTAATTTACTTGTTAAACAAGCTTACTTAGGACGAAAGTAAATGCTTTTTTTTGACATAGATAATCCATCTCCTGAAGAAATAAAAATATGGATGAAAAAGAATGATTTTACTATTGATTCAGGCTCATTTGCACTAGGTATAAGCAAAAGACAATTTTCAAGATTTTTATCAGGGGAAACAAACGCTAAACGTGTTCATTCACTTGCGATGCAAATGGTTTGGTTAATTAACGAAAATAAAAAAAGTATTATAAATGAAAATAAAAAAACAAAAAATGTAAAGAAAATTTCAATTCCTATTAAGTAATTTAATCTTTATAAAGTAAAAAATTTATTCTTTTATTCTCATACCTTATTTTTTTTATTACATCTAAAATTAAACCTCCAAAAAAAAATAAAAAAGAAATTACCATTAACAAACCAGATAATATTGCTGATGGCAATCTATCGACTAATCCAGTTAAATAAAACTCATGTATGATGGGAATACCAATAAAAAGTGATAAAAATAAAAATAAAAAACTAAAAATAGAAAAAAAAAGAAGAGGTTTTTCATCTTTTATAAGTATTAATATAAGTTTTAAAATTTTTAAACCGTCTTTGTAGGTATTTAACTTACTTAATGAGCCTAAAGGTCTAGCTTTATAAATACATTCAAATTCTCCTACCCTATTTTTTTGTTCAAGTGCATGAATTGTTAGTTCAGCCTCTATTTCAAACTCTGAGGAATTTTGAGGAAAAGTTTTAATAAATCTTTTTGAGAAAATTCTAAAGCCAGAAAATATATCAGTTATATCATTTCCAAATATTATGTTTACAAATTTTGAAAAGAGGTAGTTTCCAAAAATATGACCTTTCCGATATGCTGAAGAATCATAATGAACTCTCTTAGCAACCATCATATCGAAATTTTCATTTTTCATTATTTTAAGGTTTGCATCAATATTTGTTATGTCATATGTATCATCTGCATCTATCATAATGAAATATTTTGCATTAATGTCATCTTCGAACATTCTTCTAACAACATTTCCTTTTCCTCTATTTTTTACTACAACTACTTCAGCACCACTTTTTTTTGCTAAATTTATTGAATTATCATTAGAATTATTGTCGTAGACAATTATTTTTACTCCAGGGAGTTTTTTTTTAAACTCTTCAACTACTTTTCCAATTGTCGACTCCTCATTAAGACATGGAATCTGAACTACAATATCATTTTTCATTTTTCATTTTTTACAAAAATAAACTTATTTTTAGATTCGTCGTATGAATGAAATTTGAATCCTAAGTTTGAAAATTTTTTAATATCATTTAATTTGTTTACCTTATTAACAATTAAAAAATTTGCCATACTTCCTCTACATTTTTTTATCATCATACCAATATTCAAAAGATTATTATTTTCTGATTTTTTAAAATCAAAATTTATAATTTGTGATTTTATATTTTTTTTATCAATTGATTCAAAATATTCATTTGATGCAAGATTAAATAGGTATTCAGATTTATTTTTAATCAAATCTTTATTTATTGATTCTGTTACTTCTTTTTTCCAAAAATCGGATAATTGTTCGCCTAAAATATTTTTTATACTGGTGCCCATCTCTAATCTATATGGACTTATACAATCAAATGGCTTCAAGATTCCATATAAACCTGAAAGTATTCTAAGTTTATGTTGAGCTAAATTAAGTGATTCCAGATTAAGAGTTCTTATCTCTAAACCATTAAAGGTATCTCCTGAAAATAAAAAAGCAGCTGGCTTCAATATTGCTTTTTTGGTTGAATGGACTTTAAGTCTATCATAGTTTAACTTAGCAAGAGAATCACTAACGTTCATCAGTTGTTTAATTTCAACTAAATTTAGATTTTTTAGAATTCCCAACAGTTTGTTTGTTTTTTTGAAAAAAAACGGATGACTAGCCTCACCCCTATATGACTCTTCGTCTAAGTTTAAATTCTTTGCTGGAGAGATTAATATCATAAATATATGATATAATAGATTTTACAGAAAAATAAACTTAAATTATTTTATCATTGCCCATTGACCACTTTCTTCTCTGCAAGCTGTATCATACGAGTTTTGAGCTATATTATTACTATTTATGTAAATATGTTCAATTAACCTACAATTAGGTCGGCCATAATATCCCTTAATTTTAATAACACCATTATTTCCACTCTTGGGATTTTTCCAATATCCTGTAACCAAAGATTGATTATTATCATTAATCTCCAGTGTTTTTAGTGTTTCTTGAGAATAAAAGTAATAATCATCTTGTCCTATAAAATCTGCAAGGTAAGAACCAAAGATAAGTCCAACAGTAGAGCCTATTGAAGTTGAAAATAAATCTCCGTCTGATAAATGATACCCTATATAACCCCCTGCAGCGGAAGAGGATGTTTTAACGAAATTATCTCTATTAAAATCTGATAAGGTACAACCTGATAAAAAAATAATTGAAAAGGTAAAAAATATAAATCTTCTAATCATTGATATATCTTTCAATTAATTTTTCTCTTTCATCATAGTTATAAATACTTTTAGAAAAATTCCCATTGTTTCTAAACTCTATTGACCTAAAAGAGAATTTATTTTTTGTTAAATCGTTCTTGAAGTTGTTAACAAAGTTTACTTCATCTACTCTCGCTTTAACTGCTAAAATATCAGCATTATGGTTGTTAATTGAAAAATGATCCTTGTAACCAAGAGGCGATAAATTATTTATTGAATCAGGTGTTAAATTTAGAGGGGAAAGAAAACCTGAATCAAAAAGTTGCTTTCCAAGAAATCCAATGGATCCAGTAAATGTTAAATACTGGAAAGCATAACTTAAACTTCTAATTTTGGGATTTTTAATACCAGCTGCTCCTTCACTACCAAATATTTCAGTGAAAGCATTTGCTTTTACATTATGACTTAATAAAAAGATGCATAAAAATATTATTAAAAAAAATCTCATACCACTAACCATGCTATAATATTATAACGACATGCAATAGATTAATTTTAATTTATTTATTTTTGAAGATGAAGTTCTTCGATAACAAGCATTTGTTGCTGTAAAGGGAGATTTCTGAATTGATCTGATTTAATTGAAAAAAGTTTATTTTGATAAAAATTTGTTAATACTTCATTTTTTTTTACTAAATCACTCTCATAATTTAAGGATTTATCATTATATTGATAGTAAACAAAAGCAACACCAGTTTTAATCAAAAATATTTCAAAAATATTAAGAGCATGAGACATCCCTGGTGTTAAGAAAAAAAGAAGAGCCAAAATTCTTAATTTTTTCGTATTTTTTAATAAAAACATATACTCATAATACTAAAAAAACGAAATATTGACAAGTTAAAGGAATTTGGTGAAAAATTTATTTATAAGTTGTCTTATTTTACTCCCATTTACAGTCCTTTAAAACTATATTGCCAACCAAGCATTATTTTATAATCGTCAGACATTTGTATTCCTCTAATTTTTTCATGAATAGGTAATACTAACTCAAAAGCTAATCTATGATTTTTAAAAAAATCATTACTGTTAACATAATTTAAACCGAAGCTAATATTATACTTTTGATGGCCAATATTTTTAGAATCCATTGCAGGGTTCATACGTTTATTCATTTCATCGTCATGACCATTCATTTTCCCTAGATAATTATAATTAATCTTAAAAGATGTACTAAAATTCTCTATCCATCTGTAAGATATCCAGATTGATGAATCTATTGACATACCATAATGATAACCATTTGAATTATCCCCAAAAATAGGTTTTTTTATATGAAATTGCTCACCAATTTTAATTTTTCCAAAATTATTTACATTATTTAAAACAAAAAATGGATCAAAAGTTCCTGATCCGTTCTGCATCTTGTACCCTAATCGGGAACTCAATGATGACGGAGTTGTATCTCTTTCATCAATACTACCAGTTGGTAAACTTAAGCCCAAAGCAAAGTGAGTTTTGAAAAAATCGTTATTAAATATTTTAAATAAACCTGAAAATCTTGTATCACCTACACCAGAAGAATTTACATCAAATTTTGCTCCACCTGCCATTGCCATTCTTTGAGAAATCATTTCCTTTTGATTATAACTAGACATAACCATCAAAGTTAAATTATTAGTAGGGGCGTACATAGCACCAAACATATACATGTTCATTCTCATCGTTAGAGGAGAATTCATATATCTTCCAGACCCGTCAGATGCCCCATTTGGAGCTGACATTACTGAATTTGTAGAGATTTTTTTTGTTCCACTTAACATATCACTCATTAACATTTTGCTAAAACGTAAAGAAAACATAAATTCATTTTTTTTGTGAATATGATCACCCATCACTGTAATAGGTCCGTGGCTATCGGCAAAATGAATTTCATCGGCGTTTAAATTTTTATTAAATAAGAAAATTAGAAAAAATAAATAAATTACAAGCATTTAAAACTCCATTAAAAAAATTGAAAAAATAAAAAATTAAAAAAAAATTAAAGTGCTTTTGGTGGAGAATTATTTTTAGGAGATAGAAAAAATTTAAAATATATTTCCTTTAAATAGGTCTGGTTGTAAACAAATTTGTTAAAAACAAATAAAGGGTTTTGATCTTTTAAAGATAATTCATCAAACTTAAATGTAGAACAGTTAAATTCGCATAAAAAATTATGTTCACTATTTTCATTATCTGAATTCTCATTTGAACAAATTTCATAAGAATTTATTTTGATAAAATTTTTTGCTATTGAAACTTGTAAAAAAATGCTAAAAAAAATTGTGACAAAAAAACTTACATGGAAGATATTTTTTTTTGACATCATGATTTTACACTTTTAAAAATAAAAAAAATTACAATTAACAAATTTACTTTTTACATACTATATTAATTAATGCGAATTATCTAGTGTATGGAATTTTTTATAGAAACATATTTAGAAAAATTTTCTGGTAATTTAAGAGGTTTTATTTTTGGATTTGTTCATGTGGGAATAATGTTAATTGGATATTACTCTGGCTGGAGTATAAATAGATTTTTAAAAATAATATCTAACGGATACATAGCGGGAATAATTGGAGCAGCGATGTCTCACATATTAGCAGATTTAATAGCTAGTTATTTAGACCCACATATAAGAAGTATGATAATCGGTATTGTTATTGGTGGTATCGTTCCTTTACTATTTATACCATTACTTGAGATGTTGATAAAAAATAAAAGTGAACACCATATTATTACTGGAGATCATGAGGACGTTAAAAAGGACCTTGATTCTCATTAAAAAATATTTTTTAGGTATTAGAACACTTTGTTTGATAATTTACTTTTTAACAATCTATTTTAAGGGTGCTAGTTATGCAAACTTTGGAAACCCCTATTCTCTCTGGATTTAATGGTAGCGGAGGAGGGACTTGAACCCCCGACACGCGGATTATGATTCCGCTGCTCTAACCACCTGAGCTACTCCGCCTTAGATATGATGTAATCTTTAATTCATTAACAAAAGACTTTTAAAATAAAAGTAAATGTTAATAAATAATATATTTAATAATTGAAATAAAAAATATTGTAAAGAGTGTTTTTATTCATTTATATACTTATGATAGCTTTTCTTCACCAGCAGTTATCCAGCCACCACCAATAACTTTTTTAAAATTATTATAAAAAACACAAGCTTGTCCTGGGGCTATACCAAATTCTGGTTCCAATAGCTGCACTATACCAGTTTTTTTTGAAATATTTGAAACTTTAATTTGTGCAGAAATTAAATTTTTTCTTGATCTTACTTTAACAAAAGCACTAAATTTTTTTGAAGGGATTATTTTGGAGAAAAAGTTTAGATCTCTTAAATAAACATAATATTTTTTCAAATGCTCTTTTGGGCCAATAATAATTTTGTTCATTTTTGTATCAATATCTAATACGTAGTAAGGTTTATGATTTGTTTTTCCACTAATACCCCCTACCCCAATTCCTTTTCTTTGGCCAATTGTAAAGTCGTAAATACCATTATGTGTTCCTAGAATTTTTCCATCTAATGTTTCAATATTCCCTTTCTGTCCTGAATTTGAAATATTTTTTTTTATAAAGTCTCTATAGTTTCCATCTGGAATAAAGCATATATCTTGACTGTCAGGTTTTTGTGCTACATCTAAGTTATAAAGCTTTGCGATTTGCCTAATTTGTTTTTTAGTAAAATGACCAAGAGGAAATCTTAAGAACTTTAGTTGTTTTTGTGTAGTTGCAAATAAAAAATAACTTTGATCTTTTAAATCATCATTAGCTTGATAAAGATGAATTCCATCATTCGACTCTACCCTTTTAACGTAATGTCCGGTTACTAGAATTTGAGAATTTAATTTCTTTGCGAAATCAATCAGGTCAGTAAATTTTACAGTTTGATTGCACCTTATACAAGGTATGGGAGTTTGTCCATTAATGTAACTCTCAACAAAATCATTTATTACAAATTCTTTAAAATTATTTTGAAAGTTAAGAATATAATGTTTAATACCTAATTTTTTACAGGTATTCCTTGCATCAGAAATATCTACACCAGAGCAACAAGTTTTAGTTCCAGTTTTTTTTGCTTCATATAACTTCATAGTAACACCAATAACTTCATAGCCTGCATTGTGTAAGAGTGCCGCAGCAACTGAAGAGTCAACTCCCCCAGACATTGCTACTAAAACTCTAGAACCAACTTTAGGAAGATTGTTCAGTTTAATAATTTCTTTAAAATCTATTTGCATTAATCTCTCTCATCTATCCATGCCATTTGAATGGCCTCAAGTATTTTTTCATTTGAATCACTAGGGTTATCATGAAACTCATCCATTTCGACTATCCATTTATGTAAATCTGTAAATCTTAAATTAATATTATCTACATCAGGAAATTTTTCTTCCAAAAGAATGGCTATTTCTCTAGAGTTATTCCATTTTAATTTCATTAGTCAATGCTCATATTTCTAGTACCTGATGGTACTTTAACCTTCATTCCTTCGTGAGTTTCATCAATAATAATTTGACATCCAAGTCTTGAAGTATGTGTAAGTCCCCAAGCTAAATCTAACATGTCTTCCTCTTCTTCAGAAGGTTCAGGTAATTTATCAAAAAATTTTTTTTCTAAAATAATATGACAGGTAGAACAAGCCAGAGATCCTTCACACGCACCTTCAAGTGAAACTCCATTATTGTGAGCAACTTCTAAAAGTGACAAGCCATTTTGAGCATCTATTACTTTTTCAGTGCCGTTAGCTTCAATAAAAATTATTTTTGTCATATTTTATCACTACTCCAGTGTATCGAGATTTTTTCCAACAAAACTTTTAAAATTTTTATCAATCAGTTTTTGTGCAAAATCTTTCGTTTTTTCATTTAGAATTTCAACTAAATTTTCAATCTTGTCTTTATTATTAGTTTTTAACTCCATTTTAAGCATATTAGAAGTTTTATTGATATTTTCTATATCTTTTTTTGAGCAAAGACTTTCTATTTTATCTTTTACATTTTCAATTTCATTGATAAGTCTCGAAGCCTTCATTTTTGATTCAATTAGTAATCTAGCATCCATATCATCTTTTGCGTTTTCAATACTAGATTCAACAATTTTTTTCATCTCTTCAACTGATAAGTCATGACTTGTCTTAATTACTAAGTTTGTTTCTTTTCCTGTTGATTCATCTATCGCTGAGACAAATAGTATCCCATCAACATCTAAAGAGAATCTTACTTTAATTCTAGGAATTCCTGCAGGTTTAGGTTCAATATTAGACAAAACAAATTCTCCAAGTAATGTATTTTTATCTGAAGTTTCTCTCTCACCTTGAATTATTTTTATTTTTATAGAAGTTTGACCATTTTCATTAGTAGTAAAAGTTTGTTCTTTAACTATTGGAATATTTGAATTTCTCGGTATTATTTTTTCCATTAGACCCCCTAATGTTTCAATGCCAAGTGACAGTGGCGTAACATCAAGCAAAAGGTTATTTGAGCCATTTAATAATTCATGACCATGAAGTGCTGCACCATAAGAAACAACTCGATCGGGGTCTAGATCGTTGTAGATATTTTTTTTGAAATATTCCTTAATTTTTTTTGGAATCATTTTAAGTTTTGTTGAACCTCCAACCAAAATAAAACCATCTATCTCGTCTAAATCTATTTCACAATCTTTTAAAAGCTGGTCTGCAATAAGAATTGTTTTAGTGATTATTTTATCTAGAATTTTTTCAATCATTTTTGCTTTGATTTTTATTTTTTTTTTCTTACCATTTATAGATATTTCTGAAATGAAATTATCATCTGATTGTGATTTTTCTTTAATCAATTTACACTCTTTTAATAGGTATGTTAATTCATGATTTGAAAGCTCATTTTTTGTTATTGTAAAATTTTCACTAATAATATGATCAAGTAATAATTCATCAAAATCATCTCCACCTAACTTTGAATCACCACTAGTTCCTATAACTTTAAACAGATTGTCTTTTAAATTTAAAAGTGAGACGTCAAAGGTGCCACCACCTAGATCATAAACAAGAAATTTTCCTCTTTTTTTTTTGTCAAGCCCATAAGCGAAGGCTGCAGCTGTTGGTTCATTTATTAGTCTTCTAACGTTAAACCCAGCCATTAAAGCTGATCTCATTATTCCAGACCTTGCTCTTTCATCATAATAGGCAGGAACAGTTATTATACAATCACTTATTTGTTCATTTAAAAAATCATCACAAATATTTTTTAAATAAGAAAAAACTTCTTTTGCAATTTCAACAGAAGATTTGACGTCCTTTTTAGAATTAATTATTATTTTTTCATCTGGATTTTCAGTAAAATTTCTTTTTACTGAAAAAACACAATCTTCTATATTTTTAGAAATTTCGGCTTCATTTCCAACCCTGATTTTTTCATTAAAATTAACTATTGAAGGAATCAAACTCTTTTTTTTTTTATCTTCAATAAAAATTATTTTATCCTTTATTTTTATTGAACAAACAGAATTAGTTGTTCCAAAGTCTATTCCAAGACATTTTTGTGATGAAATTGATTTACTTGGTTCTTCAATATTTATTAGATTCATATTATTTTAAATTTTTATTTATTTTTTCTAAATACGATAACTTTATACTCAGACTCTTTACCTCGACGAATTTTTTTTTCTCAAAATATTCATTTATTTGTGACTCTATTACTTTAATTTTTTTTTTTATTTCTGATTTTATTTTTTTTTTTTGATTATCATTTTCAATTGACATACATCTGCCTTGCAACTCCATTACCTCTTCTAGTAAATCATTATTACTAAATGATTTTTCATTATCAAAACTTTTTTTCAAACCATTTGATTTCAACAATGTATCTATTCTACTTACATTGTCAGTTAATATNTTATAAGCATTATTTATATTCGAAGATTCAATTGCTGATATTTTTTTTTCTTCATTAACTGAGTTTATGAATTTATCTGGATGAAATATATTTTGTAATTGAAAATATTTAGCTTCAAGTTCGTCGTAATCAATCAAATATTTTTTTTTTAAAGAGAAAATATCATAGGGATCTGTTTTGCCAATTTTTTGTATTTTATTACATACCTTGCATCTAAAATGCACAATTTCGGTTTCTCTTTCACAACTCCAGCAAGGATTTTTAGATTCCATTTATTTTTTAAACATGAAAAGACTCGCCGCAACCACATCTACCTTTTTCGTTGGGATTGATAAATTTGAAACCCGACTCCAACTCGCCCTTAATATAATCCATTTGCGTTCCAATCAAAAATAAAGATGCTTTTTTATCTATGAAAATCTTAACATCTTCAAAGGTAAGAATTTCATCATTACTATCAACTTTATCTACAAATTGCATGGTATATGAAAGTCCTGAACATCCTTTGGTNCTGATTCCAACTTTAACACCTAANGTNTCTTTGTCTCTTGAAGAGATCAATTCTTTAATGTGNTCAATAGCGCTAGAAGTGACAGTAATCATTTTTTATTTTTATCTTTGTAATCTGCAATAGCTGCTTTTATTGCATCCTCAGCCAGAACCGAGCAATGAATCTTAACTGGTGGTAAAGCTAAGTGATTAGCGATTTCAGTGTTTTTAATGGAGTGAGCTTCATCTACACTTTTACCTTTAACCCATTCAGTNATTAAAGAGCTCGATGCTATTGCTGAACCACATCCAAAAGTTTTGAACTTAGCATCTTCTATAATACCAGAATCACTTACTTTTATCTGTAGTTTCATAACGTCTCCACATGCNGGTGCTCCAACAAGACCTGTACCAACTTCATTTGATTCTTTATCTAAAGAACCAACATTTCTTGGGTTTTCATAATGATCAATTAGGTTTTTACTGTATGCCATTATTTTCTCCTTTCAAAAAATAATTAATGTGCTGCCCAGTTTATTTTAGTTAAGTCCACTCCATCCTGGGCCATTTCCCAGAGTGGACTGAGAGCTCTCAATCTTTTAACTTCATTAACAATCTTCTTTACTGCCTTTTTTACATCATCTTCAGTTGTAAATCTACCAAGACCTATTCTAAGACTTGTGTGTGCGAGCTCCTCTTCTACGCCTAATGCTTTAAGGACATATGATGGTTCTAGAGAAGCAGATGTACATGCTGAACCAGAAGATACGGCTAGGTTTTTTATACCCATCATCAATGACTCACCTTCAATATAAGCAAAACTTAAGTTTAGATTTCCTGGAACTCTTTCCTTCTCAGAACCATTCAAATAAATTTCATCACATTTACTTCTTATTCCATCGAGCAAAAGGTTTTTTAGTTTTATTAACTTTTTATTCTCTGAACTCATTTCCTCAGAATATATTTTACACGCCTCACCTAATCCAACGCAAAGAGCTGGGGATAGAGTCCCAGATCTCATACCTCTTTCTTGTCCTCCACCACTCATCATCGCAGATATTCTTACTCTTGGCTTTCTTCTCACATAAAGAGCACCTACACCCTTTGGACCGTACATTTTATGACCTGATATACTCATTAAATCTATATTCATGTCATTAACATCTAGGTCAATTTTTCCAACGGCTTGAGCACAATCTGTATGGAAAAAAACATCATTTTTCCTACAAATTTCTCCAATTTCTTTTAATGGTTGGATGACCCCGATCTCGTTGTGAACGCCCATTATCGAAACTAGCAAGGTTTTAGGAGTAATCGCTTTTTTTAACTCTGACAAATCGATAAGACCGTCAGACATAACTGGAAGATAAGTGACATCAAAATCTTTTTTTTCAGATAAAAATCTGCAAGATTCAAGCACACATTTATGCTCAGTGATACATGTGATTATATGATTTTTTTTATCTCCATAGAAATCTGCTAGTCCTTTTATAGCGAGATTATTTGATTCAGTTGCTCCAGACGTAAAAATTATCTCTTTTGGGTTAGCATTAATAATGCTTGCAACATTTTCTCTTGCAATTTCGACCGCTTCCTCAGCTTCCCAACCATACGAGTGGTTTCTGGAATGAGGATTGCCGTAAATTTCACCGAAATAAGGCAACATTTTTTTTATTACTCTAGGATCAACTGGAGTTGTTGCTTGATAATCAAAGTAAATATTCTTTATCATTATATCGTATCCTTCTTATATCACATACTTGGTTAAAAATTTTTTAATTACAATTACAATTTTCATAAAACCTTCAATCAGATATTTCTTTGGTTATTTGACTCAAAACCATCCTTTTCTTTTATTTTAAATAAAGATTCATAACTATTATCTCTGACATCCTTAATTGAAACCGAACTCAAAAAGAAAGAAATATGGTCAGTTAGATTGTTCCACAAGTTATGTGTTAGACATTTAGTTTTTCTTTTTGTTGATAGACAACTAGTTTCAACTCCATTACATCTTGTTATTTTAAGCTCTTCCTCAATTGCATCAATCACATCGTAGACCATAATAAATGAAGGATCTCTTGCAAAAATATACCCCCCTGCAGGACCTCTTATACCTTTTACGATTTCTCTCTTTTTAAGTAGTGCAAAAATTTGTTCTAGAAACGCTAGAGATATATTTTGTCTTTGGGAAATCTCCGATAGACTAATTGGTTTGTTTCCATTTGAATTTATGGCCATGTCAACCAAAGAAGTTACAGCAAATCTTCCTTTAGAAGTAAGTTTCATTTTACAACCCTTCTCCCTTTTTCGTTGTTTTAATCTTTTTTAACTTTAAATTAAAATCATTTTTCTTCGAAGAAGTCTTAGAAATTTTTGACTCTAAAGATGAAATTTTTTCATTCAGCAAATGTAACTCGTTAAAAAGTGCTAAAATACTTTTTTTGTTTGGGTCATCAATTTTACCCTTTGAAATACCATAAGCTTCAAATGATTCTTTATTTATAGGAGAATCTAATTTCCTAGCCGGAACTCCAACATAAGTCATGTTATCGGGAACATCTCTTATGACAACAGCGTTTGCCCCAATTCTTGAGTTTTTTCCAATATGTATAGGTCCAAGAATTTGTGCTCCTGACCCAATGATAACATTATCACCAATTGAAGGATGCCTTTTGATATTTCTTTGTGATGCTGAATTAATCGAAGGGGATATTCCTCCTAAAGTTGCTTGTTGATAAATCGTGA
This sequence comes from Alphaproteobacteria bacterium, assembly GCA_002712255.1. Lineage (GTDB taxonomy): Bacteria > Pseudomonadota > Alphaproteobacteria > Methylaequorales > Methylaequoraceae > MED-G10. The sequence continues at coordinate 17,157 of PATB01000033.1, forward strand.
CGTTTTTTCCTATTGTGGATGTTTCTCCAATAACTAACCCTGCTCCATGGTCTATAAAAAACCCTTCATCTATTGATGCAGCAGGATGTATTTCAATTGATGTCAAAATCCTGGAAAGATTGCTAATAAAACGTGCTAAAAATTTTATTTTTAATTTCCATAGTAGATGACAAAATCTATGAAAACACAAAGCATGAAAACCTGAATAAGTGAAAAGAACTTCAAGAATTGACCTTGCAGCAGGATCTCTCTCTTTTGCGGCTTTAAGATCAGAATATACAAGTTTTAATATTTTTTTTGACATTTCTAATTAATTATAATATATAAGTAAATAGATAATATATCCTACTATTTTAGTCAAGTATAAATGCCGGAAATTTTATTAAATGGCCCAGTTGGAAGACTAGAGGCTCATTATACGCACAATAATAACTCAACTTCCCCATCAATATTAATTTTACACGCACACCCTGGTCATGGTGGAAACATGAATAACCCGTTATCACTAAAGTTACACAGACTATTTTCAGACCATGGTTTTTCAAGTTTAAGATTTAATTTCAGAGGTGTAGGTAAGTCGGACGGAGAACATGATGGAAGTGAAGGAGAATTAGCCGATTCCGCAATCGCCTTGGATTGGTTACAAAATCAAAACCCAGAATCTCAAGAATATTGGATTTGTGGGATTTCATTTGGTGCATGGATTGGAATGCAGTTATTAATGAGAAGGCCAGAAATTCCAAAATTTGTTTTAATTAGCCCACCTGTTGGAAAGTATGATTTTAATTTCTTGGCTCCATGTCCTGCCTCAGGTGTTATTATTAATGCAGACAAAGATAGCTTAATAGAGGTTGATTTAATTAAAGACGTAGTTAAAAGATTAAATCAGCAACAATCCATAAAAGTGAAACAAGAGGTTATTAAATCATCTGATCATTTTTTTACTAATAATGAAGTAAAAGTTATAGAAAAGGTCAAAGCTTATTGCAAAAATAGTTAATCTAAGGATTGTAAATATCTCCACAAATATTTTTTTTTTTACAGCCTGTTGTAGTTGGAAATGCTGATGGTAGTTTTTTTAAAGTTCTAACAGAAATAAAACCAAATGCTGACGACTCAATGTATGAAGAATCAAAACCTAATTCATTTGAAATAAATACCTTTTTATATCCAATAAGATTCCTTATATCACTCATCAAAGTCAAATTGTTAGTTCCACCTCCAGAAAAAACCCAAAAATCTATTTTTTTCTTTAGTTGATATTCAAGTCTACTTATTAATTTTGCAGTAAGATACGTAAGAGATCTTAGATAATTCAAATCACTTAATTCGTTTTTTTGAGAAAACTGTTCTAACTTAAAATTTTTAATATCAAACGATTTAGGAAAAGGAGTTTTGAANAGGGTGTTTTTCATCCACATTTTNACAAGTTTATAATTTATTTTTCCTTTTGAAGCTAATGATCCGTTTTTGTCAAAATTTTTATCAAATTTCAACATACTTACTCTNTCTATAAGTGTATTTCCTGGACCAATATCTGAGGCTAAGATATTAACTTTACCAGATAAAAATGTAAAATTTGAAATTCCACCAATGTTTACAACAACAATATTTTTGCTTGATTTTGAAAAAATTGCCCTGTGGTAAACTGGCACAAGTGGGGCACCTTCACCTAAAGATTGAATATCTCTTTTTCTAAAATGAGCAACAACCGGGAATTGTGTTTTTTTTGCAATTTCAATTGGGTTTCCAAGTTGAACTGAAGTTTTTTTTTGGGGGTTATGTATAACTGTATTGCCATGAAATCCAATTAAATCAATTCTTTTTCTTTTCACTTTTATTTCTGATAAGAATTTTTCTATTTTTAGAATTACATACTTAGTAAATTTTGAATCTACTTCACAAAATTTTTTATTTTTAATAAATTTCTTTTGTAAATTGTAAAATTTAATTAGGTTTGTTATTTCATCTCTAATCTGTTTATTAAATTTAAAATATTGATTTTTAATAATTTCTACATGTTTAACACCATCTGATTTGATTAAAGAAAAATCTAGCCCATCAATTGATGTGCCGCTCATTATGCCTAATACATAAAATACTTTTCTTTTCATATTAAAATATTATAACCACAGTATAAACTATGAAGAATGATTTTTTAAAATATATAAGTTCAAGAGGATACCTTCATCAATGTACCAATGAATCTGGTGTTAACGAACTTCTAAAAAAATCAACCTTAGGTTATATTGGCTTTGATTGTACATCAGATAGTCTTCATGCTGGCTCACTNCTTCCACTCATGCTTTTAAGAATTTTTCAGAAATTTGGTCATAAACCAATTCTGTTATTGGGTGGTGGCACNACNCTTGTTGGTGATCCGTCTGGAAAGGATGAAACAAGAAAAATTCTTAGTGAAGAGGATATAAAAAAAAATAAAAAAAAACTAAAAGAACTTTTTAAAAAATTTGTATCTTTCAATTCTTCAAATAGTGCTTTGTTAATTGATAATTATGATTGGTTAATAAATTTAAAATACATTGATTTTTTAAGAGAAATAGGAAGTAAATTTTCTGTTAATAAAATGATGTCCCTCGAATCTATTAAACAANGACTTAATAGAGAACAAAATCTTAGTTTTTTAGAATTTAATTACTCATTATTGCAAGCATATGATTTTTTAGAAATAAAAAAAAAATATAAATGTAAAATCCAATTTGGTGGCTCCGATCAATGGGGAAATATAGTATCTGGAATAGACTTGATTAGAAAAATGAATAATGATGAAGTTTTTGGAATTACCACCCCACTGATTACAACATCTTCTGGAAAAAAAATGGGAAAAACTGAGGATGGAGCAATATGGTTATCAGAAGATAAATTAGATATCAGTAGTTTTTGGCAATATTGGAGAAATACATCAGATAGTGACGTAATCAAATTTTTATATTTATTTACAGAGTTAGAAAATAAAGAAATTGAAAAATTAAAAAAACTTAAAGGTGAAGAGCTTAACGATGCAAAAATATTACTTGCCAATGAAGTTACCAAGTTATGTCATAGTGAAGAAAAGGCTGATAAAGTTGCCAAAGAAGCAAAATCTGTACTTTCATCAAATATATTTGATTTAAATACACTTAAAGATTCAGAAAATAAAATTATTGTTAAAAAAAATCAAATAGACTTAGGCCTATCTCTTAAACAAATCTTAATAGATTTAAAACTTTGTAATTCTAATGGAGAAGCAAAAAGACTAATTGATCAAAATGCTGTCAAAATCAATAAAAAAGTTATTAATAACAGAGATTTTCTCATCGATCAAAAATCTTTTATCAAAGAAGAAAATCAAAAAAATCAATATTTAATTGTATTTGTTGGGAAGAAAAAGTTCGGTATAGTTGAACTAATCTCCTAAAAAGTTTTTGATTAGATTGGGAACAAAAACTGAGATTGGGTTGTAGGAAATTTTGTATTCACCATTTTCCTTCTCTACCTTAAATTTTGCCCCTATAAGACCATCCTCAGGTGATCCTGCTGTTATAATATCTCCTACAATTGGAAATTTTGTCAACAAAGTATTTATGGTGTATGCTGGTATTACAGACCCAGTAGTTAAAAAATAATCGTTTTCAAACCCAACTACAGTGTCAAATTGAATACCGAGTTCACTCCCTTTCAAAAGGCTGTCAATCACTCTAAGTTTATCATCAGAAAATTCATATTTTCCTTTAAGACTTTCAAAAATAATTCCACCATCTTTCAGTTTTTGAGCCAGACCCTGTAGTGAAAATAAAGTTATAAAATTTGCAAGAAATGGTGCATCTAAAAAGACAAAGTCCTTACCAGCAACATTACCCTTATAAATATCAGTATCGTTTGTTTTTTCTCCTTCTATTTTCAAACTCCCAGTATTAATTTTCAAATCTACATCAAAAATTTTAAATAACCCTGGCGCAAAATTTGTTTCTAAAAGAAACTTTTTTTTATTTTCTTCATCTTTTAAATTTATCGTATGGTAATCTTTTTCCCCATCAAGCCTTGCAAATAAATTAACAAACTTACCTTCATTTTTTTTGAAATTTACATCAGGGTTATAAAATTTACTCATTCCAATAATAATTTCAGAAAGATTCATATTAAATTGAACATTATCAAAATTACTAAATCTTGAATTTTCACCGAGTTTAATTGTTGGAATTGAAATCTTATTTCCATTGATATTAATTTTGGTAAAATCTTGCTTTTTCATTGATAAAGAAAAATCTTGATTAGGTGATTTAAATTTTAAAATCTCTAGGTTTTGTAATTCAAAATCAGATAAAATTGAATTAATTTCTATATCTATATTTTTAGTTTTAATATCTAAAAAACCTGAAATATTTTCACCATAAGGACTAATTACAAACCTAAGCTTTCCATTGGAGAAGTTTAAATCATTTCCTAAAAATTTAGATAATAAGGTTAATTGTTCAGTTTCACCTACCCCCTCAAATTTAAAGTTATCTTTACCTTTAACATACGAGAAGTTTATTGGTAAAATACCTGATGATTCCTCAACAATTTCATGAGGTAAGAATTTTTTTAATTGTTTAGACTCAAGTTGGAATTTACCCTCAATTTCATCAACTATATCATTATCCCTAACAATTTGATTGCCTGTAAATTCAACTTTAGAATCTAAAAGATATCCTTCACCAAAAAAATTTACCAAATCTGGGTTTACTTTTATTTCAATATCTAAATCCTCTAATTCATGTTGGTTATCAAATAATTTGTAATTACCATCCTTTATTTTAGCATTAGCTGAATAATTTATTTCTTCAGCTTTCAAATCTACCAAAAGAGGAAAATTAAGTTTTAAATTTAGATCAACATTCCCAAGAATATCATTTAATTTATTATAATTATCTTGATCAATTTCAGTTAATTTTAAATAATCAACAACGTAATTATTTTCAGAAACAATATTTAAATCAATCTTAGCCTTTTCAAAGTCTGTATCTAAATTATAAAGATCAATATTTCCAGAAATAACTTCTAAATTTTTGGAATTACCACTTTCTACATCAAAAATTACTCTGGAATTTTCAATTCTTGCATTTCCATTAATATTTTTAATTTCAGGCATATTTTCCATGTAAGTAATTCTTATATTTTTACACTTAAACTTTCCACTAACGTTCATTATTTGAACTTTTTTATTATTTAAATTAAAATCGACTTCTAAAATTACATTTTCAAGTGTTCCATTAGAATTTTCATTCATCCAATAAAAGGTTGAATTCATAAGATTTTTTGGCCAAATTTTTAGAAGATTTTTTACAAAAATACTGTTAATTTTTAGAAAGAATGTAGGGTTAGTTTTTTTAATTTTTGTTTTTATTCCAATTGAATAAATGGATTTGGTATCATCAAAATTAAATGAAACAGTTAGTTCATTATCGTTAAAAATTCCATACAATTTATCTTTATTAAAATTTAATATCTTTTTATCAAAGTTAGTTTCATAAGAAATTTTTCCATTTAAAAATAAATTAAAATCAAAATTTTCGATTTTTGAATCTTTAGTCATTAATATATTGGATGATCCTGAAATCTTTAAATTATCCAGGTATAAAAAATCTTTGGGAAAAAAAAAACTTACAAAATCTATGTTAAAATTATCTGCATTAAAATTAAAATGAAAATTTTCTGAAAAATCAAAATTTATTGTAATAAAATTATCTTTTGAAGATAACTCACTTAACAAAACAAATGCTGCATCATTTTTTATATTCAAATCAACGGAATATTTTAATGAGAAATTTTCATTTACGTATATCTGCAACTTGGAGTTTATTAGTTCAATAACATTAAAGTTTTTTAAAAAAAATATTTTTTTAGACATTAATTTTATTAAATCATCCTTGTTTATATTCTCTTTATCAAAATTATTTTCTTCTCTTACAGTAATGTCAGCATCAAAGATTTTTATTGACGTATCAAATATAGTTTCTGAAAATGTAAAATCTAGACTTATAAGTGTGTTTGGAAGATATGTTTCTTGGATTAATAAGTCTTCTATTAGCAATTCAAAATTTTTTGAGGATTTATTAAAGCTAATATAAATATCACCTATTTCTTTAATATCTGTTTTTTTAAAAAATTTGCTTTCCCTATCAAAATAATTTGTAAAATTAAGTTTAATTGGCTTGTAAGATATTATTATTGTCAGAATTACTAAAATAGTAACAAAAAAGAGAAACAAAATTGAAAAAAAAAATGATATATTTTTTAAATATTTTATTTTCATGATATTTTAATTTTACTATAACTAAAAAGTAGTAATTTTAACAAAGCATAATTTTATGAAAATTGGACAAAAGCTTAAAAACATAAAACTTACGGTTGATAATAACACTGTTTTAACCGAAAAAGAATTAACTGGAAAGAAAGTTATAATTTATTTTTATCCTAAAGATGATACACCAGGCTGTACCACCGAAGCTATAGATTTTACAAGTTTCAAAAAAAAATTTGAAAAATTAAATGTTTCTATTATTGGCGTATCTAAAGATAGTATCCTAAAGCATAGCAAATTTATTCAAAAACATAATCTTAAAATAGAACTAGCAGCCGACGAGGACGGCTCACTTTGTGAAATGTTTGGAGTTTGGATAGAAAAATCTATGTATGGAAAAAAATATATGGGAATTGAAAGATCTACTTTTTTATTTGATGAAAACCTTAGTCTTATCTATGTTTGGAAAAAAGTAAAAGTTAAAAATCATGTTCAAGAAGTTTTTGATCATATTTCAAACCTTTCTTAACTAAATTTTGTAAGTTGACTCTCTAAAAACTTCTCAATATTTCCATCTAAAACTGAGGATACATCAGATATTTCTGTATTAGTTCTATGATCTTTTACCATCGTGTAAGGTTGCATTACATACGATCTTATCTGGTTACCCCAACTTATATCACCTTTTTCAGATCGACTTTTTTTATTTTCTTCATCTTCTTTTTTTAATTCAATATCGTAAATCTTTGACTTTAGCATTTCCATTGCCATAGTTTTATTTCGGTGTTGTGATCTGCTACTTTGACACTGCACTGAAATATTAGAAGGTAAATGAGTTATTCTAACAGCACTATCTGTTTTGTTAACATGTTGTCCTCCAGCTCCAGATGCCCTGTAAGTATCAATCCTTAAATCTTTTTCAGCAATATTAATATTAACTGTATTATCTACCTCCGGATAACAAAAAACAGATGCAAAGCTTGTATGTCTTCTTGATTGCGAATCAAATGGAGATATACGAACTAATCTATGAACTCCACTTTCAAGTTTTAACCATCCATATGCATTTTCTCCTTCGATCCTGATTGTGACAGACTTTAATCCTGCTTCCTCTCCAATACTTTGATCAACTAAACTTAAAGAAAAGTTTTTGGATTCCGCCCACCTTGAATACATTCTTAACAACATTTCTACCCAGTCCTGAGATTCAACTCCTCCAGCACCTGAATGTATTTCAACCAAAACATTTTTATTATCTGCCTTACCAGACATTAAAGTTTCTAAATAAAGTATACTTATTCTTTTTTCAATAAGTTTTAATTCACCTTCAAGTTCTCCAAATAATTTTGGATTATTTGTTTCATCAGTAATTTCAATTAATTCTATTGTATCTAAAAAGTTTTGCTCAAGATTGTTAAGAGATTTGATGAAATTAGAAAGGTAATTTTTTTTTTTTAAATTTTTGTTTATTTTCTCATAATCATCCCAATTGGTCTCTTTTTCTAAACTTTCTTCAAGAGTCTTTAATTCCTTATCAATATTTTTTTTTTCAAACAAACCCCCTCAGGTTTTCCAGTAAAACCTTTATCTTATTTGA